>NZ_JCADBM010000049.1:0-15879 GCF_059359075.1 Phytohabitans sp. LZ39 | reverse complement strand
ACGGTGGGGCACGAGGACCTCCCTCGGATGGTGCGGCTGTTGTGGTAGCTCCACACCTACCGAGGAGGTCCTCACCCAATCAAGATCCCCGTGTCACCAACGTCCGTGGGCAGTACATCTAGGAGAGTTGGGGCGCTAGTTCAACCCTAAAGTCTCCTAGATCTCGAAGTCTGGCCCGTTTGGCTGGTGACGCTGCGTCAGGATGGCGCAGGTAGGCTCCGCGAAGACCCCGGCGGGGCTTGTCCCGCGGAGCTGGCAGTGGACGGCCGGGGATTTCGGCGAGCGCTGCGAGCCGCCGGCCGGGAGCGGTGCCCGCGGGAGCATACGGTCCGCCACTGACGCGGACATGGGCAACATATGCCTTGAAGCAACGCCACGACGAGCGGCGACCCTGACCCCGAAAGATCCTGTACGTCGGGTAGCCCGAGGGCATGCAGGCCGAGGGTGTCCATCAGCAGGTGGCCGGGGCGGTCAGCATCGTTGAAGAGCCGGACGTTCACCAGGCCGAGGAGGGGTGCCGTCGCCGCGGATGGTAGGAGCGCGACGCCGCTGATCGCCACCAGGTGCTCACGCGGGACGCGTACCCGCACCGTCCCGGGCAGTGGTCCACAACGGTGCCTGTCGTATCGAGCTGCACGGCGGATGAGGAGTTTTCGTCCAGCTAGGCGGCTGTGGTTACGCTGCTTTGGTGGTCGATCGCTCCCTGCCTCATGGTGGTATCGAGTTCGGCGGTAACGACGTTGCGCCTATCTCGTGGCCGCATTGGTTCGGCGGGGCGGCGATCGCCGGCGTGGGGTTCGGTTGTCTCATAGGTTCCGTGGTCGGGGGTGCCTCTGGTGTGGCGTACGGCGGGGGCTTGGGTGTCTTGCTCGCGGCGGTGACGCTCGCGATGCCGATTCGGTTGCGAAACTACCGGCTCCCTGAGCCGCCGGTGCTGCGCGTGGGGCTTGACGGCCTGCATATACATGTGGTGGCTCGGCAGGGCCGGCGCGTCCGCACTTATGTTTACGTGCCGTGGCACGCCGTCGATGCGCTCAGGCTCGCTGGCACCTGGCAGGCCGGGCTGGCCCGGCCCGCGCTACGCGTCGAGTTGAGGGACGGCGGGCCGGGCGGGGACGGTGGCACGCTGATGGTTCCGGACGTCGGCTCGCCAGATCTGGTGGCGGCGGTCGCGGGGTACTCCGATGGACGGCATCGGGTTGTCGAGCGGCAGGATCTGACACCGCGGGTCGCGCCCGGGTTCGAGGTCGTGTTGTACGGCTATGACATCGGCCAGGTCGACCCGCTGGTACGGCGCGTCGAGGCAGCCATGTCGCCTGATGGCGCGGCTTCGCGCCTGGCGGTAAGGGAGGAGCTGGTCGCCGGCCCGGCGTTCGACAAGCGGCCGCGTGGCTACCGGCGGACCGAGGTCGATGCCTACCTGCGGCGGGCGATGCGAAGACTCGCACAGCATGACACGGCTTGATACACCGACAGCGAGCCGCTGGCCCCGCAGATACGGCTCAAGTGGCCGCAGGTCGCGCTGGTGGGCCGCTGACCGCGCGCGGGATGCGATGCCTTCACCGGCGATCGTTCGTGGACAGCCCGAGGAACTCGCGAAGGAGCAGGCAGAGTTTGGCGATGGCCAACTGGTGGTCGTCGTCAGTGACTATGGGTTGTCGCGTTGTCCCGGCGCCGAATGTCTCCTCGATGACGAGCGACCAGAATGCGAGGCTGCTGTGGGAATGGCGTCCGGACATCCAGGCCTGGAACGCTTCCAGCTCGCCGCGGCCGCGGGCGAGGCCATCCTGCCCGACGGCGAGCGCCAGCGGTGATGACCGGGGCATTGCCAATGCGGCGGATCGTGGGCCGGGCAGAAGAGGACCTGGCGTCCCTGGTGCCCGGGACGGTGGGATCGGGAGCGTGATCTCCAACAGCCACCGCGCTTTTGGAGACCACCATGTTGCTCGAATCGACCACCGCCACCGATACCACCGCCGCGATCCGGCGGCCGGCCTGGAAGCTCGCCCTCTCGCCGCTGGCCTTCGTCGCCTGGCTCGTCGCCGTCGTCGCGACGATGTCGGGCACCGGGGTGAGCGACTCCGCCGACCTCACCCCGGACCAGATGGACGGGATCCGGGTCGGGTGGGCGCTGATGTGGCCGGTGTACGCGATCGCCGTGCTCCTCGGCCTCTCCGCCCTCTACCCGCTCAACCGCCTCCTGCGCGGCCGGCTCGCCACCGCCTCGCAGGTCTTTGTCGCCGTCGCGGCGGTCGCCATCCTCGCCAACCTGGTGCTGAGCGAGGTCGCCGCCGGCTTCGGTGAGGCCCGCCTGGGCGACAACGCAGCGTACGAGGCCTCGCTCGTGGCCAGCTACGCCTCGATCTGGGCGGCAACCGTCGCCACCATCCTCACCGCGGTCGCGCTGCGCACCAGCGGGCTGCTGCGGCGGGCCGGGCTGGTCGTCGCCATCCTCGCCGGCGCGCTGCTCGTACTCGACGTGGCGACCCGGGGGCTGCCGCCGTTCATGGTCGCGCTCTTCTGGGTCGTGTTGGGGGTCGGGCTGCTCCGCCGCCGCGTACCGTCCTCGGTGTGAGTAGGCCGTGACCGTCGAAACCGCCGACGCGGCGACCGGTGTGCACACGCTGCGCATCGGTCGCGCGGTCGTGCTCGCCGCCACTGGCGTGCTGCTCGCGCTCTTCGCCGCCGGGCTGGTGCTGTGGGCCACGCACGCGGGTGAGCTGCTCCCGCTGTGGGTGGCGCCGGACGGCGCCTGGACGGCGGGCCAGCTGCGCGCCGTGCTGGCCGGGTGGGGTGTGCCGGTCGGCTGGTTCGCCGGCTACTTCATCCTCCTGGAGCTGCTGCTTGTCGCGGCGAGCGTGGTGGCGGCGTGGTTCGTCCTGCGCGGTGCGCTGTCGTGGTTCCGGCTGTACCTCGTCTTCGTGCTCGTCCTCTTCGCCACCGCCGGCGGCGGGGTGCCGCTGGTGGTGGGCGAGCTGTACCCGGCGGTCGCCGACCCCCTCGCGCTGGCCCAGGGCGTGGCGTGGATCGCGCTCTTCCCGCTGGCATACGTCTTCCCGGACGGTCGCTTCGTTCCACAGTGGAGCCGGTGGTTGGCGGTGGGTTGGGCGCTGTGGCTCGCGGCCGTCGTGGCGTTCGACTCCACAGGGGAGGGTCCGGTCCCGGCTGCCCTGCTGTTGCTGCTCTTCGGCAGCTGCGTCGCGGCTCAGGTGTACCGGTACGCGCGCGTCTCCGGCCCTGTCGAGCGCCTCCAGATCCGGTGGGTGCTGTGCGCGGTGGCGCTCCGCTTCGCGTACAACGTGGCACTCGTCGCCACACCGCTCGGCGCGGTGCAGGACGAGGCGACGCAGCGTGGCCTCGCGGTGTACACCGGCCTCATGGCCGTCTCCTACGCCATGGCCGCCGCCCTGCCCGCGGCCATCGCCGTCGCGATCGTGCGGCACCGGCTCTTCGACATCGACGTGGTGATCAGTCGCACGCTGGTGTACGGGGTACTGACCGCGTTCGTCGTCGGCACGTACGCGCTCGTGGTGGGCGGCGTGGGCGCGCTGTGGCGGGGCGGCGGGCCGGTCGCGCTCCCGCTGGTGGCGACCGGGCTGGTCGCCGTCGCGTTCAGCCCGCTGCGCGAGCAGGTGCAGCGCCGCGTCAACAGACTGGTGTACGGCGAGCGGCACGACCCGTACGGCGTGCTGTCCCGCCTCGGCCGCCAGCTGGCCGGTGTGGTGCGGCCGGAAGCGGTGGCGCCGGCGATCGTGGAAGCGGTGGCGCGGGCGCTGAAGGCTCCCTACGTGGCTGTCGACGTCGACGGCGGCGTCGTCGCCTCCCGTGGTGTCGCGCCCGCCGGGGCCGAGCGGTTCCCGCTCCAGCACCGGGGCGAGACGGTGGGCGACCTCGTCGTCGGCGGGCAACTCTCGGCCGGCGACCGGCGGCTGCTCGCCGATCTGGCCGGGCAAAGCGGCGCCGCGCTGTACGCCGCCCAGGAGTCGGCCCGCACCCGCCAGCTCGCCGGCGACCTCCAGCGCACCCGCGAAGACCTCGTCGCCGCCCGCGAGGAGGAGCGCCGCCGCATCCGCCGCGACCTGCACGACTCGCTCGGCCCGGCACTCAGCGGGCAGGCGCTCACCATCGAGGCGGCCCGCTCCCTGCTCGCCACCGACCCGGCCGCCGCCGACGGGCTGCTGCGCGACCTCACCGCGCACAGCCGGCAGACCCTCGACGAGGTACGCCGCCTCGCCCGCCAGCTCCGCCCGCCCGTGCTCGACGAGCTGGGGCTGGCGGCGGCGCTGGGCGACCTCCGCGAGCGGTACCGGCCGCAGGGGCTCGACGTCACCGCGGAAGTGCCGCCACTGCCCGACCTGCCCGCCGCCGTCGAGGTCGCGGTGTACCGCATCGTCCAAGAGGCGCTCACCAACGTGGTGCGGCACGCCGGCGCCGGAACCTGCGTGGTGTCGCTGGCCGTCGACGGCGCCGCACTCACCGTGTCCGTTGTGGACGACGGGCGCGGGATCGGCTCCACGCCCGCGGGCGTGGGCCTGGCCTCGATGCGCGAGCGGGCCGAAGAGCTGGGCGGCACGCTCACCGTCGACTCGTCGTCGCGCGGCACCACGGTCACGGCGCGGCTGCCGCTGCGCACCCACCCGGAGGGAGACTGAGCCTGTGATCAGGATCCTGCTCGCCGACGACCACCCCATGTTCCGGTACGGGCTGCGCGCCGTGCTCGGCTCCGACCCAGGCGTCGAGCTGGTCGGCGAGGCGGGCAGCGGCGACGAGGCCGTTACCCTCGCCGGCGATCTCCGGCC
Source organism: Phytohabitans sp. LZ39 (assembly GCF_059359075.1). NCBI lineage: Bacteria > Bacillati > Actinomycetota > Actinomycetes > Micromonosporales > Micromonosporaceae > Phytohabitans > Phytohabitans sp. LZ39. The sequence continues at coordinate 11,080 of NZ_JCADBM010000049.1, read as the reverse complement.
CGACGTGGTGCTGATGGACCTCACCATGCCCGGCCTCAACGGCGTCGAGGCCACCCGGCGCATCCTGACCGCGTCGCCGGAGGTCAACGTGCTGGTGGTGACGATGTTCGACGACAGCGCCTCGGTGCTCGCCGCGATCCGGGCCGGCGCGCGCGGATACCTGGTGAAGGGCGCCGACCGCGAGGAGATCCTGCGGGCAGTGCACGCGGCCGCGGCGGGCGAGGCCATCTTCAGCTCCGCCGCAGCCCAGCACGTCACCAACCACCTGGCCGGCGCCCGCCCCGCGCCCGCGCCGCTGTTTCCGGCGCTGACCAGCCGCGAACACGAGATCCTGGAGCTGCTCGCCGCCGGCTACACCAACACCGCCATCTCCGAGCGCTTCCACCTGAGCCCCAAGACCGTCCGCAACTACGTCTCCACGATCTTGTCCAAGCTGGACGCCACCACGCGGGCCGAGGCCATCGCGAAGGCCCGCGACGCCGGCCTCTAGGTCGAATAGCCGCGCGGTGAACCCCTCGTGTGCAGGCGCTTCTGATCGGCTGATGATAGGGGCGTCATCAGAGCGGCCATCGCGAGGGCGACCAGATCTACAGCCCTTTCGGGGTCGGGGTCGCCGCTCGTCGTGGCGTTGCTTCAAGCCATATTTGCCCACGTCCGCGTCAGCTGCGGACCGTATGCTCCCGCGGGCACCGCTCCCGGCCGGCGGCTCGCAGCGCTCGCCGAACCCCCCGGCCGTCCACTGCCAGGTCCGCGAGACAAGCCCGAGCGGGTTTGGGTGGCCTCACCTGCGCCGTCCTGACGCAGTGTCACCAGCCAACGGGACCAGACTTCGAGATCTAGGAGATTTAGGGTTGAAATGGCGCCCAAACTCTCCTGGATCTCGAGCCTCGCGCCGCTCATACCCTCGTGGCGGTTACACGCGGCGACGACAACCCCGTTGCTTTTCCGGATCGCCGATCCGGGAACGGGCATTGTGGACAAACGTCGACCACCGCCTGGCACGAGCTCCGTCACCCCGCCCTCTTTCCTGCCGGCCGGTTGCGTGCAGGGGTGAGCGCGACCAACGGCGGACGGGTGAGGCCGCGGGAGCAACGGTCTGGACCACGACGGACATCGCGGTAGCTCAAATCTCTGTCTAAATAGGGGTCGAAGCCACCCCGACTCCGAAAGGTCTCTACATCGACCGGCTGCGGGCGGGTTCGCCACCAGCCGCCTGGTCGGCAACCACCGCCGGACAGACAACCGCCATCGCACCTACCGGCGCTGGTGACCACCCGACAACGGACGGTTGGCGGGGGCTGTCGCGGCCCGATGCCGGTCCAGTCGTCGAGCCGGTTGATCCGGGTCCGCGATGGTGCCCGGTCGCGGGGTTGGCTTGTCGTCGCGACCGCGATTTGCACGGCGCCGAGCCAGCCGAGGTCCAGCGTCAGGACTGTTCCTACTTGCCGTCGCAGGCAGGGCCTCGGCAAAGTCGTGAGGTGTCCGGCTTGAGTGGGTTGGTGTAGACGCGCCCTTGCTGGTGACGGCCGGGCGGGCATGACCGGATCAGAAGATCATCGAGGTTCCTACGCCTTGTCGATCTTTCCGAAGTGAGCCATGCCCGCGTTGCTATCGTCGCTGATCTCGTCATTGTCGGATGTACCGGCCGGAACCTGCGCCGCACCGTCGGCGGCCGGGTTGCTCGCCGCGTTGAACACCATGCCTGATCCAAGGGCTCGGCGCGGAGTTCGTCACGCGCTGGCCGTTGTGGTCACCGCGGCGGTATGCGCGGTCATCGCCGGCTACCGCTCCTACACAGCCATCGGTGAATGGGTCGCTGACCTGCCGGCGGAGACCGCGGCCGCACTAGGCATCGATGCCGGACGCCGCCCATCCGAGACCATGATCCGCCGGTTGTTGCAGGCCCTAGACCCGGACCGGCTGACCGCGGTGATCGGCGCTTGGCTCGCCACACAGATGCCAACACAGGATCCGTGGCCACTGGCACATCGAGAATAAGGTGCACTGGGGGCGCGACGTGAGCTACGACGAAGACCGCTCCCAGATCCGCACCGGCGCCGGTCCACACGTTATGGCCGCCCTCCGCAACGCCGCCATCGGCGCTATACGCGCCACCGGCGTCACCAACATCGCCGCCGCTAACCGCTACCACGCCCGCGACAGCAGCCGCCCACTCACCGTCCTCGGCATCGTCTGACGATTTGCCCACGCGCTGCCATAACTTGCCCGGCACCTGGTAACACACTCGGAAACAATCATTGGCCCCCGTCAACCACCACGCAGAACAGATTGCCCTCCGGGTCGAGGAGCACCACGTGGTCGGCGCCGTCGGCATAGTCCCACGCAACGCGGCGAGCGCCCAGGGAGATGAGCCGCTCGACCTCGGCCTGCTGCTCCGCCGGATCGGCGACTGACAGGTCCAGGTGCGTCCCGTCGTCGGTATCCAGCACGATCGCCACAGCGGCACCATCCTTCGGCACCAGAACCGGTGATTCGTTACCGACCTCGCCGCTGCGCACCTCGTAGCCGAGCGCGGCCGTCCAGAATCCAGCCGCTCGATAAAGGTCCTCGACATGCAAGTTTACTGACTTAATACGCACCATCGTCCCAGTATCGGCCCCCACCCGAGCACACCCGCGACCCTCTTCGCCGTCTGCGGCCACGACGATGGTGGCGTCCTGCGACAGACACGCCACAGTGATCGCTGCCCCGAGGCTTGGCCAAGCCGGCGACATCGCCCCGTCTGCCTCGAGGTATCTCTGCAAGGCCGATCGACTTTGCCGGAGCCCTGCCGTCGCAGGTCGCGCCGCTTGGCCGCGTGGGATTGCACCGGGCCGCGATCCGGATCCATTGGCAGGTCGGGTCGGGGCGCCTGCGTCATCCCCGTGTTGTTTTTGCGTTGACCCGCTTCTAAACAACTCGTCGCCATGCTGACCTGGGCAGAGGCGGGCGTCATATCGATGGGCACTAGGGCGGGAAGGGGACCGGTGATGTCTGACGCCTGCGCCCCTTTGGTCCAGGAGGAGGTAATAAACATCCACAGGCCGAGCGGACCGACGCTGGAGTTGCGTCATACGTTCGCGGCGCCCGGCGCCCGGCGGCGCCACCGGTCCGGCGCTGCGGCTGGTGCCGAATGGCGACTCGCTTCACGGCGAGGCACCGGCCGGCTCGAGCGCGGCGCCTCGCGAGCCGCGCATTCAATTGTTCGTGTCAATTGCTTTGCAATCGTCGTCCGGCAGGGTGGCGGTTGAGGCGTGGCCTAATCCGGGCCTCGCTACCGCAACGTGCAAAGGAGGACTCTTGAAGTTCCGACTATTTGGCGTGGCTGTCGCTGGGATCCTGGGAGCCGGTCTGCTTGCGACGCCATCGCAGGCGGCCGCAGGGATGCTTTCTGCCGGAGGAGACGCGGCGAGCCTTGCTGGGCGCGCCGAGAGGATCGAGATGACAGCGTTCCTCGATCCGTCGCAGGAGACAATGGAGCGTCAGGACTTGGAGAGGCTGGCCCAGCGAACAGGTGAGCCGCTCGGTGCGATCCTTACGCGCCAAGCTCGCTCTGGGGAGATGAACCGGGCGCTGGCACGCGTCAACGAGGTCACACCGGGCATCATCGCGGCGGCCGAACTCCGCGAGGACGGAATATATCGCGTCTATGTCAAGAAGGCTTCGCCGCAGCAGATGGATGCGGCCCGAGCCGGGCTGGCCCATCTGCCGGTGAGTATCGTTGGCGACCGTCGGTACAGCAACGCGGATCTCACCAAAGTCCTGCCGTCCCTCAGCCGGTTTCTGGATGTGGCGTCGCCCGACGTCTATGAGGTCAGCTACGACGCAGCCATGGACCACTTCGTCGCTACAGCTTCCGCTACCGGCGCGAAAGACGTGCGTGAGGCGTACCCGACACAGCGGGACGGGCTCGTCGACGTGGCCGGCATGCCCGTCGAACTCGTCGTCAAGGAGACCCCGCCGGACGCCACTGCCGAAACGACGGTGGTCGGTGGTGCTGGGCTGAACACCCGCGACGGCGACGTCTTCCGCCCGTCTTGCACTGGCGGGTTTACCGTGCGCACAACGACGGCGGTGGGAACGTTGACAGCGGGGCATTGCCCAAATTTCCTCCACTATGGAAGCGAACGGATCCTGAGTTTCGCGGCCGAGTGTGACCCCACCTCCAGCACGTGCGAGCGTGGCGATATGCAATGGCATGCTACAGCGTCGATCGCACCACGCTTCCGAGCTTATAGCAGCGTGTATCGCGACGTGCACACGGTGGGATTCCCGGTGGTCGGCGAAACAGCATGTCACTATGGGATCGGAACCGGCGATGGGGTCTGCGGCACGATAAGGCAGGCAAACACCTGCCTTAGGTTGGATGCGCCCGATTTTGAGGCGACCAGACTGTGCAACGCAGCCACAATGACCGCCGACATTTCAGAGGATGGCGACAGCGGCGGTCCGTGGTTCTATGGAAACACAGCCTTGGGAATCCACCATGGCCAGTACAGGTACGCCGGGGAGGCCCAGTCGGTCTCCGCATTCACACAAACCGCCAACCTGCGGGACATCCTCCCCGGCGTAAACATTGCCTATAGATGAGTCACGTCCGGGACTGTCCGGATCTTTGTACTGTGAGGCGATAACCTCGTCTCAGGTTCCGTGATGCGCGGGTGAGATCTCTTCCAGTGAAGCGTCACAACTCCATGATCACTGGCAGGATCTCACCCACTCTTCCCGCCGCCCACAGAGGGCACCGCCGCCGGGATAAACGGTCCTGGCGAAACCGCGTGCACGGCACCCCAGTCCGGACGGGGTTCGTGCCCGGAGACGTCGATGCCGATGGGTGGCGGTTTCAGGCCAGCTCAGCGGCGCGGCCGTTCAGCGACGCGAGGGTCGCTTACCACCGGATCCCCTCGAATGGATCACCCCGCATTCCCACATCTCGATAATTGTCTATCTTGACGGTTGCCGATGCGCGCCGGATCCTCAGGGCATGAGTGGACGCTCGCGGCGGCAACGTCGTGTTTGGCCGGCACTGCTGGCCGTCGCGGCAATTCCCGCGATGGTGACCGGCACGGCCCTGGTTACGATGCCCGCCGCGGCCGGCATCGGACTGCCGGCAGTGCTGAACACCTGCGCCGCCCCGACGCCGACCGGGGTGCAGTGCACGATCGGGACGCCAATCAGCTCGTCTTCGTCGTCGCCGAGCACGGCCTCGCCCAGCACCTGCCGGGTCACGTACACCACGCAGTCGCAGTGGGACACCGGATTCCTGGCCAGGGTGACCGTCCACAACAACGGCACCGCACCGGTCAGCGGGTGGACGGTCCGCTTCACCTTCCCCGGCGACCAGCGGATCACGAACTTGTGGAACGGTACGTACGTCCAGACCAGCGCCGCTGTGACGGTATCGAACGCCCGCTGGAACCAGCTCATCCCGCCCGGCGGCAGTACCTGGTTCGGAATGTACGGCGCATCCACGGCAAGTCAGCCGCCGCCCACGACTTTCACCCTGAACAACGCGCCCTGCACCGCATAGTTGACCGTAAGGTCAGCGTCCCAGCTGGATCTCGATCTCCACCTCGACGTCCTCACGGACCTTGAGCGCGCCGAGAAAGGCCGAGTACGGCCGGATTCGGTACGTCGACTTGGTCACGACCGTGGTTGCAGCCTCGTGACGGCCAGTCCGTTTGGTGCTATTGCGTTCGCGGCGTCCGAGCACACGACGAGCTTGGCTAGCCCCCCCGAGGCCAACGCCGCCGTGCCTCCAGCGATCCACCGACGCCACCGCTCCCGCACCGATTTCTTCGAAACTCGCAGCTCAGAAGCGATCTCTGCGGTCGGTCTGGACTTCTGGAACAGGGTCGCCGCCCGTCGCCGGACCGCTTCACGCCGCGCCCTGGCTGCCGCGTTCAAACCACCACCAGCCGGATACCTCATCACCCCGGCCTACCGAACGGCGGCCCAACCCCGGCGTCTCGTGTGTTGGTCGGCCAGCCGTGTGCCCGAGTTCGCCGCCCTCGGGGGCCCGCCAGCGCATGGTCTCGGCTAGCAGGCGTGGGCCAGAGGTGTGGCTTCCCCGAGCTGCGCGACGCGGCCGGCGTCCAGCTCCAGGTGGGTGCCGGTGAACCGGGCGCGCATGCGGCGGTCGTGGGTGACGATGACTACCGCGCCCGGGTACTGCGCCAGGGCTTCCTCCAGCTCCTCGACCAGGGCCGGGGAGAGGTGGTTGGTCGGCTCGTCGAGCAGCAGCAGGTCGACCGGTTCGCTGACCAGGCGGGCCAGCTCGATCCGGCGCCGCTGCCCGTAGGACAGCTCGCCCACGCGCAGCCGCAGATCGGCCGGCCGGAACAGGCCGAGGGAGAGCAGCTCGTCGGTGTACTCGTCCGGGCCGCCGGGCCGCCCGTGGGCGAACGCCTGTGGCACGGTCAGGCTGGGCGGCCACGGGGTTTCCTGCTGTCGCAGGTGCCCGATCCGGCCGCGCGTGCGTACCGTTCCGTCGTCCGGACGCAGTTCCCCGGCCAGTACCCGGATGAGGGTGGTCTTGCCCGCTCCGTTGGGGCCGGTGACCAGGAGCCGTTCCGCGCCCCCGATCCGCAGTGACGGCACGTAGAGCCGGTCGGCGACGCGGATCCCGGTGAGTTCCGCGGCCGCTTCCGGCGCTTGGCTGTCGGCGCCGGTGATGCGGGCCGCGAAGACCAGCGGGTCGGGCGGCGGCGCGACGGGGTTGCCGGTGAGACGCTCGACGCGCTCCTTGGCGTTGCGGATGCGCCCCATCGCACCGTGGTCGCGGCCACGGGCCCGGAAGGCGCCGTGCCCGAACTTGGCCATCGGGGCCTTGCGCGGGATAGCGTCCAGGCGGACCGCGTTCGCGGCAGCCAGCTTCCGGTTGCGGGCCAGCTCGGCGCGCCACTCCTCGTACTCCTGGAGCCGACGCCGGCGCTCGGCGGCCTTGGCGGCGAGGTATCCGTCGTAGCCGTCGCCGTAGCGCGCCACCTTGCCCTCGCCGACCTCCAGGATCGTGGTGGTGACCCGATCCAGGAACTCCCGGTCGTGGGTCACCGCGAGCACCGTGCCGCGGTGCGCCCGCAGGTGCGCCTCCAGCCAGCCCACGGCCTGGTCGTCCAGGTCGTTGGTCGGCTCGTCGAGCAACAGCAGTTCCGGCAGGGACGCCAAGGTGGCGGCCAGGGCCAGCCGCGACCGCTCCCCGCCAGACAGCGTGCCAAGCAACCTCGTGCGGTCCAGACCTGGCAGGCCGAGCCCGTGCAACGCGATGTCAACCCGGGTGTCCGCCGTGTACCCGCCGCGCGCCTCGTACCGGCCGACCAGCCCGGCGTAGGCCTCCAGCGCGGCCGCGAGTTCCGCCCCTGCCAGGCTGCGCAGTCCGGTCTCGGCGTCGCGCATCCGCGACTCGAGCGTGCGCAGGTCGGCAAGGGCGAGGTCGATCGCGTCCTGGACCGTGGCCTCAGGCGGCAGCGCCAGCGATTGCGCGAGGTAGCCGATGCCGCCGGGCGCGACCACGCTCACCTCGCCGTTGTCGGGCCGGTCCGCCCCGGCCAGCAGCCGCAACAGCGTGGACTTACCCGCGCCGTTGTCGCCGATGATGCCGGCCTTCTCGCCCGGCTTGACGGTGAAGGACACTGCGTCCAGCACCACGTGGTCGTCGTAGCGGCGGGTGACGTTGTGTAGCGAAAGTTGGGCAGTAAGCAAGGAAGAGTCCCCTGTTCTCGGCCGGGCCGATCGGAACGGGCCGTCGGCCCGCTTGAGCACCTGCCGGTCGGCGAGTTCGGGCAGCCACCGATCTACCGGGTCGTCCAGCCGCAGCCGGCACTCGTCGAGCAGGACAATCGCCGCCGCGACCGCGAACCGGCTTGGACGTCGAGGCCATCCGCAGCCCCGAGGCCGCGATCGCTGAACCGTTCATGGCATCCACGGTGGCCAACCACTCTGACACCGGGCTGTCGCCGTCCTGACGCCGCCGCTGACACGCGGCGGAAAGCAGCCAGCCGGGCACGACCCCGTGGCGCGCAGTCGAAGATTCTGCACTTCTGGTCAATGACCGGACCGGCGGGTCAGCGCCTCACGGCGTTCAGTTCGAGCCGCCCGTAGAGGCTGGTGAACATGTCGATCTCGGTGATCTCGTAGTAGCAGACCCGTTCCGGTGTTTCGACGCGGCGCATACCGGCTTTCTCCATCACCCGCCGGGCGCCGACGTTGTGGTGCATGGTGTCCGCGACCGCCCGACGCACCCGACCGGTGCCGAACGCCCACGCCAGCAGACCGCGTAGCGCCTCGGTGGTGTAGCCGCGTCCCTCGACCTCCGGGGCGACCCCGTAGCCGAGCTCGACCGTACCGTCTACGTCGGGCGGCCCGAAGAACCCGATCCCGCCGATGACCAGCCCGGTATCCCGGTCCACCATTTGCAGCGGTCCGAACAGTGTCTCGCCGCCGGGATCGTGGACAAGGAACAGGCGGGCCACGTCCTGGTCGTCGGCGCGCGGATAGCCGGCCGACCAGCTCTGCCCGACGCGGTCGCCGGCGACGATCAGCTCGGCACGTTGCCGGGTCAGCGGGAGCAGCCGCAGCCGCTCGGTCTCGATCATCACGTCCGGGCTCATCCGGCCAGGCCGTGGTCGGCCAACCACTGCGGGTCCGGCGCCACCATCCGCAGCACCTCGACCAGCAGTCCGTCCGGCCCGGCGACCTGGAACCGACGCTGCCCCCACGGCTCGGTCACCAGCGGCATGACCACCTCCATGCCGGCGGCGTCCAGCCGGGCGAACTCGGCGTCCACATCAGCGACCAGGAACGCCAGCAGCGTGCCGACCACGTTCCTGCCACGGCTCGCCTGCGGCCACGACTGGTGGTCGCGCTGGACGAAGTCCAGGCTCACGTTCGGGTGATCGGCGTGCTGCGTGTTCACGTACCAGCCCAGATCGATACCAACCGTGAACCCGAAATGCTCGGTGAACCACGCCGCACTCGCGGCGGGGTCCTCCGCCGCGACCGCCATCCCGATCAATGTGAACTGCATAGATGCCATCGCCTCCCGTGGAACGGACCGACCGCCGCGACCTGCGCGCGGCCGGTCATGTGACATCCCCAGGCTCCCGGGGAGGGCGGCGGCGATCAACGGCGAACATCGCAACGACCGATAACCGGCACGTTATCGGCATCGGCACGGTGACACGCACCTGGCCGGTGACCTCCTCGGTGTCCACGCCGTAGCGGTTGCGGTCCGGCAGCAGCGCGCGCAGCTTGGCCACCTAGGCCTCCACCGCCCATGAGGCGGTGTCCTGCGAGCCACTGCCACGAGCGTGACGGCCAGCGGCGCGGCGATCGGGCCGAGCCGGCGGCTCACGGCCGGATCGCCGGCGCGGTGAGCGCGGCGCCGCGCACGTAGACGGCGCGGATCCGGTGGATGGCGGCCGGGTCGCGCAGCGGGTCGCCGTCGACGGCGAGGATGTCGGCGTCGTACCCAGGAAGGATTTTGCCCTTGCGGTCGCCCAGGCCGAGCACCTCGGCGGCGCGGCCGGTGATCGCGTGCAGCGCCTCCGCGGGGCTCATACCGATCTGGGCGAGATGGACGAGCGCGGTCGGTAGGACGTCGTGCGGTTTGATCGGCGCGATCCCGGCGTCGGTGCCGACGACGATGCGGGCGCCGGACGCGCGCATCGCGGTGGCGTTGGCGATCAACTTTGGACGGCGGGAGGCCATCTCGGGCGGCATGGCGAAGCCCTCGACGGGCTTCAGCCCAAGCGTGAGGCTGAGCGCCACACCCCGGCGCTGGATCTCGTCGAGCAACCCGTGTGGTATGTCGTCGACCGCGTCGGCGGTCATGAACGAGGCGTGTTCCAGACTGTCCACACCGGACGCGACCGAATCGACAATCGCGGCGGTGCCGTGCGCGTGCGCGGTGACCGGCAGTCCGAGCCGGTGCGCTTCGTCGACCAGCGCGCGCAGTTCCTCGGCGGTGAACTGGGGCGCCTCCGGCCGGCTGCCGGCGGTCATGTTGCCGCCGCTGGCCATCACCTTGACGACGTCGACGCCGCGCTCGTGCCGTTCCCGGACGGCGGCGCGGACGCCCTCGACACCGGACGCGGCACCGCCGAGGACGTGGCAGTGCCCGCCAGGCGTGGTGATCGGCACGCCAGCGGCGAGGACGTCGGGCAGCGTCCAGTCGGCCCGGGCCGCGGCGCGTACGCCGAGGGCCAGATAGTCGACGTCGCCGAGGTCGCGCAGCGTGGTCACCCCGGCCCGCGCCGCCCGCCGCGCGGCCACACACATCGCGGCGAACGTCTCCGCCGCGTCCCGCGTGGCCAGCGCACCGATCGGGTCCGGCGAAGCGTCGAACGCGAGGTGCACGTGCGTGTCGACGAGTCCGGGCAGGAGCGTCACGCCAGGAAGGTCGACGACATCGGCGTCCTCGGGCACCTCCCCGGCCGGCGACAGGCGGTCAGCCAGGCCGGCGTGCGCTCGACCACCAAGCGGCGCGGGTGCACAGCGAAGCCTTGCTGGTCGGCGGGTTTGCGGACGATCTCGATCGTCGTGTTGAGGATGTCGCGGGCCTAGTCGACCAGCCGTCCGGCGAAGCCCTGATCGGCGAAGATGTGCCGCATTGACGGCGCGGCCAGGGTAGCGGCCACCAGGGCGCCCTTGGCGCCGTCGCGGTCCTGCCAGGACGCGGCCAGCACCCAGACGGTGACCAGCAGCCCGAGCGTGTCCGTGACGATGAACCGCTTGCGGCCGTTGATCTTCTTCCCCGCGTCGTAGCCTCGGCTGTCGGCTCCGACGGTGTCCGCGCCCACTGGGCGTCGGTCAGGTCGGACGGGTATCCACGGCGAGGGATCGGCACCGCACCACCCTGGCCGGCTCAGCAGCTCCCCGCACGCCGCCATGCCAGTCCACATCGGACCCTTCTCAAACACGTTCTGAGGGCGGTCGTTCGATCAGTTGACGCAGAACTCGTTGCCTTCCGGGTCCTGCATGATCAGCCAGAACCCTTCGTCGTTGTCGACGCGGCGGTAGATCGACCCGCCAGCAGCTACGAGCTGGTTTCCGACTGCCTCGATCCGCGCCCGGCGCTCCG
>NZ_JCADBM010000048.1:0-16672 GCF_059359075.1 Phytohabitans sp. LZ39 | reverse complement strand
GGCGGCGATGGCTCTGGCCAGTGTGGACTTGCCCGAGCCGGAGTTACCGACAACCGAGATACGCATCATGACCGGTCGAGGGTAGCGACGGGTGCGGCCGTGGGGCGACGGTCGTCGCCCAACCAGCAACCGTGGAGGGAGCGACGCAGCGGCATGGGGCTCCAGATGTCCACCCTGGCCGTGTCGACTCCGCGACCCCAACGTCCTGAAATGCCGAGAACAGTGCACGTGATCACGCGTGGTGGCGTTCGCATCAATGGCGTCGAGGCCCTGCGACCGGCCCTTGAGAGGACAGCGCCAGATCGTGGTAACGCGTTGCGTGAGCGCCCGCGTTCGGTGACCATAGCCTCCCCACCGTCGGCGAAGGTTCGAATGAAAGTTGATGACGCAGCGACGTGGTGATTCGCCTGCAAACGCGGCCACGTCGCCCAAACCTACTCATCTAGCCGATGAGCGGATGGTTTCGTATAGACGACAGGCATTGGTGGGCGATAGTGATTTGAGATCACACCCTATCGGTTACAAGATTGTCCTCAAGGGACTTAATTCTCGCGGCTCGGGTATCTTCTGACCAGTCGGTCCAACCGTTTTCATATTTGGTGAATACTGCCAGCAGTGCCGCCGAGTCTCGTTCTAACGTAACTTTGCCTTCCTGCTCTTGGCCCTGCACTGTAAATTTTGCCTGGAATTCCTTAGCAATCCGCTTGCCGAGCGTTTCGTCGACGTCCTTTGTCGCGACGACAATCCCGCCGATCAGCGTGGTCAGCGCGGCGCTGGCTTGAGTCACCAGCTCCTTCAACGGATCGTCATCCCCTCCGGCAGCGGCGAGTTTCACGGTCACCAAAACCGTGGCGCACGCAGCAACCGCCGCAAGGAGGCCGTTGATCCAGGAGTAGGTTTCAAAGATACGCATGGCGAGCAATGGCCTTCGCGTTATCTGGCTGCGAGCAGTCGGCGCGGCACAAAAAGCCAAAGCGGCGGCTACGCCCAAGGTCGTCCACGTAGGCCAATGAACCCCATCGTACCAATACCTCGCCAGTAGAATACCGATCAGCGCGTACAGTGCGGTGGCGAGTGGCACTCTCAAAGGAGCCAGCATCAGTCCACCTCGCGAGTGTGAGGGGGCGTGTGAGTGCAGGAGAGGTACTCCCTGCCACTTGAGACTACGTAAAACGTCTCCCCGAACGGCACTGCTTCGCGGCACTCGCCGATGAAGCCGGACTCGCCCGCTATTACTTCTTCTCGCCGCGCCTCTATAGCTTCGCGCAGACCATCATTCCCACCCATCATGGCACATCCCTCCTCACGAGTTGAGCAACCCGTCGCGCCAAGCATCCCATAGGTCATCGTCGGAAGAGTCGCAAATTCGGCTGTCCCATGTGACTGCATGTCTAGATCATGTCAATCCGTAGCGGGGCACGTTCCGCTTGAGTGATCAACCGGCGTCGTACGCCACCGCACCGCAAGCCGTTCCGTTGTCGCCGCCCGTCGAACCGGCGGGCTGACGGGCTGACGGGCGGGCGGTCATAATTCACGCGACCATCCCCCAACCCGCCACCGGGGCCGACGCGCAAGATTGCGTGTCATAATTCGCGCCCGCGACCAACCCTTCTTCCGCAACAGCATTACCGCTGCTAACGGCAGCCACTTGAGATACGGGAGGTTTCAGGTCATTGCCTTGCGGGTGACCTTCGAATTCGGACACCCTGGTTCGGTTCGCCTTTAGGGCGGATTTCCCTCGTTGACTTTTTGTGGACCGGGTGATAAGACGAAATATCACTGATGGGGCCTACGCGGGAGGAAGGTATGACACCTAAAGTCTTTACTGTCTCCGTGGAGGAGCTACTGAGGCGCCGCGATAGTCTCTTGGCAGAAATAGGCACCTCCGAGATCGACCTACGCCGGAAGCAGGTCGAGAGTGACCTCTCCGGCCCGGAATGGGAGTGTTTAGAGCAACTGGACGAGATCAACTACCTTCTGGGACGGGACCAAGATATCGGCTAGGTACGAGTGCTATGAAAAACGAAAACTTCTCTCTGGAAGAACGATCAATTAACTTTGCCGTCGAGGTGCAGCAAACTCTTGACGGCGTCTTGCCGTCGCAAGCGGTTCTCGTAACTGAGCACCTGCCAGCAAGTGGTCGCTTCCTGGTGCATCCAGACGGCGAAGGTCGACGCCGCTGGATCGATCTTACGATCCGGGGGACAACGCTAGCGTATCTAGACCTCGTGTTCTTTCTTACGCTTGACCATGCAGATCGGTACTTGAAGGCGGTACGGTCTGATATTAAAGTGTGGTCTGCCGACGACAACATTCCGCTTGTTCGCCTGGAGTACCGAAGTGATATGCGTAACGTTCCAGTGGCTCATTGGCACGTGCACGCTCCGAGGGATCGCTTCGACAAAGTGTTTCGAGCTGCGGCCGATGCCGCGCGGGGTTCTACCAAGAATCAACGAGATCTGTCGGCAATGCACCTTCCTGTAGGGGGCGAACGGTTCCGCCCTTGTCTCGAGGATCTCTTGGAGTTCCTAATCCGTGAACTTGGCGTGGACGCCCAAGACGGTTGGGAAGATGTCGTATGTCGGGGCCGAGTCAACTGGCGGCTTCGTCAGCTGCGATCGGCCGTGCGTGACAACCCGGATCAAGCCGCTCAGGTTCTTCGCGAGTCGGATTGGCATGTTTCCCCGCCATCCGTGGGATCTCTGAATGACCACAACACGAACGAAAGATGGTAAAGGACTGGCTGCTAGGACGGCAAAGGTGCCTCCGTGAATCAGCCACGTGCTATTCCCACTTGCGACTTGCCGCACACCATCCTCGGCAGTCCGCTGTCAGTGAGGCGCTGGCCGGTAAGCGCCTGCCGCGTTTGGACTTCCTCAGCGCCTTGGTGCAGACGCTATACATGCTGGGACCCGCGTCGCCGCGCGGTTACCTCTCAGGACCCGCGGCTAGAGCCCCTGGCGGTCGCGGTGGCGGCAGCTGCAGCTGCTACACGCCATGGACCGACGCGCGCAGCCCGTCCCCACCGCTACGGCCGATGGTTTCGGGACCGCAGCCGAATCAACCTTCACGCCTGGCGCCCGGATGCTGCGGTGCTTCGTGGCGATGCCGGGCACCTCCATGGGAGAGTCGGCTGGCTGGACAGACTGTCCCGCGATCCGCCGGCGGCTACTTGAGCCTGCCGCGGAGCTGGTTCGGCGGCGGCTGGGCTGCGACGTCGAACTCGTCATCGAGAAGGAGAAGTCGGCAGCCGGCCCGGTACATCACTCGATGTTCGCCGGGGCGACGGACGCCGACATCTACGTTGCCGACTTGACCGGCGCCAATCCCAACGTCTATCTGGAGCTGGGCGTCCGGTGGGCCGTCAGCGACGGCGTGACGATCCTGATCTGCCAGGACATCGCCGGTGTGCGGTTCAACGCCGCCGCCAACCGCATCATCGAGTACAGCCCGATGCCCTCGAGGACGCCGTACACCACCTGCAGCCAACGCAGCCGCCCGGCGAAGACTCGACCGGATCAGACTGGTCCTCAGTAACGATCGAGTCCTCGGCATCCACGTCGCCAACCCCTCGGGTCGACATCACCACCGCCTGAGCATTCTGTCCAGGGGGCCGGCAGGGCCGTGGGTTCGTCCTGGGACCCGAGCGGCAACTACTGGAGGGCTAGCGACGACGGCGCGGCGCGTCCTGTCGGGTGGGTGCCTCTTTCGCGTACTCCGAGGCGGGATCTGGGCACGATGGGTGGGTGGTAGCCGAGGCAAGTGGACGCGACGGGCTGGTCGGTGAGGAACGGGTCCGTGCCCGCGAGGTCGTTCCGGAGCCGGCCGAACGCGCGGAACGGGCCGTGCCGCAAGCGCTGGACCCGCTGCACGGCGCGGGCAACTCCGCGGTCTCGCGGCTCCTGGCGGGCTCGCGTCCGGAGGCGGAGCCCGGCGACCTCGGCCCGGTCATCGCCCGCCTCGGGATGGCCGGCAACGGCGCGGTCAGACGGCTGGTCGACAGCTCCGCTCGCTCGGCTGACGCGACCCCGGACAGGTTCGAGCGCTCGGTCGCGGCCGCCGGTGCAGGCCGGTCGTTGCCGGACGGGTTCCGGGCCGAGGCCGAGGCCCGGTTCGGCGCCGACTTCTCGGCGGTGCGCGTGCATGACGACGCGGCGGCCGCCGACGCGACCGCGCGGGCGGCGGCGGCGGCGTTCACGATCGGTAGCGACACCTATTTCGCCCCGGGACGGTACGACCCGGGCAGTGCCGGCGGCAGACGGTTGCTGGCGCATGAGCTGACACACGTGGTGCAGCAAAGTTTCGGCCCGGCCCGGCCGAGCGGTGCCGGTTCGACCTGGTTCAGCGATCCGGCGGACCCCGCCGAGCGAGCCGCCGAGGCGGCCGCAGAGCAATTCGCGAACGGCGGGCCGGTGCAGATGCCGGGCGGATCCGGCGGGACGGTCGCCCGCGCGCTAGCCGACGACGTACGCCTCATGTCGATTACCCCGCAGTACACCGCGAACCTGCCCGACGGTGATCTCGCCGAGCAACTGCGGACTCTCGACGGGCACCTCGCGACGCTTGTCCCCGGCACGCCGGAGTACACCGCCGCGCGCGAGAACCAGGACATCCTCCAGAAGGAGCAGGTGAACCGGCTGGTGGGCGGCACCGGTGCGCCGGGCTCCGGGGACGGCGTTGCCGCCCGGCACGCCCGTTTCCAGCAGGCCGTCCTGCTGTCCGCGCAGCACCGGCTCACCCAGAACCAGGCGAGCCTCGACGAGTGGCGGGTGCTCATCGAGACCCAGTTCTCGGCCGCCGGCCTGCAGACCCAGGTCCTCGCCCAGTCCGCCGCCGACCTGCGGGGCACCGCGGAGCGTACAGGCGGGATGCCGGCCTTCAACGCCTGGAGCAACGACCCGAACCCGTTCCGCCGCAATGTCGAGGAGCACCAGGCCCGCGGCGAGTGGCGGGCCTGCACCGGCTGCCACGAGATCGTCCGCGCCGACGAACTGTCCCGCCACCATGCGCATGTCGGGCCGGCCTGGACCTCGCCGGCCGACCGGCTGTCCGGGCTCGCCGGACAGCCACCCGGGCCGACCGACCCCTGGGCGGCAGTCGATGGCAGCGCTAGCGCCCGGGTGCAGGCTGCGATCAACGCCATCCGGCCGGTCGTCGCCCCGCTCGGCGACCAGGGCTACCGAATCATCCCGGACGACGTGTTCAGCCTGGGCAGCGCCATGACCCCGGACCATCTCCGCGCCACCATCCTCGCCCGGATCGCCCAGCGACGAGCCGACTACGGCGAGCTCAGCGCCATGATCGCCGCCGGGCGGATCAACTACCTGCAACTCGGCCCGGTCCTGCACGACCTGCTGCCGAGCGCCGACGCCGAGGTGCGGGAAGCGGTCGCGGACGACGAGCGGTCCGAGCACATCTGGGCCATCGTGAAGATCGGGGCCACCCTCATCCTCACCCTGCTCGCCCTCATCTTTCCCCCGTTCGGGCTGGCGCTCGCCGCGGTTCAGCTCGCCTCCGGTGCTGAGGCCATCGAGCAGGGGTACGCCTTCCACCTCGGCACCGGCGCCAACGACGTGTTCACCCGCGCCCAGCAGGACTCGGCCGGCGGCCTGATGGCGGGCGGCTTCATCGACGTCACCATGGCGCTCGTGGCGATCGCGGGCGCGCTCTCAGCCACCACCGGCCGGAGCGGCCCGCCCGCGGTCACCAACAAACCCACGGTCGAGCCGGACGTCATCTACTCCGCACCGCAGGTGGACCCGCAGACCGGCGTGGTGAGTCAGATGGCGTACCACCGGCCCACCGGACAGTACCTCCGGGCTACCTACAACCCGGCCACCGGCACCGGCGAGATCACCAACCTGTCGACCGGCCAGCAGGTCGCCGCCGTCGCCAACGGCCAGGTCTCCCCGCCGGCCCGTGGCCTGCTCGGCCCCGGGGAGGCGACCGCCGGCACCGGCGGCAGCCCGGCCGGACCGGTCACGCCGACGGCGCCCCGGCAGCAAGGGCAGCTGCCTGCGCCGAAACCAGCCGCTCCCACACCCGAGCCGACCGCCGCTGGCCCGGCCAAGCCGACTCGGCCGTCTCAGCAGGGCCGGCCACCCAAGCGGGAGCTCACCGACGACGAGAAGTGGGAACAGGCCGAGCGTGCCCTTGCCAAGCAGGAGGCGGCCCGGCGCGGCCCCGGGATCGCCGAGCGTTACAAGACCCCGGAGGCGGCGGTCGGTCAGGTCGACGGCAAGGTGGAGGTCACCGGTCAGGTCCGCACAGACAATCCGGAGCTGCGCGCCCAGGGTTTCACCGAGACCTGGTATGTGACCGACCGCAACCGAACCCGCTGGACCGTCCACCACAATCCCCGTACGGGCGACTTCACCGGCGCACACCGATCGAGCATCCAGTGAATGGGCGCGACTTGCTAGACCAGGACGAACGGCCCAGGCATGTGCTCCCCGAGAGTGATTTCGCCCCGGAGACGCTCGACTGCCCGCTGCGCGCGACGACGGAGTGCCTGCGCGAGACGAGCGACAAGGTGCAGTGCCGAGGCAGCAGGCGCAGGCGGAGACAAAGCGGATGGGCGAAGATGAGGGACTCGCCGACCCCACACGGGGACCTGGAAACCGGGAAGAAAACGCCATGAGCTTAACGGCCGAAATAGCGACTGAACTTAACATAGTCATTGGTCTACTTGTTGATGGGGAGTACGAGACGCTTGAGTCAATGACCAAGGAAAGGCCGCCATCGAGGCCGGGTTAGCTTTGTAGGCGCCTTGATCCACACCCGATGCTGGCGACGTTTGAGGACATCGGGGGATCAGCACGGCTGCCACCTGGCTGGACAACTACCCGCGCCTGAAGACCATCATCGCCTCGCTTGGCAGCATGCGGGCTGACGGCATCTTTGGAGAGAACCGCTTCCTCAACGTTTGGTGGACCTCACCGGTCACGAGCGTGGTGTCGTCGAGAGCCGTTGATCGTACCTTTCAGGTCGTGGGTTCGGCCGCTGTTAGGGCAGGGTCCGGGTCGTCGAAGAATATGGACGGGTGAGCCGATTCGTCGCGCCGTCGAGAGTCGGGATCGAGTAGCCGTTTGGCGGCGGCGAGGGCATCCCGCCGGAAGTTGGAAGACTTCGAGTAGGCCCATCTCGGTTCCGCGCGATTCCAGCGGTTCCAGCGCTCGTCCCACGGCACGTCCGCGTACTCGACGAGCGCGAACGCGGCAAGCCGAGCGTGCTTCACCGACAGCGTCCGCAGGTGGTCGATGCCTCGCTCACGCCGAGCGGCGTGGTAGGCGTTGAGCACATCTTCGCTGGACGCCGTTGGTTCGATGGTCAGCGTGATCTTGCCGCCGCCGACTACGGATGTCTTGATGCGCACCGAGGAAATCAGCGGCGTGACACCGGTCAGGACGAACACCGTCGCCTGCGCCGGTTGCCAGCCACACACCTCGGCGAGGCTCTCCGCGCATAGCCGCAGCTGATTGAGTTGCCCGTCAGCCCGGATCGCGAACCGATTGACCCACCGTCCACCGGGAACTGCATAGGCAAGATCCCGTGACGCGAGGTGGAGACCGCGGGCCTCGGCGATCGGCGGATCGAACACCATGTGGCCGCGGCCGCGGTAGTCCAGCCAATCAGTTTCGACGGTAACCGTGATGTCGTTGGTAATCGGCCCTTCGATGGCCTTCTGATCTTCCAACCAGGTCTGAACATCGGACCACGCGAGCAAGCCACCGGGCAGGTTCCGCGCGCGGAACACCTCTACGGCCTCGTGGCGCGAGGCTTCAGCAGCGACGAGCAGCGATCGTGCCCACGCTTGTTCCAAACCCTTCGGCGGTCGACGCGGGTCTGCCACATCACCGAACGCACCGTCTTGACGCGCCGCAGGACGGCGCGCCGCGCGACCTGCTTTGAGGACCGCCCGCGCGGTGTCAACCAACCGGTCAAGGTCGTCCGCAAACTCCGTAACGTAATGCTGCTGGTCGAGATATGCCCAGAGGTCATCGATGTCACGGCGACGTAGCCGGCGTCGGAGCCGCTCACGAAGATCATCTTTTTGCATCAGTTAAGAGCATCGCAGAGTGAAGCACCATTCTCGTAGTCATGACTCGCGAACGTCTCGGACGGGCATCTCGTCTAGCTACCAAGATCCGCGCGTGCCGGCGTATCGCGTCGGAACTGGCTGGGCTTCTGCTCGCGATCGGAGGGATCATCACCGCGGCAGCACTCGTCGTCTCCAAGCTGTCGAGCTGGTAACCCCTCCGGCTCACCGGGCGAATCAGTTGCGCCGCCTCGACGATGCGTGCACCGCGGAAAGCCCCGGTAGGCACTGGAGTCGCCGGACCTCCCGGCAGCGGATCATTGCGTCGCTGTCTGGGCGGGTCCGGCCGTCGACCGACGGCGTGCCCGCATCGACTGACTTTGGGGCGGCGGCGCCTCAATTTCCCTCGCCGGCTTCGTCACTAGCAGCCCGGCCCGACGTGCGTTGAGCCCCATTCCGGTATCCATCGTCACAAGCTGGACTGCCTTACCCGCGAGGGTCTGCACCGCCACGGCCCGATCGATGACCTCTGCATCCGCGTCCGATAGCGGCCGATGCGCCGGATCGTCGTAAAACACCCGCAGGTGAACCGCACCGCGCGGCATCTCCCCACGCGCGGTCATCGCCTCCCAGTCGTTGTCCCTGAGTCGGATCGGCACCGTGCCGTACGGATTGGCTAAAAGCTTGTCGATGACGGCAAGTGTCACCGACGCTCGGTGGCGAGCCTTCTGGTTTCCCGACTCCTTGAGCCTGTCGAACTCCCGGATAACCACCTCGGGAAGCACGAGAAGGACATCCTCGAAGCCGATCCCGAGCTCTTCAGCCCACGGGATGCTCGCGATGACCACCGTTGGGTCGTCGTCCTGGACCCATGCGGGATGGGACATGAACACGCTGCTGTCCACGACCGCCAGTACCTTGCCCGCTGCGGCATTCCACCTTCCGATCTGGTCCCGAAGCGTCTCGAAAGCCGCAGTGAGCAAGGCCTGGCGTTCGGAAATCTCCGCCTCGAGCAGTTGAAGGCCTTGCGGTGTACCCATCAGCGGCGGATCGAGCAGCCGGTAGAAGGCCGGCGTGAACAGGAGCCGCTCCAAGTCGAGACGGGCGATCTGGCCGCGCAGCATCCGGCCGACGTTCAGCGCCCACCGTACGTAGCCAGACTGGTTGCCGTGATTATTGATGATCTCGCTGGCGGCGGATCGGAGCAGTTCGAGGACGCGATCCCGGTCGACGCCAGGGGTCAGGGTGACTAGCATGGCGAAATCCTGACAGGGCCGGCCAGACACCGACATCCGTTGCAGCATGGCGCGCCGTACAAGAGTGTCATGGACCCAGAGGACAGGGAGGCCCACGATCTGGCGTTCGCCTACGAAGACACTCCGCTGTGGCAGGCGCTGCGCGTTCACTTCGACCCGATACGGCTCGACAGCCCTCTCGCTGAAGCGTTGCGTAGCAACCTAGAACGCACTCGTTCCGAGAACACGCCCGACTTCGCGGAGGCCGAGGAGTTCCATGCCAAGCTAGTCGCCGACTGGGAGCTAGCAACGGCAGGCGACCTGAATGCCTTCTGGCGCCTGCTGTGGAACCTCCAGTTCGACCCGCGGACCGGGCGCGGACATGCGCCGAGCGGTGCCGACGACCCCCGGACGTTCCCGGCGGCATCGTTACTGGAGCCGTCGCTCAGCGAGCTTCTGCCGAAAGTTGCCCGGAATTTCCTCACCAAGAGCGAAGACTGCCGCACTGAGTGGCGGGGGACAACGCGATACGACAAACGCGCCTGGGCCGGATACCTTGCACTCGCTCTGCTCGAACGCCTCGGCCTCACCGCCGGAATTTCCGACCGAGTGTGGCGGTCCTGGGTTGGCGCGATCCTGTGGTTCACGCCCAGTTCCGAGGCCGACGGCGGCTATGCCCGCCGGTACCACCTGCTCGCCGAGGCAAGCGAGCACGCCTTCCGCGATCTCGAGGATGCCATCCCTACATATGTGATCGGTGAGCTTGCACGAGGCTCAGCACCGAACCAGCTCGACCTGAGCGACCGCGACTTTGTCTCACGGCACCACACAGCTCTATACCGCATCGTGACAGCCATCAGTGATGCGACAGGACACGGCGCCAGCACCGTGCCCGGCCTAGCTGAAGTCCTCGAGTCGGATCACGAGCGCCTAGCACTACCAACGCTGCGATTGGACGAGGGCTCCGACCAACGGCGCGAGGCCGTTCACACCCTACGCAGCGCTCTCCATGCACTCATGTCCATCCGGCACGCAGCCACGATCGCGACAGCCATGGCCGCAATCGAGAATCAACCCGAAGCTGGACCGGCGGACTATTCACTCGTCTGCGCCGAGTCGCTACTCCGTTCCGGAGCCGTCGACCTATCCACCCTCCTCGACGTCCTACGGACCCGCCTGCTCGGCGTGCAACTCGCCCACCAAGTCGGCGCCAGGGCTGAGGACATCAACAGTCAGCTTGACGAGGAGCAACTGGCACTACTACTGCGCTGGCTGACCACCTTGCCACGCACGGCGGGTGAACAGCAGCGCTCAGATGGCTTCCAAGAGGTCGATAGTGCCCAGGAATGGGAGCGTCAGGCACTGCGCGACCTCACCAACCGGCGAACCCCAGCCGCACTCGAGCAGCTTAACGCACTGCAACGGCGGTTCCCCGAACGCCTGGACTTCGCGGCAGCGGTCGTCACAGTACGCACCGCAGTGCACGCGTCGCTGTGGATGGCACCCGCCCCCGAGGACGTCGCCATCTTGTTGGCCAACCCTGACCGGCGGCTGGTGCGCACAAACCACGAACTCGCCGACCTCTTGGATGACACCCTCGAGCACATCGCGCGCGACCTATCAACACACGGCGAGTTGCTCTGGGACCGCCAACGCCAGCCGGATTCTGCATCACCGCCCCGCGAACGGCGCCGCAGGCGGAGCGAGGAGCCATGGCGGCCCAAGCCTGAAGCCGCACTGTGCGCCTATGTGGCCCACGAACTGAAGATACGCCTAAGCAACCGAGGCGTCGCCATCAATCGCGAAGTGCTCGTCAGGCCGACAGATCCCTATGGCGCTGGTCACCGAACGGACATCCTCATAGAGGCGTTCGCCAACCGCGGGCCGCACCTGAGCAGCACTGACGACTCCATGACTCGGCTGGCCGTCGTGATAGAGGCCAAGGGCCAATGGAATCCAGGACTTGAGAAAGACCTGACTGCGCAACTTGCTCAGCGCTATCTCGATGACGCACAAACCGACACAGGCATCTACCTAGTCGGGTGGTTCCCGACAGACGAATGGACCGACCACGATGATCGACGACTAGCCGCTGCCAGGAAGCGCGATCGCGCCAACACCCACGCCGATCTGCTTAAAAAAGCGGCCCAGCTTGAAGGAAAACGCGTGACAGTCCGAATCCTAGAAGTACAGCGGCCTCGGCAGGGCACCTGATATTTGGTCCGGCCAGGGCTCTGCACGGTGGCGCGAGCCGCTAGATCAGGTGCACTGTCATGCCGCCGATCGCGGGCGGCTCGGCGACATGTCGATGACGTCCGAACGAGTGATCTTGGCATCCGGATCTGCCGCGATCCGCTCGTTACGAGGGGTGACGAAGCTGGGCCGATCGTCAGTGTCGGGAGCGGGTCGCGGTCCGGCGTGGCAGCTCGTTGTTGTAGCGCGGGTGTTGGTCTTGCGTCGCCAGGCCCCCTAATGCCTGGGCTGCGATGCCGTGGCTGTCGCGCTACGGGCCGTGCCCGTCGCGACTGTGTCGCGTTGGCTGGCTGCCGCTACTACGGGGTCTTCTGGGTGCGGGCGGTCCATATCCGGCTGCCGCCGCTGCCCGAGTGTTGTGATACCTCGGTGTCGTGGACGCATCAGCTGCGCAGCGCGCTTCGCACCCTGCTGTGTTGTCTGGCCTTGGGCGGGGACCCGGATCGTGTGTCCGGTGGGACTCCTTTACTCGGCCGATTTATGCTTGCAGCGACCTGGGCAAACGTGCGTGAGCATGCCGCTGACCCACTGGACTACTGGGGGTCAAGGGGTCGTCGGTTCAAATCCGGCCGTCCCGACGCAGATCAGAGGGCATATCCCATTGATGGATATGCCCTCTCGTTGTCTCTGGGTGACTATCTGGGTGACTAAGCATCCGAGTCAGCCCCGAAGATCTCATCCATGGCGACGGCGCCGGTCAGCAGCACCGGTCGGAGCTGGTGGCGGTAGACGCCGACCACCGTTACCAACTGCCGGCTACCTAGCACAGCGAAGGCGCTGGCAACGCTGTACGGAGTCCACGTGGGACCGGCCGCCGTATCAGCGGCGGTGTCTGCGGTGGGCGACCCATCCCCGGCCGGCGAGGACGGCGACCGCCACCAAAGCACCGGCCAACGCGCAGAGGAAACCGGTGCCGATGGCGGAGTCCCAGCTTTCGTAGCCGTCGCTGCCCAGCCAACCCCAGATCACGCCGGCAACTGCGCCGGTGACCAAGCCAAAACCGATCCAGGCGACCTGTTTTGCGACGCTCATGGTGCGGCCAACCCTACCGCTCAGTGCCGCCGGCGCGCCCGCCGGCGGAAGGACCGCGCTCGGCGAGTGGTCGGCAGGATCAGGAATGCGAACGCCACCAGCAAGAGCGCCGCCAAGATTTGGATGCCACTGGGATACCGCCAGCCGGACGCTTTGACCGTCAGCAGCACCGTACTCGTCGGCTCGTTGTATCCACCGCTGGCGGCCAGCAACAACTCGTACTGGCCCGGCTCCTTCGCCGAGGCGACGAAATGGCCTTTGACACCGTGGCCGGTCGCGTTGTAGCGGTGCTCGCTCGACACCAACTCGAGGCGGCCGTCCGTCTTCTGCGCGCGCACGGTCAGTGGACGATCCTCGCGTTCGCGCCGGCTCCGCACGGAGTACGGCACCTTGAATCGCTCGCCGGGAGCGGCAGTAACCGTGGCAGGCGAATGTATGGACAGCTGCTCCGGGGGTATCGTCGTGCGCCCCAGCGCGCTGTCCTGGTGGATGGTGACCTGCTTGACGAGGCGACCTCGATCCTCCAGCGCGAACTTCACCGTGTTGGGCCCGGAGCGCGCCGAGTCGTCCACCACGTAGTTGGTGTACTGCACGACTGCGTGACTGGCCTCCGTCACCGTCACCTTCGGGCCGGTCAGCACCCCGTCGTAAAAGATCCGTACGCCGTCTTTCTGAGCGCGCAGCGTGATCAGCGCTACGGCTTTGCCATTTGCGTACGCGACGAGACGGCCGTTGCCGCGGTCGACGCCGCCCGCCTCGAAGTCGATGCGGGCGCCGACCCGCGTCACGTACCACAGTTTCTGGTGTTGTCCCGACTCAGGAATGCGGACGGTCGTGGAAGCCGTCGGTGCGGCCCGGGTGAGTGGCTTGCTTGTGGCCGCCTGCTCGACGGCCCACCACTGGCTGTTTTCCTCACCCGGCGACCCGGACCCCGCCGGAGCGGGACCCGGGACGAGCACCGCGACGAGCGTGAACAACGCCGCGAGTGCGTGGGCTGAGATCCTTGTTGGCATCATCGGTCCGCTGCCGCCTACATGTTGATGTACGTGGCGCGGCCGCTGTTCTCCCACGTGTGGCTTCCCTCGACGCGGTACGGTTCCTCGTTCAGGAAGTTGGACCAGTCGACCGCGGTCGGATATCCGGCGTTGCTCGCGACCTGGGCGATGTGCCGCTCTGTCTCCTCGCTGCCGTAGTGCCGCTTGCCGATCGGCGGGCACTCGTTGGCGTCGATATGTGTCGTGCCCACCACGAAGAAGCCGAACCCGTTCGCCCACATGTAGTCACGCTCCGGCGGCGCGTAGATGCGGTAGTGCCTGGCCGAGAGGCCGACCGCTGGGCAGGCGATCTCCTTCTTACCGCCGTCGCCGTCCCACACCTCGCTGGTGTCGTAGCTCTGCACCGGCATGTGCATGATCTCGAAGCTGCTGTCCTCGTAGCCGAGGTCGCCCAGGGTGGACTTCACGAAGTCGATGTCGGCGGTGCCCCAAAACAGCAGGCTCGTCGCCCAGTCGACCGCTCCACAGTCCGCGGTTTCTTCGAGGAAATCGTAGTTGAACCAGTAAGAACTGTTGTCTGGCGTGCGGAATCGCTGGCACTGCCCGTTGCGAGCGGTCGCCGCGGCGGCCGGGCTGGCCGGCACACTGACCGCAGCGGAAACCCCCAGAAGCAGCAGCGTCATGAGAATGGCGAGCCGGCCCCGTTGGCTCTGCGCGATGACGGGTGTGTTCATCATTCCCCTCACTTTCCACCGGAGTTTTCGCGCCAACCGCTGCCTTCATTGCTGACCACAACACTGTTACCGGGAATCAGTGAGACGACGCCCGCCGCATCGGCGATGTGCACGGTGATCGATGACACTCCTCGATATGCCGCCTTGAACGTCCCCTCCTTGTAGGTGTCAGCTGCTTCGTCCCAGCGCGCTACCGGCCACTCCCGCATCGGCGTATCCACCGGCCGCTCGAGCCGCAGCTCCCGGACGATGCCAATGCGCTGGTCGGTCTTCTGCCTGGTCCACGGCCCTTCCTTGACGACCTTGTACGCGACACCCTGCAACATCGCGCTCAGCGCGGCGTCGCCAGCCATGTACCGATCCGCCGCGACGGCCAGTTGGGCGTCGAGATTGGAAGTGTCGACGCTTGTGGTCACCTTGTGATTGCGGTAATCCGACGCAGAAGCCGGCGGCAGCCGCACAACGTTCTCATCCTTGAGCGATACCTGTTTCGTCGCCTCGTCCTGCTCGCCGAGTCCAATACTCGACGGCGCTAATGCGACGGCTGCGGCAGCTAAGGCCGCAACCGCAATGGACACACGGACAATCGACACGTCGCCTCCCCCGTTAGATCGGACAAAGATACAATGATCGATTTGAATACCGTCCGACATGACTGTAAGGAGGTAATAGAGGGCGGTCAAGGTGCGTCGAGGGCACGGAATGTGTTTGTCCGCTGCGTTCATAAGCGCCGGTTCTGCGCCGATTTAGCCGCGATTCGCCCGTCGGCCGCGCGTGGCGCAATCCAGGACCGGTACTGCCAGGGTTTGAGGGCGTCGCGGCGTAGCCAGCGGCGCACGGTGGAGCCGCTGATCGACTCGACCACACCGGCGGTGACCGCCTAGTCAGCCAACTCGACGCTGGACCACCGCGACAGCGGAACCCCGCTGGTCGCCGGCAGTTCACAGGCCAACGCCTTGACCTGTGTCTGCCCGGCGGGCAAGGGGCCTAGCCGAAGAACTGCCGATCGAGGCTGCGGTCGTTCGGTCCGATACTCAGGCTGGCAGCGCAACAACTCCGGGTAGGTCGCCGAATCGGGCCGCTGCGTCTCGGCTAACGATGACGCGGTCGGTTTCCGTGGCGTGTGCCGCGATGATCAGGTCGTGGGCGCCGCGCGGCCTCCCCGAGCGCCGGACGTGGGCGATGAGTCGGGCGTGGTGTGCCGCTGTGGTTTCGGTGTAGTCGAGGACGTCGATTGCAGAAGTGATCGCGACAAGCGCTCGCGCACGGTTGGCCGCGCGTTCTGCCGTGTCGGCGAGTTCGATGCCGACTCGGTACTCCGCAATTGTGATCGCCGCCACGGCCAGCTCGTCGCTGTCGAGTGCTCCTCTATCGATGGTGCCGCGTTCATAGGCGATGAGGATGTTGGTATCGAGGATCAGGTGCCGGCCCACGGATCCGTCCTGTCGGAGGTCAGCAGCGCCGTGGCTTCGGCGATGTCCGTTTCAAACCGCTCGTCCGGCGGCGTGGTCTCGGCGAGCGCCTCACGAAGATCCTTTCCCGTCCGGCGGCGGGCAGGCCGGATCTCGGCGATGGGCCGGTTTCCGCGTGTGACCGTGACGGTCTCCCCCCGCTCGATCGCGTCAAGGAGATCAGAGAAGCGGCGGGATGCTTCAGTAGCTGTCATGGTCCGCATTCCACCACTATATCTGATTATCAGATTATCGGCCACGGTGCTGCGGTAGATCGTGGGCCGCTTATCGCCCGCCGCCGCGGCGCCGTAGTCCGCCGAAAGGGAGTGGCACCGGGTCACCAGTGACGGTCGCGGCCTGGTTCGCATGGTGATGCCTCCGGCCCACCGGGCCGGTGCTGACACTGGGCAAACAGTGGGTGGCCGTGCCGAGCGGCTTGGCCAGCGAGCGGGGCCACCCGTACATAGAGGATCGGTCTGCTGGCCGTCATCTTGGTCGACGAGACCGGCGCCGCGAGTCGGCTTCTCCTGGATCTCGGCCTCGACCCGGAGCAGATGAGGTTCGTTGCGACTCGTCGACGCGAGGCCGAGGGGGGACTGCACGCCGAGGCTGTTGAAGACCCCTGAACAGGCCGATAGCGCATCGTGAGGGGCCTGGCCAGAAAGGTAGTGCGATGCGATCGGTTGTGCGAGCCAGCCGCGAGCCCTGAGGGGCGTAAGGTTCTCTGCATCCAACGTGATCGCATGCAGATGGGCCGTCGAGGGCAGCTTGGTGTCGGGGAACGGGCCGCCGACTTCGTCCTCAGCGGCCCGGCGGGCGTGCCTGCCCGGTTCTACGCCCACGCGGGTGGCCGCCCGCCCAGTCGCCGGCCTCCAGGCCGTCGAGTCCGGCTTTCACAATGGCAGCTGGATCGCTCTTCGGGACGTCGAAAGCG
>NZ_JCADBM010000047.1:0-26219 GCF_059359075.1 Phytohabitans sp. LZ39 | reverse complement strand
GACCAGCAAGTTGACGTCGCTGGCAGCTCGGGCGGCGGCCGCCACTGAAGCGGGGTCGGTGATGTCTAGCGGCAGGATCTCCATGCCCTTCTGTAGGACGTGTGGCAGTACGCCCGCGTCGGCCAACCAGGTCGGCCCTTTGTGCCGCAGGTCGTGCCGTCGCAGCCACTCAAACCCGAGGTCCCTTACCACGTCGTCCCAATGCGTCGCGTCCCGCAGCACGGCCGTACTGATCCGCCCGCCACGGGGACCGGTGAACAGCCGACCTTGCGAATCGGTGAGCGCGTCGAGCCGCGCAGCCACCACGGTGCGGGCACGCTTGCCCTTCGTGCCCTTGTCGATCAGGCCACCTGGTCCTGGCGTTGTCTGGCGCCGGACCGTCCACATCCACGTATCCCGGTCGATGTCTTCCTTGCGGACGCCGGACACCTCGCCGATGCGTGCGGCGGTGCACGCCGAGGGCTTGGAGATCGTTGCCGCACTGCACGGCGGTCGGCGGGAGTGACCGAGGCCGTCATTGAGCTGGGCCGCTTGCCGCGCGGCGACGTCCTGCGCCAGCGAGCCGCCGTCGCGCTGGCCGGCACACCCGGTCAGGGTCAGGGCGGCCGTGACGGCCGCGCAGGTCAACGACAAGACCCGGGTCGCAGCCGGGCGGTCATGAGACGCCGATCTGGGTCAGCACCTGGTCGGCCCTTCGTCTCGTCCATCCGCCATCCCTATCCGTCGACAGGGCGGCCCGGCCCAACCTTGTTGCCCACCGGGCGGGTCAGCGTCTAATCCACCGGGGCCTTGACGGCGCGGAGCCACCGGATGACGGCCTCCACCGTGCCCGCTGCCGCGGCGTCGGTGGAGGGCCCGGTTCGCGACAGGTACACGACCGTCGTGTCGCCGATGACGACCGTGCAATCTGCGAAGTTGTCGCGGGGGCGGTTGGCGTCGGTCAACGGCCGACTGCGGCACGCCACCCGCATCCCGTGCGGGACGAGGATGCCGCGTGGGGTGGAGCCCGTCTCGATGCTCTTCGTCCACCAGGCGTCCTTGATCCGGGCGAGCGAGGTGTACCGGCGGACGGTCAGCCTCATGGTAGAGGCGTCCGGCGTGCTCCACTGTTCGGTGGCCGCCGCCAACTGGCCGTCTTTCTTCGCGGTGGCGATCTCCGCCGCGGCGTCCCGCGCTGAGATCTCGTAGGCGGTGGCCCAGTTTTCCGGTGTGACGGCGATGCCGGCTCCGCGGTTGTAGCGGGCGGTCCACCCGTCCGGGCCGAGGTCGACGATCAGGTCGATGGGGGCGGTGGACGCCAGTTCGTCGACGGAACGTCGGTCAGGCGCGCCGGCGGTCGCGGATGCCGGCGCCGCACCCGTGGCCGACCCACCTGGCGTCGGATCCCCGTCCGGACCGCCGCAAGCCGTGATGAGGGCCGCAAAGGTCGTCGCTATGGCCGTGCGCCGGATCCCCACGGCAGCTCCTGACCGTCTCTGCTGGAAGGCCTTTCAATCCACGTTAGTGTATGAAGTGCCGTTCGTGGGCCGGGCGGTCATGCGGACCCGAAGGTGATGACGAGCTCCGGCGGTGTGCTGGTCGCGGCCTCCCGGCTGTGGAAGCGTTGCTCCGCGCCCGAGCCGTTTCTCGCTCGCGTCCCGCACCAGGAACCTGTGGTTGGCGCCGGCGTACATCGCCTGCACCTGGCCGGCCACAGTCCACGGCACCTAGCCGGTCGACGACGCGGCGGTCGCGGCTGTCCCGGTGGTGCTCGGCCGGGGTGTTCCCAGGTGACCGACGTCTCCGACCAGGTGCTGGCCGCCCGGATGGCCTGCAAGTCGCGAAATCGACCCCTTCAGCGAAGGTCTATGAGCCGAGTCGCACTGGGGCGTGAAACCGAGTCTGGCTGCCTGACGATGCTGATCTTGGTGCACCCGAGCCGTGCCATGGCTTCTTCGATCATGGCGACGCGACGTGGATTCCGCAGGTCGGTCCAGGCGTTCAGCGCCTTTTGGTAGGTGCGGGCTGAGGCGTCGAAGTCGCCTCGGCTGGCACGGATGTCTGCCAGGGTGTGTAGTGCCCGTGCCGCGGTCCAGGGGTCGTGGGTGCGGTTGGCGACGTCGATGGCTGCGGTGGCGAGCTGTTCCGCGAGGTCGGCGCGGCCGCAGGTGGCCGCCACGCCGGCGAGGTCGCCGCCGGAGTTGAATAGGTTGGCCTCGTTCTGGTGCAGAGCTTGCCCCCGACGCAGGCACCCTTCAGCTTCCGTGAACCGGTGTTGCCGCAGGTACACCAGGCCCGGGTTCTTGAGCATCCACAGCTCCAGCAAGGGTATGTCGCCGGCCCGGAACGCGTCGCGTGCCTCCTCGAACAATGCGAGGTAGTCGATCTGCGCGCCCTCGAGCCGCTTTTCCTCCGCCAGCCGGCACGCCTCCAGCCCGACGGCAAGTGCGTCACCACGACGCCGCGCGTCTTCGAGGGCAGGGGTGCACACCGCAGGCGCCTGTGCGAGCGGCGGCGCTGGCGTCTGCACGGCCTGGTACGCGGCGAACGCCAGTGCGGCGTAGCGCAGGGCGCTGTCGTTCTCGTCGCGGGCTGCTTCGGCCTGCATCATCAGGCCCAGCATCGTGGCCTGTCCCTGCCGGTCATGAGCGTTGTCGGCGGCGGCGAGGCCGGCACGCAGTACCCTGCCCCAATCGTCGTAACGGCCGCGCAGCTCAAGATGGGACGACATGCGTTGCGCCAACGCCCACGTCACCGCGTCGGCATCACAGTGGACGACGGTCATCAATGCGTCGTGTTCCTCGTCGAACCAGCGCATCGGGTCGGCGGCGACCGCTGCCACCGTGTCCTGCGGCGGTAGCCAGACCGGCGTGGGTTCGGGATCGAGACCGAACCAGTGCGCCAGCTGGTTGTCGGCCGTGGCGGCGAGCGCGAGCCACCCGTGCCGCAGCCGCGTGATCGCCTCGACGTCGACCTCATCCGCGAGTTCCCTGGCGACTAGCCGGACCAGGTCGTGTATCCGGTAACGCGGTCCGGTAACCCCGTGCCCGGTCGGCTCCACCAGATGTGCCTCGACCAGGTCGTCGAGCACTCGCTCCGCACCCCAGCGGTCCTGGCCAAGCAGTGCCGCGGTCACCCAGCCCGCGAATTCGCCGAAGTCCAGCAGGCCGAGCCTGCACAGCAGCCGGTGCTGGTCGGCGGTCAGCTCTGACATGCTCTCCGCGAGGCTGGTACGGACGCCGATATCGCCGAGTTGTAGCCAGTCCAGTCGGCTGCGGGTATCGGTGAGCCGGTGCACGAGGTCATCGGCCGTCCAGTTAGGACGGGTGCGCAGCCGTGCGCCAGCTATCTTGATCGCCAGCGGCAGCCCGCCGCACAGCTCGACGATCGCACCGGCGTGCCGGTCGATGTCTTGTGTGCCGGCCGTCGTTCGCATTAGGGAGATCCCGACGTCGACGGGTAGGACGTCCAGCGGCAGCGACCGCAGCGACTCGAGACCGGCTAGTCGTCTACGACTGGTCACCACGAGACCACAGCCGGAGGCGACCGGGAGCAGCGGACGCACGTACGACTCGTCGGGCACGTCGTCGAGCACGATCAGCACCCGTCGTGCGCCGAGCAGTTCCCAGAACAGCTCGCCTCTGTCGCGTGGGCTCTTGCGCAGCTGCCCACTGATCGGGATGCCGAAAGCGCCGAGGAACCTGGTCAGCATGGACTCGTCGACCGGTTCGGAACCGCGTCTGGCCACCAGGATCCCGTCGGGGAACGCGGCGCGTGCCCGGTCGGCGAGGCACAGGGCGAACGTCGTTTTCCCGACTCCACCAGGTCCGGTGACCGCCAGCCACGGCGTGGCCGACGCGAGCACCTGCTCTCCCGCGGCGAGCGTGTCGTCACGACCAACGAGCAGCGGCAGGCTCGACGGCAGCTGGCAGGGCACACGGGTGGGTATCGGTGGTGACGCCTGTTCGGCGATGACCGTCTGGTGCGCGGTTCGTAGCGCCAGGCCGGGATCGACGCCAAGCTCGTCGCGGAGCCGTTCGACGGTCTGCTGAAAGACGGTGAGCGCGTCCGCGGTCCGGCCACTGCGGTGCAGCGCGAGCATGAGCTGGCTGACGAACCGCTCGCGCAGTGGATGCCTCGCGACCAGATCGGTCAGCTCAGCAACCAGGCCCTCGTCCTGGTCTGCTTCCAGCATCGCGTCGAACTGCTTCTCGAGCGTGGCCAAGCGCAACTCGGCAAGCCGGGTAACCGCAGCGGTGATCGCTGGGGTGGGTGGGACATCGGCGAACGGCGTGCCGTGCCACAGCTGGTCCGCTTGACGCAGCAGAGCGATCCGGTCCCGCGGTGCGACGGTGCGGGCGCTGGCAACGATCCGCTGATAGCGATGGAGGTCCAACTCCTGCTCACCGACATCGAGCAAGTAGCCCGGTTTGCGAGTGACGAGCCGCCGAGCTGCGGCCTGACCGGAGGACCCACTGCCCAGGACTCGTCGCAGCCGCGAGATATAGCCATGGATCAGCGCGCGCGAGTCGGGTGGCGGCGCCTCAGGCCACAGATCGTCGATGAATTTGTCCATGCTCATCAACTGGCCGGGAGCAGTCAACAGAACCGCGAGCAGTACACGTATACGCGGTGGACCGAACGTCAGCCTTTCGGCACCGTCATAGATCTCCAACGGCCCCAGAATCCGAAAATCCATCACCGTCCCCCAGAACGCGACCCGACCCCGCTCCCTCCGGAGCCGCAGACCCGAGTCTGCCACCGACCCCCCGGACACGGCCCCGGTGTTCGGTCTTCGGATGGCGCATCGTGAGCACAGAGGAGATGCATCCCAGTATGCATCCTGTTGATGACCTGGTACGGCGGTAGAGCGGTGGCCGTCCGGCGGCACGGTCAACGCCCATGTACCGGCTGGACCAGAACATGTTCGTACGGCTGCCGCTGATGCAGGGCGGCGCCGAGGACGTGTGATGGAGCAGTAATGGCTGCGATCACCACGTCGATGTAGCCCAGCCCTCCACGGTCCGTGACCACGGTCCGGCCACCGCCGCCCAGTGGCGAACTCGTCCCCCTACAGCCCGGGACGATGCACGCCCGCCGCGCCGATCACCACCATCAAAGCCCGGGAACCGCCCAGGCGGGCGCAACGGGCCACCCCTGGCTGGCCAGACCCGGCTGTGGCGTCGCCATCCGGTGTCCGCTCGGCCGTACCGGACACAGATAACTGGCGCTATGTCGACGAACCGGCGGGCGGCGCCCCGAACCGCCACCCGCCGTTAAGCCGAATCCATCAGCCGCCGGCTAATCGCACCTCACCCAGCGGGTGCTGAGGTTGTCTCCACGAACATCTCCCCTTAGCAGGATCGAGCCGTATAGCCGGACACAGTCGCCGGGCGCATTGACGAAGACCGGGCCGGCATACGTGTGGTAGGGCCCCGACCCGCGGGCAGGCGGGTCGCACTCCTCCGCGCCGGTGTCCTGGCGCACGATGCAGAGCCTGATGCGCTCGGCCACGCCCTCCGTGCCGGGCGGGTTGGCGTAGAACAGAGCGCAATTGGTCGGCGGGGTCGACCGGTAGTAGATGTACGCGGTGCCCGCCGGACCCGTCTCTCCCGGCGGAGGAGTGGAGGGGTAACTGCTTGGCGACCCGTACCCCCGACTGGTGCACGGCTCGCCGACCCGGACGGCGGCGCTCGCCGGCGAGCCAGAGACCGCGACCAACGTCACCGCCACGAGCAACACGACGTTTAGGCCGCTCCAGAGCCTGCGACGTCTCCATGACGCTGTCATGACCACCCCCGAATTTCGGTAGAAAACACTGTCTCGCACAGCCTGCCGCCAGGCCCTGGTCAAAACCTGGATAAAACATGGACGACCGGATGATCGTGTAGCGCCTAGGCTAGGGTCGCGGCATGGCGATTCCTGGCTTCGTTGCGAGATTCGGGTTCTGGCGCACTCTGCGTGGTTGATCTCTCGGGCTGCGATCTCTCGACCGTCCATTGTGTACCTTGTCGCGGCTTGTGATTGATCTGGAAACCTTGCTACCGCACTTGAGCGCAGTCACAGTGGAACGCGTCGAGGTCACCGAGTTGGCGTTACATATCCACGTCATCCCGGCTGTCACAGTCGGGACCTGTCCCTCGTGCGCCGGGAGGGGTAGTCGGGTGCACAGCCGCTACCAGCGGCGTCTGGCGGACCTGGCCATCGGTAGCCGCGGGGGTCTGTCACTTCTTCGCTGGCGTTTCCGCGCTGGGCTGCGGCGCTCTTCCGGTCGGCCTCCTAGTCGATGAGGGTGGCGACGGTCTTGCGGAAGGTGTGCGGGGTGACCCATTCGAGGCCGGTTTTCCGTGCGCGCTTGGCGCCACTGCCGGCGGACGTTGTTGGGGAGAGCCAGGTGTCGCGGCGGGTAGCCAGCACCGCTCTTGGTCCACTCCTGCCGGAAGAGTCCCTTGCCCTTGACGTACACCCAGGTGCCGCAGATCGTCAGGGTGGGACGCTCAGCGGTGAGGTTCAAGTCTCCCCAGCGCATGGCCCAGGATCTCGCCGAAGCGGGCACCGGTGGTGAGCATGAGGTCGACGATGTCGGCCAGGTCGCCGGTGTGCTGTGGTCCGGGCTTGCCGGGGACGGGTTGCTGCCAGTCGCGGATCGCCGCGCGACAGCCTGCAGGTGCTCGTCGGTGAGAGCGACGGGTTTGCGGCGGGGTGTGTAGTCGACCGGTGTCGCGTACCGGGTTGGTCGTGAGCGCGCCGTGGCGCACGGCTAGGGCGAACATCTGGCTGAGCACGACCTTGGCGCCCTTGGCCGCGGACGGATGGTTCTTAGCGATGCCGCGGACCTTGTCGAGGCGGCCGACGGTAGCTTCCCGGACCCGAAGGGTGCCCAGGGCGGGCGCGACGCCTGTCTCAGGCTGGTCTGGTACTTGTGGATGGTCTGCAGTGCGAGGCGGTCCTCTTCGGTGATCTCGTCGATCCACAGTTCGGCGAGCGAGTTGGTGCGGGTCTCGCGGGTGATCTCGTCGTCGTTCGGCGGCGTCCGGTCGCGGAGCTTGACGATCAGTGCCCGCACGGCGGCCGGGCCGGTAGGCCCGGTGGCCTCGACGTCGCGGGTCTTGCCGTCGTAGTCGCCGAACCGGTTAGCGCCGAGCCTTTCGGTGCGGATTTTGCCCCAAGTGCCGATGGGCAGTTCAGGCCGGGCCACAGATCACCTGCGCTGGTCGGTGTGTTCGTCGAGCCAGCGTTCGACTTCGCTGCGCCGGTGCGCAAGGTGTTGCCGACGCGGATAGCGCGGTCCCTTGCCTCGGCTGTGCCAGGCGTAGAGCGTGTTCTTTGGCTTGCCCAGCCAGTGGGCAACCTGGTCGATGGTCAGCAAGGGATCGGGCTGCCACGTCTTGTCGGCGCGGTCAACCTGGACGGCGGAGGATCGTCCACATTGGTCGCGCAAGGTCGGCGAACCCGCCGTCACGGTACGCAATCGCCCGTCCGGCGGCGCCGAGCGGCCGGTCCCCAACGGTATCGGCGTCTTCTCGCGCCTCGGTTTAGGCTGCGAGTTTCCGAAGGGTTTCGCTGCGGCATCGCGCGATCTCCCGGACGGGTGTCCACATTGCTTGACGCCTCGATCACAGTCGTGGATGTTCATGGAAATCGTGGGCGAACAGGGAGGGTACCTTGGTCGGATACTTGCGTCGGGTCGGCGTGACGATCACGGCGATCGGCGTCATATTGGCTGGCTCGTTATTCGTTTCCGGGCGTGCGGCGCAGGCCAGCGGATGTGACATCGAGCTCGACCTCCAATTCAACAACGGCGTGCTGACCGCCTCCCATTGGGCAGTTTGTTTCGAGCCGCCGAGGTGGAGGACGATTCCCCTCCAGGTGCTGATGGAGAAATACGTCGATGTCGGCGGCGGCACCAGGCCAAACTTCAAGTGGGTTACCGTCGCGCGTGGCCGCGGCGACATCAGTTACACGTGTGTATCTGGCATCGCTCACGAATTCCGCGTGGAGCTAGGCGAAAAGCACGGCCTGTTCCAATGTGGCTGACCCTCCTCGCTGTGACGGCTGGAAAGGCGCATCGTCGGATCGCCTCGCTCGTGGTCGTGGCGGCGGTCGTGGTGCTCGTCCCCGAGCCGGCGGCGGGCGCCACGACCGCTACCCCGCCGTTGCGGCTGGTCACCACCGGGGCGGTGACCGTGGAGCGGCTGCCGGGCGAGTTGGTCCGGCTCGACCCGGGCACCCACGTGGTGGCTGGAAGCGCTCCGTTCGAGGTGCGGGCGACGCGGGCCTCCTACGCCGAGCCGATCATCGCCACGCAGCTCGTCCACGTTGGAGGTAGGCAACGGAGGGTAGCGCTGCCGCCCGGCCTGCTGACCGACCTTGCCGGCTTCCCCGCGTTCTTCCACATGTCGGTGACGGACGCGGCGGGACACACGGTGGCCGATCGGGACGAGACCTTCTGTCCCGGCGACGCGGTGCGGACCCGTCCCGACGCTCCGGCCGCGTCGCCCTACGCCAATCGCTGCTCGTCTGTGCCCTTCGCCCTAGGTGCGGTGTGGGGGATCCAGGCCGGCTGGGGAGTCAGTACCGCGCGACAGCGGCCCAGCCCGCTCTTCCTCGACGACGGCGCCTACACGGCGGTGGTCTCGGTCAACCAGCCGTACCGCGACATGTTCGGGTTTCCGCCCGACCAGTCCTCGGCGACGGTCCGGGTGACGGTGCGGACCGTCGAAACCGCCGCCGCCACGGCGAAGCCGGGCTCCGTCGTCCTGTCACGGCCGAACGCCGCGTCGACTGTCCCCAAAGGACCGAGACCGGACCTGCGGCCGCTGCCAGCCTTCGCGATCCACCCGTCCTACGGCGAGGAGGGTGACTACCTCTCCTTCGCGGCGACCGTGTGGGTCGCCGGCACGTCTCCGCTCGTCGTCGACGGCTTCCGCCGGCCCGGCGAGGATGTGATGGACGCGTACCAGTACTTCTACGACACCGCCGGGAGGCAGGTCGGCTACGCGCCGGTCGGCACCATGCGGTGGGACGCCCGCGACGGCCACCACCACTGGCACTTCACCGACTTTGCCAGGTACCGGCTGCTCGACGCGGACAGGAAGGTCGTGGTGCGCAGCGGCAAGGAGGCCTTCTGCCTGGCGAACACCGACCCGATCGACTACACCCTGCCGTACGCCAACCGGCAGCCGGACAACACCGACCTGCACACCTCGTGCGGCGACGCGTCCTCGATCGCGGTGCGGCAGGCGCTCCACGTCGGCAACGGCGACACCTACCACCAGGACCTGCCGGGTCAGAGCTTCGATATCACCGACCTGCCCAACGGCACCTACTACATCGAGATCACCGCCAACCCCGACAACACCCTCCACGAGAAGACCACCGCGAACAACACCGCATACCGCGAAATCATCGTCGGTGGCGCGCCGGGGGACCGGACGGTGCAGGTCCCGCCCCACGGCCGCGTCGACGGGTAGCCGAGGGACCGTTGATCGGATTACCGGTTGCTAGCGGTCCGCTTGTGCAGTGATGCCCGCAGGACGGTGTGCTTCGGCGGGATGGCATCCGTCCCCTTGGCGGCGTCGGGGCGAGACGGCGGCTGGCGCTGGCGGCTGAGCGGGCGCAGCAGACCCAGGCCCGACGTCTCCGGGCATGGTCGGTCGGTTCTGGGGAGGTCGTCGGCAGGCTCGATAGCGGTCACATCGCTGTCGAGCGTGAGGTGGGTGGATGGCTGAGCCGGTACGAGCGCGGCGGCTTACTGAGGACGAGGCGTGGGGGCCACATCTACACGATCAGTCCCGACGGTACCGGCAACATCCAGGTCACGTCCGGCCCGGCGACCGGCGAGGTATCCGACTGGCGCCCCGCCTGAGCGCCATCCGCTCCGGGCATAATTGACAACTGTGAGTGTGAGGTCGATCGGCTCGCTCCTCGTCGTCTCGGCGCTGCTCGGCGCCGCCGGCTGCGACGGCGGCCCGCCAGGGCTCCCACCCGCTTCCGGCGGGCCGAGCGTCGAGGCGAGCGCGACCCCAGCCGTGGAGGGCGACGACCTCGCGGTGAAGATCATCAAGCCGCCGCCGGACTACCTGAGCATCGACGAGGTCTTCGACGCCGTACCGCCAGCCGGCGCGGACGCCACCGTCCTGGCTCAGGTGATCGAGAAGATCCGGCAGGAGACATTGATTCTCGGCCGGGTCAAGGGTGGCATCGCGGTGAAATGCGCGGGCGGGCGCGTCGCCCTGAGCGCCGGCGCGAAGACGCGATGCACCGCCACGTACGCCCGGGTCACCATCCCGTGGATCGTCACCATCGACGCGGGCGTCGCGCCGACCGACCGGCTCGTCAGGTACCGCGTCACGCTGGAAGGCAAGAGCGTGCTGCGCGCCAAGGCGGTCTACGGCGCGTTCTGGGACTTGTACATGGTGGTGCGCGAAAAGGTCAACCCCGACGGCATCGACCCCCGGCTGAGCTGCGACGCTATCCCCGACGCCCAGTTGGCGGACCTCGGGAGAACAGGGCACCGCTGCCAGTACCTGGAGGACTTCGTCGGGACGCAGCGCTGGGTCAGGTACGACGTCCTGCTCGACGGCAGCGGCGCGGTCACCTTCGATCAGCCCTAGTGCGGTGACGACGAACGTTTACCGGGTTTGAGGTCAGGCGGCTTTGGAGCGGGGTCGGCCCCAGCGTTGTTGGCGTTCGCTGCGGATGCGGGCGCGTTCGCGTCGTTGGGCGGCCAGGACGTCGGGATGTCGTGCGTTGGCGTTGCGCCAGCGAAGGTAGGCCTGCATTTGTTTCGCGTGCACCAGGCCCGGATCGCTGGGGTGGTGTTGGCGGACAGGTTGTCGCAGATGATGTAGATCGGGGCACCGTCCGGACGGGTGGCGCGGATCGACTTGAACGCGGCCAAACTGTGGTCGCCGATTCTTTCCAGGTCCGGGTGCGCTGGAACGACACGCTGTTGTCGCGCAGCAGCTGGCGTAGCCGTTCCCGACCGACCGCGACCGGCCGGTCGGGGTTGGTGGCCAGGTAGTCGGCCAGCTTGCGGATGCTCCAGCGGGTGAACGGGCGGCCCACCCTGGTGGGCCGTCCGGTGGCCGTCGCGACGATGAACTTCTCGTCGTCTGTGCTGATCCGGCGGGGACGGCCTCCCGCCCAGTTAGGGTCCAGCGCACGCAGCCCGACCTCGTTGAATGCGTGGATCACGTCCCGCACGGTGTCCTCGTGCGCCGTCACCAGGCGGGCGATCGCCGATACCGGCGTACCGGACGCCGACGCCATGATCATCATGGCGCGGCGGACCCGAATGGTCCCGTGCTTGCCCCGCCGCACGATCTGCTGCAACCGGCGGCCTTCCTCCTCAGTAAGCCGCCGCGCTCGTACCGGCTCAGCCATCCACCCACCTCACGCTCGACAGCGATGTGACCGCTATCGAGCCTGCCGGCGACCTCCCCAGAACCGACCGGCCACGCCCGGCGTGTCAGCAACCCGGTAAACGTTTGTGGTCACCGCACTACGGCATCGTCAGCATGCCCACCCGAACTGGCCGGCCCCGTCCAGCTCAACCACTACGTCCGCGAGCACTGGTGCGTGGAGAACCGTCTGCATTGGACCCGCGACGTGACGTTCGACGAAGATGTCTCCCAACTGCGCACCGGCGCAGCACCATGGGCCCTGGCCAGCTTCCGCAACCTGACAATCAAAACCTACCGCCTGGCCGGCAGAGCCAACATCGCCCACGCCCGCCGCGACCTGCACGACCGCGCCGACACCTTCAGCTTGCACAATGGGCGGGTGACTCGATTTGATGTTGTGTCCGGTGGTGCGGGCTCCTGCGCCCTAGCGGAGTTCGAGCTCTCGTTCGTCGACGAGGCCGATGAGCAGCGGGTCGGGTAGAGCTGGCCGAGCGCGAACTTGCGCTATGGGAGCGACTCCGCGCCGCCGGGCACGACGTCGACGACGTGGTGACCCGGTTGCGACTCGGAGCGGATTGGTGGGAACCGGTGAAGAAATGGCTGTTCGTCGCGATCTCCGCGGCCCTGGTGTCGGCATGCGGCGGCGAACCGGCGCCCGACCCGGACATCACTGTGGTACCCGAGCCGCCGCGAATGCAGGGCGTGGCCGTGCTGAGTTCCGACACGAACGGCAACCGGCTGGAGTTCGTCGACCCCGGAACCGGCACGATCACCACTACACTTCCGTTTCCCGCCACGGAAGAACCGTTGGTGACCCGGTACGGCCCGTGGGAGGCGAACGAGGTCTTCTCGCCTGATTGGCGGTACGCTGCCGCGCGCGCCGGGAACGACATCCAGCTCTACACCCTCGCCGAAGCTGAGAAACGGTATGTCCCCACCCGCAGGATCACGCCGCCGCCGGGGGCGGGCGTGATTGATTCGTTCCGGTTCGGCCGCAGCGGGTCGAAGCTGTGGATTACCACTGGCACCTCCGCTCCGGTCTATTCGGTCGACTACCTCGTGGCGGACAGCGCCCCGGTCCAGGAGGACGCCGCTTTGAACCACACGTGGGGCCTGATGTGGGACGCTCGAGGCAACCTCGTCAAGGAGTCCGTGCTCACTACCATCGCCCCGGACGGCAAGTCGTGGATGTACTCCGTGGCGGACAAGTCCGGCGCCGTCGTCGAAGCCTCGCTGAGCATGGGCTCCGGGAACGAGTACCAGCTCGTCGCGCCGCCCGACGGCGACACGCTCCTGTTTGGCGCGAGGAGCAAACCCGCCGGGCCGGCACTGATCAGGGTCGTCAGAGACCAGGCCGCGGCGACCATCCGGGTCACCGAGATCGCGAACTCACCGCAGCCCGTCACCAGCACGGTGGTCTCGCCGGACAAGACCGAAGCCGCCTTCGGGACGGAGGGCGGACCTTGGTTCATCTCCTCGACCGCTCCCGGCGGCACACCCCGGCAGGCCGTGGTCCAAGGTCTGCCGGAAGACGGGAACGGGATGTATCACCGGTTGCTCGGGTGGGCTTGACGATCGCCGCAGTGCTGTTCTTCCTGATCTCATTGGTCACTGACGTCGGTACCAAAGTGGCCGTTCCTCTGCTGGTGATCACCGTTCTGGTAGTTGCCGGCACCAGCGTGACGGACCTCGCGACCAGGCGCAGACGATGAGTCCTGCATGATCAGACGAACGACAGCTGGTCCGCGTTCGCATCCGCCCAGGTGACCGAGGGAGCACGTGGCCGGGGGGTTGGCAGGCGCGTCGGTGCGGCTGCGCGCGGAGTCCGGCGACGGCTGGACCAAAACCTCGGCCGTCGAATCCGCAAAGTAGGTCCGGGCAACTCGGCGGCCAAGCGTCCGGACCTAATTTTCGTGGCGCAGGTCAGCGACTTGCCCATCCGCAAGGCTTAACCGGACGAGACATGAGCTTGCGCGATGTGCAGATCGCTGCTCGGCACGCCGACCCGCGTACCACCATGCGTTACGACCGGGCGCGTAAGAACCTCGACCGCCACCCCAACTACGTCCTCGCTGCGTTCATGGCCACCGGAACGTAACCCGAGCTCCCAACTTTGCCGATGAGCGCGCAGGGAGTTGTGCGGCTCGGTATGTAGGGTGCCAGTGTGGCGACGCGGTCGTGGTTGGGGCGGT
Organism: Phytohabitans sp. LZ39; assembly: GCF_059359075.1. Classification (NCBI taxonomy): domain Bacteria; kingdom Bacillati; phylum Actinomycetota; class Actinomycetes; order Micromonosporales; family Micromonosporaceae; genus Phytohabitans; species Phytohabitans sp. LZ39. Next base: position 12,640 of record NZ_JCADBM010000047.1, on the reverse strand, counting down.
GGTACACCGCAGCGGCGGCCTGGTACTCGATCATGGGTGGCTGCGTGTCCTTGGATCAGGTGACGACGAACATCGCCTGGCCGGTATCAGCGAGATCAATCAATGACAACGTCACGGGCGGCATTCTCGTGGCACAAGACGTTGTGGGTGGCCAGTTCGCCTGGATGCCGGACTCTAGCGGCACTTCATTGATCTGCGGCTGACGGCTCGTTGATCAGGCTCACCGATTTTGGTGGCCGAGACGAGTGCGTTCGACCTCGGCGACGTTAATGGCTGGCGAGCGCCGCCATTTGGGGCTCAGTTGAGGCCGGCGGTGAACGCGGCGCGGGCGGCGAGCAGATCGTCCATGTGCTCGGCACACCAGGCGCGGGCAGCGTCGACGAGGGTTAGCAGGCTGCGGCCCAGCGGCGTCAGCGAATACTCCACCCGGGGCGGGTTCTCGTCGTAGGCATGCCGGATCACCAGCCCGTCGCGTTCCATCGCGCGCAACGTCTCGGACAACACTTTCGGGCTGATCGTCCGCAGCGGGACCCGCAGTTCGCTGAACCGGCGCGGTCCGTGCTCCAGGCACAGCACCACCATCGCTGTCCACTTGTCGCCGATCTGGAACGGCATCGCGGTCGACGGGCACGCGACGTCGAACATGTCCGGGCTGAGGCTCGCCGTCATGAGCGCAGCGTACCGCCGGTTTCGTTGCGGTAACCGGAAGCGGGGGCCCTAGCCTGCTGGACATGACCAACATCGTCGTCTTCGGCGCAGGTGGCCGGGCAGGCCGCGCCATCACCGCCGAGGCTCTCGGCCGCGGTCACGCCGTGACCCCGGTCGTCCGCAACCTCGCCCGCCACCCCGACCTGCCGGCCGCCGTGCGCGGCGATGTCACCGACGCGCAGCAGGTCGCCGCGATCGTCCGCCGTCATGACGCCGCGGTCAACGCCGTCAGCCCCGCCTCCGGCCCTGAGGAACTGGCGCAGCTCGACCTCGATCCGGAGTTCTTCGCCCGTGCGGCAGATGCACTGGTCCGCTCCGGCGTGCCCAGGATCGTGGCGATCGGCCTGTTCAGCAATATGGAGGGCGCCGATCCGCTGCCGGAGCAGTTCCGGGCGTTCGGCGAAGCGCACGCCGCCGGTCTGGCACGGCTGCGGGAGTCCCACACCGACTGGGTGATGCTCACCCCACCGGCGATGCTGCTGATGAACAGCCCACGCCTGGGCCGCTATCGGCTCGGTGGCGAGACCGCCGAGACAGGCACCTTGTCATATGCGGATCTGGCCGTCGCCGTCCTCGACGAGATCGATAAACCGACCCTGCACCGCGCCCGTGCGGCTGTATTCAACGAGGCATAGAAGGTGCAGCGGCGCGCGGTTCCAGGCCACGACTGTGCCGCCGCGAGGAGCGCGACCATCCTGATCTGCCGCGATGTGCTCGCTACGAAAAGTGACTCAGCTGCGTTGATCGTCGGCGTCAGGTCGCGGCGGGAACGACCGAAGATCGCTGTTGTTCTCTGCTCTAGCTTGACCGAAGAACGGGAAAGGCTCGCCGACTCGGGTCAGCGGACTACGTCGAGAACGATCGCGGTGACTGGGTCTGGGCCTGTCGCCAGCGGGCGGTTGCCAGGTGCGGCCTGTTCAAACGCTGGTAGGCGTTTTCCACGGTGAGCAGGTTCGGGCGTACGCGAGCGCTGGCCGGCTCGCGGTTGGGTGTCCGCCACGCGCCGGCGGCGGCAAGCTGGCTGTGCGCCTGGGCCGCCGCCAGCGTGTACCCGGAGGCGTGCGCCAGGAAGGCTCGCAGGCCGCGTGGCTACCAGGTCACCGGCAGCCGCGTCGGGCCGAGGATCGCGTGCCCGGCTTTCCACGGCACCTCGTCGGGGGGCGCCGCGAGGCGCAGCCCTGGAAGGTCGCGCAGCAGCAGCCCGATCGCGGTGCGAACCTCTAAGGCGCCCAGGTGGGCACCGATGCAGTAGTGCGGGCCGTACCCGAAGGACAGGTGAGGGTTGGGATCGCGGTCGAAGTCCATCCGCTCCGGGTCGGGAAATACCTCAGGATCGCGATTGGCGGCGTCGTGCGAGGGGATGACGATGTCCCCTTCGGACAGCCGGTAGCCGCTGGGCAGCTGGACATTCGTCATGACGCGCCGTGGCATCTCGTCGCCGTTGGAGGTGGAGTACAGCCGTTCCAGCTCGCCGACGGCGCCATTTACCTTCTCCGGGTGGTCGAGCAGGTACGCCCAACCAGTCCGGCCGCGTTCGTAGGGGCGCGTTTGGAGCACGTGGACGAAGGTGGCGATCGAGCTTGCGCTGGTCTCCCAACCGCCCACGACCAAGGCGATCGGCAGCTTGATCTGGACGTCCATAGGCTGGTCGGCGGCGGCCGTTGCGATCTGCGTCATCAGGTCGCCGCTGGGACAGACTCGCCGCCGTTCGAGCTGACCCCACAGGTAGCCGCCCATCTCGACGGCCGACTGGGCGGCCTCGTCGCGGCTGAGATCGCCGGCACCGAGGAACATGTCACCCCACCGCCGGAACTGCGACCTGTCCTCCCGTGGCAGGCCCAGCATGTCGCAGATGACGTCCAGGGAGAACGGGATGGTGAAGTCCTGGACCAGATCGGCCGGGTGGCCGCGGGAGACCAGCTTGGCCAGTTGCGACTCAGCCACGGCTTGGATCATGGTGCTCAGCTCGGCCACCACCGGCTTCGTGAAGGTGTCCTTGACCGTGCCGCGCACCTTCGCGTGCTGTGGTCCGTCCATCCCGAGCATCGTTCCCGCCACGTCGACCTGGTCTGCGTGTGCGGCAGCCGCCCGGGAGAACACGTCCTGGCGCCGTAGCACCTCCCGCACGTCCGCGTAGCGACAGATCAGCAACGCCGGGAGCATCTCGCCGGCGACCTGACGGACGACCGGCACCACCCCGGACCCGGAGGCGGCGAACCGCGCATAGTAGGGGTGCTTTTCGGGGCCCGGAGGCCGATTGACGCCCTCGGCGTCCAAATAGAACGGGTGGTGCAAGCCGGCGGCGGTGTGCCGGCCGGGAGCGCTCATGGTTACACGATCTCATCCGTGCCACACATACGGCAATGGATGGGTCACCGACCGTCGATCCTGTTGGAGATTCGGCGCCGTTCGAGAGAGAGGAACGCCGTGGCTGGTGTCAGAGGTGCAGATGCCCGTCCGGGTACTTCGGATGCACCAGGTCCTGTTCGCGGGATGCCAAGTGCCGGGCTGGTGTGGTGCTCTCCCTATAGACGATGCCGTCTCGCAGGATGCCCTCGGCTTCTGCGCTGCGCCCTGTCTCGTCCAGGTAGTTGGCGAAGCTGAGCCGGGCGTGGTGTTCGTGTGCGGATACTGCTGCTCGCCACGCCATCTCGGCTTCGTCGTGCCGATTCTGTCGGTGTAGCAGCTTGGCGAGATCGACTCGGATCTGCTGTCCAGCATCGATCCCGTCGCGTAGGACGAGTTCGGCCTCGTCGAGTTTGCCTTGATCTTCAAGCAGGCCACTTAGTGAGCCGCGCGCGTGTGAGTCGCCGGTAGCGACGGCGTCGCGCCAGGCGAGTTCGGCTTCGTCTAGGCGACCGCGTTCTTGCAGAAGCTGGGCAAGCATCATGTACGCGTGGCTCTCACCGGCTGTAGCGGCCGCCCGCCACGCTTGCTCGGCTTCGTCTAGGCGGCTACGTGCGTGAAGCAGGTGGGCGAGGCCACTCCAGGCCGGTTCGCCTGCGTCGATGGCATCACGCCAGGCCTGCTCGGCTTCCTCGTGCCGGCCCTGCCGGTGTTAGCAGCTCAGCAAGTTCACTTCGTGCGGTGCCGCGGCCGGCAGCCAGTGCGGCACGCTCGAGCCGCTCGGCGTGCACCGGCAGCGAACGGCGTTGGGCGCTTTCGGCGAGATCGGCGAGGTCGTCCGGGTCGCTGATCTCTGCGGCTGCCGTCCGCCAGAACAACTCCGGCGGAGTGACGCTGACCCGTGTCCGCTGGCTATGCTGGGGCAGGTAGTCGGCCACAACATAGCCGACGGTGACGCGGTTGTCTGGATCGCTGACGGGCAGCAGCACGGCCGTCGCGCTTTCCTCCATTCGGGCCTGGGTGGCCGTGGCCAGCGCTTCGGGAAACCAGTCATCGTTGGCTGCGGGACCAGGCAGGTACGCCCGCGTCGCGGCGCGAAGAAGACCTTCGGTCAGCGGTGTGTGACGCCTAGCCGTGACGCGTCCACGGCGGCGTTGATCAAGGCTCTGACCGGGGCGGCTGCCAATCTTGGGTCGCGTGCTGCCAACTCGGCCGCTCGACGGCGCTCCTGATTGTCCATCGTGGACAAGGTGACTCGGTGTATTGCGGTGAAGGTCAACAGGGCTTTTGCCTCCGGGTACCTGGGCACGGGCACGCCGTCGGTTGTCAGCTGCGTCGCCGCAGCGAGCGGCAGGACGACATCCGGCCACGCGGTACCGACGATCACTACGGGAGTACTGGCGTCCAACAGTCGCTGAACATCTGCCTGCGTTAGCGCCGTTGGCCCACGTAGGAAGGGGCCCTGTAGGTATCGCTGGAACTCATCGAGCCACACGAGTAGCCGCGGCGGTGTCGAGCCGGCCGCCGCCATGTCCATGAGGGTCTGCGCGGTATCGGGATGCAGCACCGTGAAGTCGGGTATCACCTCGCGCGCCAACTCGTACGCCAGACGCGTCTTGCCGACCGATGAGTCCCCGAGGATGAGCAGGAAGCCGCCACGCACTCGGGCGCCGGTCATCCACGCCCGCAGGCCGGCCGCGACATTGCGTTCCACCCATACCGGCAGCTGCGGCTCGCACGTCGTCGTAGGCGGCCAGCGCGACGTCGGGGAGTTGAACCTTGGCGGCGGCGTAGAGATATGCGTGCCGGTCCGCCGGCGTTGGTTGGCGGGCGGACCGGCACGGTTGGTGGTGTGGTCGGGTCAGGGTGTGGTGCAGGTGAGGGCTGGTGTGCTGCTGGTACCGGAGGCGATGAAGCCGAAGGTGGTGCTGGTACCGGCGCCGAGTGAGCCGTTGTAGGCGGCGTTGCGGGCGCTGACCGTGGTCCCGGTCGTGGTGACGGTGGCCCCCCACGCCGAGCTGACCCGTTCGCCGGCGGTGAGCGCCCAGTTCACTGTCCAGGCGGTGATCGCCGTGGACGTGGCGGTGACGCGTACCTCGGCCTGGAAGCCGCCGGACCATTGGGAGATGACCCGGTAGGTGGCCGAGCAGCCGGCGTTCGGGTTGCCGGTCGGGGAGGTGGTCGGGGTGGGCTGGGTGGTCGGGCTGACGGTGGGTGTGGGGCCGGGGCCGCCGCCGGTGAAGTTGACGTCGCTACAGAAGTAGTAGGACTGGTCGAGGTGGCTTGCTTGCCACACGGTGTAGACGATGTGGTGTCCGGTGCGTCCGGGTGCGTTCACCTCGACGGGGGTCGTCGTGCCGGTCGGGACGTTGGTGACCTGGCCGGCCAGTTCCAGGTCGCTCCACCTCGGCCGTTGGGTGGTGGGGTCGAAGCCTTGTTTGGTGACGTAGACGTGGATGTAGTCGGCGCCGTGCGAGGACTGGTCGTACAGGTTCAGGGTGAACCGGTTGGGGCGGTCGACGGTTTTCCATTGGCCGGGTTCGTCGAAGGCGGCGTATCGGCCGTTGGCGGTCATGCCGCCGCTGCACAGTTGCCCGTCGGGTACGGCGCTTTGGTGGTTGCCGCCGACTCCGTCGCGATGCAGCCCGTTCCAGTTCCACATGGCGCCGGGGTTAGCCTGCCATGCCTGGTAGCACATCGGGTCTTCGGTGGCCGTTTGCGCCGACGGTCCGTTGGGCCAACGCTGGTAGCAGCCGTAGTGCCGGGCGATCGGGTCGCTGACGGCGCCGTGTGCCGAGGCCGGGGCGGCTAGCACGGTGCTGGTCAGCAGCCCGGCCGCCACCGCGAAGAGGATACGCCGGATCCAGGCCCGGCGTGGGAACGCCTGGTGTGTCATCTTCTTCTCCATGTAAGGGCAGCCGGGTGTCAGGAGTACGGATTCTGGGTGAGCAGGTGTGCCTTGTAGCCCTCGCCGATGCCCGGCTCCGGAGTCCCGCTCCAGTCGAGGATGAGCACGTGTCCGCTGCTGCAACCCCAGGGGTTCCAGGTCCAGGCCAGGTAGCTGACGCCATGAGCGTCGGCCCAGTTCACCAGGGTCCGCATGTAGTCGAAGCCGCAGTCCGCACCGAACTCGCCGAGCACGATCGGCACCTGCTGCGCCAACGGGGCGATCTGGGTGTCCCAGCAGGACACGGTGGCGCAGGCGTTGTTGCTGTACGCGTGCCACGAGGCGGCGATGTTGTTCAGCGGGTCGTTCGGCTTGTACTGCAACCACTGCCGCATGTCGTTGGCCCACTCCAGGCCGCCGACCATGAGGATGTTGGTGGCGCCGGTTGCCCGTACCGCGTCGACCATGTCTTGCATGCCGGCCACCTCGTAGGGGATGCCGGTGCAGGTGCCGCCGTCGCGCAGGCACTGCCAGCCCAACGTCTTGTTCCATGCAGCGGAGTGGTCCGGGTACGGCTCGTTGAACAGGTCGAACACGACCGCGTCGTTGCCCTTGAACGCGTTGGCGACGCCGGTCCAGAACTGCGGGGCGTACTGCGCGTCCGGCATCGGCTTCTGGCAGACGGCGGCCGCGTCCTTGCAGTGCCAGTCCGGGCTGGTGGTGTGGGCACCCCAGGTCCAGTGCAGGTCGAGGATGACGTTGACGCCGTTGGCGACCAGCAGGTTGACGTAGTTCTTGACACCCTGCTGGTAGGTGGCGCCGCTGGGCGAGCCGTTGAGGCCGAGCCAGCACTCCTCGTTGAGCGGGATCCGGACGGCGTGGATGTTCCACGTCTTCATCGCATCGACCGACGCCTGGTCGACTGGGCCGCCGTCCCACTGGCCCTTGCCCTGCACGCAGGCATACTCACCGCTGGAGCGGTTGACGCCCAGCAGCCGGTACGGTGTCCCGCCCGCGGTCACGATCTTGTTGCCGGAGACGCGCAACTTGGGGGCGGGGCCGGTGGGCGCAGGTGTGGTGGTGGCTGTCGGTGACGGGCTGGCACTGGTCGGGCTGGCGGTCGGTGTGCTTACCGAACCGGTACACACGGTGCCGTTGAGCGAGAACGACGCCGGCACCGGGTTCGCGCCACTCCACGCGCCGCCGAACCCGATCGACGTCGACGCTCCGGTGCCCAGCGACCCGTTCCAGCGCATGCTGGCCGCGGAGACGCGGGCACCGGACTGCGTCCAGGTCGCATTCCAGCCTTGGGTGACGCGTTGGCTGGCGTTCGGGAAGTCGAACGTGAGAGTCCAGCTCGACATCGCGTCACCGAGGTTGGTGATAGCGACGTTGGCGGTGAACCCGCTTGTCCACTGGCTCTGCACGGTGTACGTGACGGAGCATCCGGATGCGGCCGCTGCTGCGGGAAGGGTAGCCGTGGCCATGCCGCCCAGTACCAGCACGCCCGCTGCGCCAGCGGCCAGCAATGCATGACGATGCTTCATGTGATCTCCTCGTCATCGTGAGGGATCGATGGGAGCGCTCCCGACATCCTTTATTAGACCATCTACGAAAGTCAATGCTCTACGAGCTCGACCTTCCCCCCGTCGGTGGACGCCGAACGGTAAGCGCTCGACAGGTAAGTGAAGTAGCCTGGCAAAGCGCCGGACGGAGGAGGACAACCGTGCCGACCAGCCCGATCTGGGCTAGCCGCTCGAAGACGCGGGGGCTGGTCCTGGATTTGATCAGGGCGCGCACGATCAGCCGGGTGGAGCTCGCGGCGGCGACGGGTCTGACCGGCGCCACGATCTCCGAGGTCGTGCGCGAGCTCATGGGCGACGGCCTGGTCGTCGAGGCCGGCCGGGGCGCGCCGACCGGCGGCAAGCCACGCACGCTGGTCCAGCTCAACCCGCTGGCCCGCTACAGCGTCGGAGTCCAGCTCGAGCGCAACACGTGCGTGATCGTGGTCGTCGACCTGGCCGGCCGTCCGGTGGCCCGCACCTCGTTCCAGGGCGTCGCGTCGATGCCGCCGGAGCAGGCGCTGCCCCTGGTGGCGGCGCAGGTGGACGCGCTGCTGGCCACGGCGGCCGTCGACCGCGACAAGGTGTTGGGGGTCGGCCTGGTCAGCTACGGCCCGCAGGACCGGCGCGCGGGTGTGCTGTTGACACCCCAGCCCACCGATCAGTGGCTGCGCCATCCGGTCGCGGGGCGGCTGGCCGAGAGCCTGGGGCTGCCCGTCCTGCTCGACAACGACGCCGCGGCGGCGGCGATCGGCGAGTACTGGATGGGAGCGGTGGACCCGCGCTCCACCTATGGCTGCATCTACATGGCCACCGGGATCGGCGGCGGTGTCGTGGTCGCCGGCGAGGTGTACCGGGGCAGCTCCTCCAACAGCGTGGAGATCGGCCACATCTCGATCGACGTCCACGGCGACCAGTGCTCGTGCGGCAACGTCGGCTGCCTGGAAAACTACGCCGGCCCGACGGCGCTGGTCCGGCAGGCGATGGCCACACCGGGGCTCGCCCAGCGGCTGGCGCTCGACCCCGCCTCGGCCGACTTCCTCACCGAATTCGCGCGGATCGCGGCCGCCGCGAACGCCGGCGACCCCGCCGCGCGGAGCCTCGTCGAGCAGTCGGCGCGCTATATCGGCTGTGCCGCCGTCACCATGGCCAGCCTGTTCGACGTGGACACGATCGTGCTGGCCGGGCCGAGCTTCGCGGTAGCGGGCTCGATCTACCAGACGGTGATCCAACAGGAAGTGGACCGCCGCACGTTCACCAAGCGGGCACACCCGGTGCGGGTAGTGCCGTCAGTCAACGGATCGGACGCGGCAGCGATCGGCGGAGCAGTCCTCGTCCTGCAAAGCGAGCTGACCCTCGCACATTCCCGCCCGGAGGACGGGACGCGGCCGGTGCCCGCCGCCACGGGCGAGGCGCCCTGACCCTGCCTCAGGGTGGCGCGGGTCGAGGAAGACCTCCCGGACCGGTCCGCGCTCGACGACCCGCCCCCGGTAGAGAAACCAGGATAGGGCTATCTGGGCACTGCCGCGATCACCGGCACCCGCAAACCCGCGGCCAGGAACCGACCGACGTCCAATGCGCCTGCAACACCGCGATCCACACAGTCCGAGCCGCCGTCGAACGCTGCATCGCGCACCTGGCCAACGGGAAGATCCTCGACACCGGTTGGCGCGGACGCCTCAGCGACCTTCCCCGACGTCCTACGCACCGTCACCGGGCTGGAGATCTACCGCGCGTGGGATAAGCCGTTCTGAATAGCGCTCCAGGACCCCAACGGCCCAACCCACGATGAAAATGGCTCAGTGATCACGCCGACCGCTCGGAGCGCTCCCTCCCCGGCCCGGCGCAGGGTTTCGTCCTGGACGGGCAGCCATGCCACAGGTGCCGTACCGCATCAGGGCAATGAGTCGTGCCCCTCACCAGGCGAGAAACCCGCGACCCCGCCCACGCCATGCACTGGTCCCGACGGCGACGCAAAGTCCAAGCCCGCGCCCGAAAAGCCCACTACCAGCGCAGGCACACCCGCGACAGACAAGTGATGTTGGAGTGTTAGAGGTCTACTTGAATTCCGACCGCGCTACCACGTCCATTTCTGGAGCGCATTGCCGTTGCAGGTCGCGATGGTGATCGTGGCGTTGTTGGCCGATGACGCCGCAGCGAGACACAATGCGGTACTTCCGGTCGGCCGGATCGTCCCGTCCGAACCGAACTGCCATGTCTGTGCGACCGTGTTGTTGCACGTATAGGTCCAGATCCTCTGACCCGTCACGAAAGTTCTTGACGGCACGTCGAGGCAGTTGCCGAGAACTCGTATCGAATTGTCATTGGGCAGCCGTGTCAGCGCCTGCGCCTTGGTGTTGTTACAGTTGTATGCCTGTAGATATGTGCGGATGGCCGTCGCGGAGGATGGCACGTCAATGCACCGGCCGGTGTTATTCCTGACCGGGCTCATCACCGGGTTCGGGCCTTTAGCCACCTGGACCATCTTCGCGACGGACGGGACGCCGGTGGCGTCGACGATGAAGAGCATGTAGTAGCCGGGAGGCGCCACGCCGCCGTTCGGCGGGCCGGTGACCGCCAGCGTCGTACCGGAAGCCGAGAACTTCAATGGAACATAGCGCTGGCCTTGGTCCACGCCGTGGGTCACGTCGCCCAGTCCGACCAGCGCGACCTTCCTGATGCTCGCCGCCTGCGGGGAGGAGATCGTGAAGCTGGAATTGACGCCGACGCTGGCTGGTGCCGCGGAGATGACCGGCCGCGACGCTAGCTGACCGCTGCCGTCCTTCTTGTAGAGGTAGGGCGGGGTGAAGTATTCGACGTTCTTCTCGAGATACCCGACATCCGTGCAGACACCGCAGACTCCGCCGCCGCCCGTCATGACTCGCCCGTCCGGCAACAGCACGGCCGTCGAATGATATTGCCGTATGCGGCTCGCGCTCGCGAGCACCGTCCATCCACCTGTCACGGGATCCCAGCGTTCCGCGGCCGTCGCGGCGTTGTTCAAGTCGACGACGGCGGAGCCCGCCGCACGGGTCATGCCGCCGGTGGCCAGCACCGAACCGTCGGCGAGCAGGGTCGCGTTGAGTTGCCGTCGCCCGGTCGACAAGGATCCGGTCGATGTGACGGACGGGATCAGGCCGGCGCCGCTGTTCACGACGACGGCGGTTCGGGTGGGGACGTTCGCGACACCACCCTCGGTGATCTTGCCGCCGCCGACCACGATGGACTTGCCGATGTCGTACGTGGAGAAGCTTCCGTAGTCCCGGTTGATGCTGTCGCGGGTGCCGCTTGCCGTGATGACGCCGTTTCCCGAGGTGTTGATCGTGTACGCGGTGGTGGACGGGCCGAAGAGTCCGAGTTGGGTGTCCGGACGCGAGCCCATGAAGGGATAGATCCGCGCGCTGTATTTCGTGAAGCCGGAGACCGCACGGATGGCCCCGTTCGTCTGGTACACCTCGGCTGTCGTGGGGCCGCCGCCGACTATCACCTCCTCGCCGTTTGCCATTTCCGCCACCGAGGGATACCAGCGTGCGGCGGCCATGTCGTTGCCGCGGGTCCACGTCTCGGTCTGCCAGTGGAAGATGTAGGTCCGGACCGTGCCAGCGAGATTCGCGTCGGCATTTCCGCCGGCGATCAGGATGTTGCCGTTTCCGAGATGCGCGAAACCCGCACAGAAGATGTTGGAACCCTGCAGGTCGACCCGCTTGTACGTGTTGTCGGCGGGGTTCCAGACCATCGCACGCGTGAAGCTGTGATCCGGGTACTCCTCGGCCGCGTTGTCGCCGACCGAATCCCAGCTCAGTACCTTGCCGTTCGGCAGCACCGCCTCGAACACCGGCACGACGGGCGTGCCGAAGACCGGGCTCCACGATCCCGACTGTCCTGGGTCGGCGACCGCGGACGCCCTGTTGCGCGCCGTGCCGGGGCGCAGGCCGGTCTCGCGCTGGATTCGCGCCGCATTTTCGGCGGTCCGCTTCTCGATGACCCGCATCGGTGTCCCCACCAGGTCCTCCGCAATGTGCTCGCGGTGGTCGTCATGCTCGTGGACATGCATCCCGGCGTCCGCCCGCCCAGCACGGCCAGCAGCGGTGGCCGAATCGACAGGAGAAGTGCCGGAAAGGAATAATGCGGTCAGTAATCCGGGAGCAATGAGATCGCGACGCGTACACATCATGAGCCCTTCCGCCGAAATCAGGCATCGGCTGTTATCGGCGGCGCGCGGACCACATTTCGAGCCTTATCGGGCTGGCAACATCTTGATCTGTGCCCGTTTCACTACCGCATACCAAAGAAGGGCGACGCCCGTGCGTGTCGCGCCACTCACCCTCGCGGCTCGAAGAACGATCTGTTGCCCATGCTCAGATTGGGGCCACTGTGAAATCGCTTCCAATGCTGCCTTTCTCATGTCGCCGATAGAAGAACCATAACCCTTCCCTAAATTATTGTTCAATGTCTCGTGGTGGCACGCTGTGGCTGATCCGCGTCGCCATTTGGCGAGAGGTGCTGACCGAACGGCTGGCGCCGGGGGAACAAAGTCGTCCGGTGGTGCCAATGAGGCGAAACGAGCGTGCGGTCGGCGTCGCCGCGACGACACGAGCTCTTACGCGGTGATCACTCGGCGGAGCCGCCAGGGCGCCGGCGCGAGCAGCGCGGTCGCCGTCACGAGCAGCACCCCGGTTTATGGGAGTACGTCGACCATGCCGCCGCCATGCCGCACCAGCTCGGCGTAGCCGTCGACGGCCCAGGCATGTGGCGTGAGGCGGGCGACGGTGCGCATCGTCGGGGCATCCGCAATAGCCCAAGTGTCTCCGTGCGCTGCCGCTATGGTCGCAAATTTGACCGTTGTCTGACCTTTGCCGACCTTGCTAGTACGGTGCTGACCGACCGCCTGTTTAGGTCACCAACTGACCGGTGGTCGTGGGCCAGCTCGGATGAGAGCGCACACTGTTCTGCATTCGGCAGTCTGGGTGATGGTGCCTCTCCCAACCGGTTCCCGACCGGTGGTTTCCCCGAGATCGTGGCAGGGCTGATGACAGACGAGATCAGCGACGCGGAGCTGGTCGCGGCCGTTCGGGCCGGTGACACCGCCGCCTACGAGCTGGTCTACCGCCGGCACGTGGACGCCGCCCGGCGGATG
>NZ_JCADBM010000046.1:0-26330 GCF_059359075.1 Phytohabitans sp. LZ39 | reverse complement strand
CTGGGTGCCCGGCTGACCGAGCTCTCCAAGGAGCAGGCCTCGTACCTGGGCGTGCCGATCGAGGGCCCCTACAAGCCGGACCACTACCGCTACTGAGCTACGGCATCTGAGATCGGGTCGGCTTTTCAGCCGGCCCGATTTCGGTTTTTGGGCGATCAGCCGGCCCGGCTTCGGGTGTGGGGCGGGTCAGCCGGCCCGGTTTCGGTTTTTGGGGCGGACCCAGGTCCAGACGCAGTAGACCAGCCAGGTGACCGCGACCGCGGTGGCCAGGAAGCTGAGGTGCATCGCGTCGAGGAGGAGGACGACAGCCAGCACGGCGAGCCAGGGGAGCAGCACCTTCACCCCGGCAACGCTACTGGCTGGGGGTGTCCGCGGGACAGACAAGGAGCGGCGGGCCGGTGTTTGCCGCCACCGGGCCCGCCGTCCAGTCCCTGCGTCTCGATCAGAGCATGTGTTGGGCCTGTGGACCCACTACCTGTACAAGTTCTGACTCGAGCACTCGGAGCCACCGCCGCTGGACGCTACGCAGCGTCGTGACGATCGGGCGGCTGGGTGTCTCGTCGACCGGGATCAGCACCGCGTGGTCGCCAGGGAGAACCATCAGCCAGGCGACCACACGCCCGCCCGCGCCATCCTCGCCACGCTGGTAGAGCGCGAAAAGGGTCGGCTTTTCATCGACGAACACCAAGCCGAGTCGCAGCTGCCAGGGCAGCTCAGGAAGCTCGGGGACCAACGTCTGCTCGTCCAACACGGCTGCCTCCCACGGTCTCGACCCGACTTGGTGGCTGCTCGTCGACTTCGTTGTCGCGGTACATCCCCAGAGTGCATGGCGCGCGTCACAGATGCAAGTGCATCTGATGCCATCTTGTTGCAACCTCGCAGCTCAACTTGCGTGTACGGTATGCACGATGGCAGTGAAGCCAAGCCCGACCACACTGCGACGGCAATTGGGCGCCGAGTTGCGCCGCTTACGCGCCGACCGCACGGTGGCGGACGTGGCCGCTGAGCTCGGCTGGTCAGAATCCAAGCTGAGCCGCATCGAGACCGCCCATACGGGCGTCCGGCCCAAAGACCTGGACCGGCTGCTCGAGGCGTACGCCGTCGCCGAGGACGCCCGAGTACGAATCCGGGCGCTCGCGGGGCAGTCCCGGCAGCGCGCGTGGTGGGAGGCTTACGGTGACGTGCTCCCCAACGCCTACGAGACGTACATCGGCTTCGAAGCCGAAGCGGTCGCCATCTACAACTACGAGGCACAGATAGTGCCCGGGTTGTTGCAGACCGCGGAGTACGCGAGCGCCGTCATCCAGGCGGATGGCATCTACGAAGAGGACGAGGTGCACGGCCAGCGGGTGGCTGTGCGGATGGCACGTCAGGCTGTGCTGACGCGCGATCCGCCACCCAAGCTTTCCGTGATCCTCGACGAGGCGGTCCTGCGCCGTCAGATCGGCGGGCCGGACGTCATGCGCCGCCAGCTCGGCAGCCTGGCGGAGGCCAACGAGCGCAAGATGGTCACGGTCCAGGTCCTCCCCTTCTCGACCGGTGCCCACCGTGCCTTGGCGGGATCGTTCATCATCCTCGAATTCGGCCGGGACGGAGAGCATCCGCTCGTCTACAGCGAAGGCATGACCGGCGGCGTCTTCCGCAGCCGCGCGGACGAGCTCCGGAGCTACTGGATGAGCTTCGAGTCGCTTCGCGCCACCGCGCTCAGCCCGAGGAAGTCGGTCGACTTCATCCACTCGGTCGCGCAGGGCGAAGCCTGATCAACCAACATTCCGAGAGAGGAAGTACCGGGGAGATGTTCCCTGCGTCCAACGACGAAGGGCTGCTCTGGTTCAAGAGCAGCCGCAGCGCGGGCAATGGTGCCTGCGTCGAGGTGGCTTTGGCGGGGTCCGACGCGATCGCGATGCGCGACTCCAAGGATCCGCGTGGCCCCGTCCTACGCTTCTCTGCCGCTTCCTGGCAGCGCTTCGTGGCTGATGTTCGAGTGGGGGAGTTCGACCAGCCGCGGTCCTGAGGTAGACAGACACATTCAGGGCGGTCCCTTTCGGGTCCGCCCTGATGCATTCCCGCGGCCTGTAAAGGGTCTTCAGCGGCCTCTTCGCCTCTGGCCTCTGAGGCCGAGCGCTCTTCGCCCCATGATCAGTCGGGTGTGGCGCGGCGCAGCGTGCTGGCCACCGGCGGGCGGCGCATGCCGGTCCAGTCGGGCTGCTCGGCGGTGGGGCCCAGCCACGGCGGCCTCGGCCAGGCGTGGCTCGGCCAGTCTTGCGGCGCGCCGGGCGGCACCGGCACCGGCGGGCGGGTCATCGACGTCGCCGGGCGCGACGGCATCGCGAGGCCCGGCCAGAGCGCCGCGGTGGCCGCGCGGGCACGGGCGAGGCGGTGGGCGGCCCGGCGGTGGCGCTCGGCGAGCACGGCCGCCAGGTAGGCCCAGCCCGGCACGCCCGGCGGAGGCGGCGGCGTGGTCTTGGCCAGGATCTCTCCGGCGAGCGACTGCCCCAGCCGGCTCCGCTCCGGCTCGGAGAGGCCATGCCCGCGGGCGAGGAAGTGGCGCACGGCCAGCGCGAGGTCGTCGTCGAGCCCGGTCAGGTCGAGGGTGGCCGCCCAGGCCGCCAGCGGCGGCGGCATGCCGGGCACCCAACCCCACGAGGCCGGCGTGCGCTCGTGGATCACCATCGTGCCCGCGGCGAGGTCGCCCAGGCGCTTGCCGCGCGGGTTGGCGAGCATCGTGGCGAGGCTGGCGACCCAGGTGACCAGCGGCAACACCAGGCCGGGCCACTCCACCGCGACGCCGACCAGGCTGCGGGTCAGCGCGTGGCGGAAGCGCACCGGCCCGCCGTCGTCGCGGACCACCCGGAGGCCGACCGCGAACTTTCCGACGGTGCGGCCGCCGGTGAGCGTCTCGCAAAGTGTCGGGTAACCCACGAGCACCAGTACGGCACCCACGGTGAAGAGGGCGCCCTCCAGGGCGGCGTCGACCGGCGCGCTGGACAGCACCACCGCCACGATGATCAGCAGGGCGACCGCGAGCACGAGCTGGACGGCGATGTCGACAAGCAGCGCGAGGACCCGGGAACCGACCCGGGCCACGCGTACCTCCAGCTCGACCGCCTCACCGCTGACGAGTACGCCGGCGGGGGCGTGGACTTGCGCGGTCACCCGACAAGTGAACACCATGTCGGGCGTGGACCTCGACGCGTACGTCGCCGAGCACGACGCCGAGTGGCGGAGGCTCGAGCAGCTTTCCCGCGGCCGGCGGCTGACCGCGGCCGAGGTCGACGAGCTTGTGGCGCTCTACCAGCGGGCCGCCACGCACCTGTCGGTCGTACGCAGCCGCTCGCCCGACCCGGCGCTCGTCGCGCGGCTGTCCCGGCTCGTCCTGGCCGCCCGCGCCACGATCACCGGCGGCAGCCGACTCTCCTGGCGGGAGGTCGGCCGCTTCTTCACCGAGGGCTTCCCGCTCGCCGTCTACCGGGCGTGGCCGTGGTGGTCCGGGGTCGCGGTGGCGTTCACGGTGCTGACCGGCTTTCTCATGTGGTGGGTGGCCGGACATCCGGAGAGCGCGGCCGCGTTCATCGGCGAGGAGGCCGCCGAAGACCTCGTCGCGTCGGAGTTCGCCGGCTACTACACCGAGTTCCTCCCGTCCACGTTCGCGTTTCACCTGTGGACCCACAACGCCTGGCTGGCGGCTCAGTGCCTCGCCTCGGGCGTGCTGATCGTGCCGGTCCTCTGGCTGCTGTGGAACAACGCGCTCAACCTCGGCGTGGTCGGTGGCGTGATGATCTCGTACGGCCGCGGTGACCTCTTCTTCAGCCTGATCACGCCGCACGGCCTGCTGGAGCTGACCGGCATCTACGTGGCGGCCGGCGTCGGCCTCCGGATCGGCTGGTCCTGGATCGCGCCCGGCCCCCACCGCACCCGCGGCCGCGCGGTGGTCGAAGCGGCCCGAGACGGCATGCTCGTCGCCGTCGGTCTCGTCGGTCTCTTCGCGGTGTCGGCGGTGATCGAAGCGTTCGTGACACCGTCGCCGCTGCCCACGGTCTTCCGCATCGGCATCGGCGCGGCGGTCTGGCTGGCGTTCCTCGGCTACGTAGTCATCCTGGGCAGCGCCGCGGCGGCCAAGGCCCGTGCGCAGTCTCAGTGACCGACCACCCAGACCCAGATTCGAGCTACCGCGACGTCCGTCGTGGTCCAGACCGCTGCTCCCGCGGCCGCACCCGTCCGCCGCTGGTCGCGCTCACCCCTGCGCGCAAGCGGCGGGAGGAGAATGAGGGCAGGCGGATTGAGCTCGCGCCAGGCGGTGGCCGACGTTTGTCCACAATGCCCGTTGCCGGATCGGCAATCTGGGAAAGCAACCGGGGTTTCGTCGCCGTGAGCGGCGCGATGGCGGAGGTAGGCCCCCGAAGACCGCCAACGGGGCTTGTCCCGCGGACCTGGCAGCGGACGGCCGGGGATCTCGGCTCGGTCTGCGAGCCGCCGGCCGGGAGCGGTGCCCGCGGGAGCATACGGTCTGCCGCTGACGCGGACACGGGCAAATATGCCTCGAAGAAACGCCACCACGGACCGCGACGCTGACTCCAAAGGCTTTTTACAGCTTTCCGGCCTGCTTGAGGGCTAGGTAGGTGTCGGCGACCCGGGAGGCGAACGCGTCGACCGGGGCGTCGAGCACCTCGACACCGTGCCGGCTGAGCGCCGAGCGCACCCGGTCGCGCTCGCCGAGCGTGCGCAGCGCGGCGGCCGCCAGGTAGGGGTCTCCCTGGGCCTCGGCCAGCAGCGGGTCGTGTACCGCCGCCACGAGCACCTTGTGTCGGGTGGCCAGCCGGGGCAGCACCGGCAGGAGGCCGTCGCCGAGTGCGCCCGGCTCCAGGGCGGTGAAGAGCACCACCAGCGCGCGCTTGCGCTCCCGCCGCAGCACCTCGCCGACCACCAGCTCGAAATCGGTCTCTACAAGGGACGGTTGGAGCGGCGCGAGGGCGTTGACGAGCCGGGGCAGCAGCACGTGCCGGCCGCCGGAGGCGGACGCCCGTACGGCCGTGTCGACCGCGAGCAGGTCGACCTGGTCGCCGGCGCGGAGGGCGAGCGCGGCGAGCAGCAGGGCGGCGTCGATGGCCGCGTCGAGCCGCGGCTCGGCACCGGCGAGCACAGCCGAGGTGCGGCCCGTGTCGAGTACGCACACCACCCGCCGGTCGCGCTCGGGCCGCCAGGTGCGCACGAGCACATCCGAGCGGCGCGCGCTGGCCCGCCAGTCGATCGAGCGCACGTCGTCGCCGATCACGTACTCGCGCAGTACGTCGAACTCGGTGCCCTGGCCCCGCCCGCGGGTGACCGTGGCGCCTTCGAGCGTGCGCAGGCGGGCGGTCTTCTCCGGCAGGAAGCGCCGCGAGTCGAAGCGGGGCAGCACCCGGAGCGTCCACTGTGGCGTCTCGGGGCGGCCGGCGCGCTGGCGGAAGGCGAGCCGCATCGGCCCGTACGAGCGGAGGGTCAGCCGGACCGCCGGCCGGTCGCCACGACGGGTCGGGGTCAGCGAGGTCTCGACCGTCACCGCGCTGCCCGGCTCCACCACGACCCGGTGCACCGAAGGACTTGCGCCGGCCGAGGGCACCCACGAGTCACGGATGTCGGCGTGCAGCACCCGCGGCGAACGGTTGGCCACGCGCAGCGACACCGTCGCAGTCTCGCCGGAGCGCACGGTGCGCGCGCCGTCGCGGGTGAGCTCGATCTCCCGCAGCGGGGCGGCGAGCGCGAGGTCCATCGTGGACAGCACCAGCACCGCGCCGGCGAGCACCGCCAGCCCCAGCCACGGCGACGGCCACAGCGGCAGCGTGGCCGAGGTGAGGGCCAGCAGGAGGGCGGCGCGGCCGGTGACCATCAGCGCGGCGTCGGCACGGTCGCGAGCACCGAGTCGAGTACCGAGTCGGCGGTCACGCCTTCCAGTTCGGCCTCGGGGCGCAGCCGCACGCGGTGCCGGAGCGTCGCGCGGGCGACCGCCTTGATGTCGTCCGGGGTGACGTAGTCGCGCCCGGCCAGCCAGGCCCAGGCCTTCGCGGTGATCAGCAGCGCGGTGCCGCCGCGCGGCGAGGCGCCGAGCTCCAGCGAAGGTGAGGTGCGGGTGGCCCGGCAGAGGTCCACGATGTACGCGAGCACCTGCTCGGCCACCCCCACCCGCTGCATGCTCGCCCGGCCGGCGGCCAGGTCGGTGGCGGTGGCGACCCGCTGCACGCCGGCCGCCTTGAGGTCACGTGGGTCGAAGCCGGCGTGGTGCGCGCGCAGCACCCCGATCTCCTCCTCCCGCGCCGGCAGCGGCACGGTCAGCTTGAGGAGGAACCGGTCGAGCTGGGCCTCCGGCAAGGGGTACGTGCCCTCGTACTCGATCGGGTTCTGGGTGGCCGCCACGATGAACGGCTCGGGCAGCGGCCGGGGGATGCCCTCGACGGAGACCTGGCGCTCCTCCATCACCTCCAGCAGCGCGGACTGGGTCTTCGGCGGGGTGCGGTTGATCTCGTCCGCGAGCAGGAGGTTGGTGAAGACCGGCCCGGTGCGAAACTCGAAGACCGCGCTGCGCGGGTCGTAGACCGGTGAGCCGGTGACGTCGCCCGGCATGAGGTCGGGCGTGAACTGGAGCCGCTTGGCATCCAGGTCCAGCGCCGCGGCGATCGTGCGCACGAGGAGCGTCTTGGCGACACCGGGCACGCCCTCCAGCAGCACGTGGCCCCGGCACAGCAGGGCGATCACCAGGCCGGTGACGATGGCGTCCTGGCCGACCACGGCCTTGGCCACCTCGGTGCGCAGCCGGTGCAGGGCGGCGCGGGCATCGTCGGATCCCGCGGGAAGGGTCACCGTGCTCTCCTTACGGCTTCGACCAGTGCGTCCAGGTCGGCCTGGAGGCGCCGCAGGTCATCGTCGCTCTCGGGGGTGGGGCCGTCGAGCAGGCCCTCGATCAGCTCCGGGTCTCGCCCGGTCGCCGCGGCGGCGGCGTCCACAAGCGACACTTCGGGCGTGGGGTTGAGCAGCTGCGCGAGCCGGTCTCGGGCCGCCGCCCGCAGCATGTCAGCGGTGGGCCCGCGGGCCTTGGCCCGGCGGTAGAGCCGGCCCCGGCCGTGTACGGTCTCCGCCGCCCGCACCGTCACCGGCAGCGGCTCGGTCACCGGCGGGCCGAGCCGGCGCGCCCGCCACAGCGCGAGCAGCACCACGGCCAGCGCCAGCTGGATCAGCAGTGCCCAGAACCATGGCGGAAACGCGTCCCACAAGGGGTTTTCGTCGTCCACATCGGAGGCTGACGGGTCTCCCGACGACTCCTCGCCGTCCGGACCGCCGGAGCCGTCGCCCTCCCCGGAGGTGCCGTCACCGGAGCCGTCGCCTTCCCCTTCGCCCTCGCCGTAGCCGCTCTCACTCGGGTCAGGGCCGAGCGAGGGCGGTGCGCCGCTGGACGAGCCGGGCTCGTCGGCGACGCCGGGCGGCGGCTCCAGCTTGTGCACGTCGAGCCAGACCACCCGGGAACGGGCGGCGAGCAGGCCGGTGGCGAGCGCCTCGTTGCCGTGCTCGCCGATCCGGTCGTTGCGGAACGGGTCGCTCGCGCCGATCACCACGAGGTCGGCCCGCTGCCAGGGCAGCCGTACGACGCCGGCGCCGTAGCAGCGGATGCCCTCGCCCTGGTACCGCTGGCGCAGCGCCGCCGCCCGGCCGGCCGTGCGCGCCTCCTCGACCGGGCAGTCGGGCAGCACCGCCTGGGCCGCCCAGCGCCGCCCGCCCGGGCTGAGCGGGATCCCGGCGCTGTCGAGCGCCTGGCGGGCCGGGTCGACGAGCACGATGCGCGTGGTGGGCGGCATCAGCCGCAGCATCGCGAGGTAGTCGGGGTGCACCACCCGCGGCACCGGCACGAAGAGGGTCGCGTCGCCGTCGTACGCCGCGACGAGCGCGTCCGACGTGCGGGTCATCCGCTGTACCTGTACGCCCCGCGCCGCCAGCGCCCGCGCGAGCCGCTGCCCACCGATGCCGTCCGCGCTCGCCGGGCTGAGGAACGCGGGGTCGCTCGGGTCCGGCTCGTTCACCGCGTACGCCACACCGGTCACCGCGAAGACGAGCCCCACCACGCCCAACGGGATCGCGAACCGGTGCCATCGCCTCATGAGAGCGCCCGGTGTAGCTGGTCGGACAGCTCGCGCATCCGCTGGTCGTGCTGCGCGCCGGCGGGGCGCTCGCCGTACCAGACCTCGGAGAAGACGCCGCCCGCGGCCCGCAGCGGCGCGTCGACGACCGGCCGGGCTCGACCGGCCGCGCCGGCCAGCTCGGATACCGTCCACCCTGGACGGTGCTCGACCACCTGCCGGTCGACGAGCTCGCGCACCATGGCGCGGAGCCGCTCGCGGACCGCCTCGGCATACCGGCCCTGGGCGGCGAGCCGGTCGGCCAGCGAGACGAACGCGGCCGCCGGGAGGTCGGGCAGCTCGTCGCCGCTCGTGTCTAGCACCGGCCGCACCGGCTCCTGGACGTCCCGCTTGCGGCGGCGGAACGGCCAGTGGAAGCGGGGCCGGCGGAGGCGGGGCATCCGCAGGCGCGGAAACCGGCGCGGCACCCAGCGCGGCCACCAGTACCAGCCGGCACCGGCGAGGGCCGCCGCCAGCAACAGGGCCAGCGCGGCCAGCGGCAGCGGGACCACGTCACCGAACGCCGCGACCCCCTCGGTCCACCAGCGGCTCACCGCGCCACTCCCAGCAGGGCCGGGGTGACCTGGCCGCGGCGTCCGGCCCGGGAGAGCAGGATGTCGAGGCCCTCGGTGCGCATCCGGGTCTCCAGGTGCAGCACCGCGTCGAGGCAGGCCAGCGTCGGGTAGGCCACGGTGTTGACCAGCAGCCAGGCCAGCGCGCTCATCGGTGCGGTCCACTCCGCGCCGCCGAGGCTGAGCGCGTCGAGGGCGGCGTAGGCGCCCAGACCCAGGGCCACCCGGATGGCCAGCCAGGCCACGTAGCCGAGGACGCGGATGCTGGCGGCGCGCAGGCCCGCCCGGCACGCCAGCCTCGCGGAGCGCCACAGCGCCCGACCGGGTCCGAGCCGGTCGAGTACGACGACGGGAGCGGCGAGCCCGAGCAGCCCGTACACGAGGAACCAGGCCGGACCGGCGATGGCGGCGACGAACATCGTGGCACCGACCACGACGGCGACCACCGCCACCGCCCCGAAGCGGCCACCGGCGGGTCGCAGGAGCTGGCGGGCCGGCGGCCGCTGCCCGAGCAGGTCGGCGCCGGCGGCCCGGGCGGTCAGCCCACCCAGCAACGCGATGATCGTGACCTCGGTGGCCGCGCCGGCGGCGAGCAGCACCCAGAAGATCTCCAGGTGGCGCAGCTCGGGGAAGTCGGGCAGGTAGGCCGGGGGCTGTGCGTCGGCGGCCAGGCGCAGCGGGGCGAGCAGCGCCTGCTCGACCGCCGCCAGCACCGCCGCCACGGGCAGTAACGCCCGCCCGTTCGCGCGCAGCAGCGACACCGCGGCGTCGAGCAGCTCGCCGACGGTGAGCGGGCGCAGCGGCAGCAGCACTGCGCCATCCTGGCACGGGTCCGCTAACCGGTCGAACCCGTGCGGTCTCCGCTGCTAGATCGCCCGATTTGTCATAACCCCTGGTGAGGGCGGTCCCATGGATCGGACGCGAGGTGGAATATTGAACGCATGAGGGCACGGGTACTGGTTGTCGACGACGATCCTGCGCTGGCCGAGATGCTCGGCATCGTCCTGCGCAGCGAGGGCTTTTTGCCGTCTTTCGTCGCCGACGGTGAGCGGGCGCTGGCCGCCTTCCGGGAAAACCGGCCAGACATCGTGCTGCTCGACCTCATGCTGCCCGGGATGAGCGGCATCGACGTGTGCCGGTCGATCCGCGGCGAGTCCGGCATCCCGATCGTGATGCTCACGGCCAAGAGCGACACCGTCGACGTGGTGCTCGGCCTGGAGTCGGGCGCCGACGACTACGTGGTCAAGCCGTTCAAGCCCAAGGAGCTCGTGGCCCGGATGCGGGCCCGGCTCCGCCGGGGCGAGGATGCCGCCCCCGAGCTGCTGACCATCGGGCCGCCGGGCAACCAGATCACGATCGACGTGCCGGCCCACACGGTCAGCCGCGACGGCGACGAGGTCAAGCTGACGCCGCTGGAGTTCGACCTGCTGGTGGCCCTGGCCCGCAAGCCGCGCCAGGTGTTCACCCGCGAGGTGCTGCTGGAGCAGGTCTGGGGCTACCGCCACGCGGCCGACACCCGCCTCGTCAACGTGCACGTGCAGCGCCTGCGCGCCAAGATCGAGCCTGACCCGGAGCGTCCGGAGATCATCCTGACCGTGCGAGGCGTGGGCTACAAGGCGGGCACCGGATAGCCTGGTTTCGCCGTGGCTAGTGATGTACGTTCCGTAGCCGCGCTGGGTGCGCGGGCGCTGGCGGCTGCCCACGACCTGTGGCGCCGCGCGGCCCGCCGGGGTGCGGTGGTGGCCGCGCCCCTGCACAACACCTGGCGGCGCTCGCTGCACTTCCGGGTCGTGGCGATCACGCTGGTCGCCTCCAGCCTGCTGGTCGGCGCGTTCGCCTACCTGGTGGCCACGCAGAGCACCAAGATCCTGCTCGACCGCACGCAGAGCGCCGCGCGGACGCAGCTGGAGGCCGACGCCGAGTACGCGGGTGAGCAGCTGAGCATCTTCAACAACGCGTACGACCCGAAGGTGCAGACCACCCTCTTCCAGATCGCCACCAACCTCTCCCGGGGCGACCCGGAGCAGGGCGGCGCGATCGTCGCGTTGACCGCTCGCGAGCAGCCCAACCTCAAGCCGGTGCAGGTCACCCCGGTCATCAGTGCCGAGCTCCAGCGCGGGGTGGCGGTCGACGGCCGGGTCAAGTACCAGATCCGCACCCACGACTTCGGCGCCGGCCCGACCAAATATCTCGTCTCCGGCACGCCGGTGCCGACCGGCTTCGGGCAGGTCGAGCTCTACTACATGGTCCCGCTGTCGACCGAAAACCAGACGGCCGTGCAGATCCGCACGATGGTGCTGCTGACCGGCGTGGCGCTGGTGATCCTGCTCGGCGTGCTCTCCGCGCTGGTGACCCGGCTGGTGGTGCGGCCCGTCCGGGTGGCCGCGCGCACCGCCCAGCGCCTCTCCGCCGGCCTGCTCGACCAGCGCATGGCCGTGCACGGGGAAGACGACCTTGCCCTGCTCGCCGCGTCGTTCAACCAGATGGCGACCAACCTCCAGCGCCAGATCGTGCGTCTGGAGGAGATGTCCCGGCTTCAGCGGCGCTTCACCTCGGACGTTTCGCACGAGCTGCGCACGCCGCTGACCACCGTGCGGATGGCAGCCGACCTGATCTTCACGGAACGCGACGAGTTCGACCCGGCGGTCGCCCGCGCGGCCGAGCTTCTCCAGGCCGAGCTCGACCGGTTCGAGAGCCTGCTCACCGACCTGCTGGAGATCAGCCGTTTCGACGCCGGGTTCGCGATGCTCGACGCCGAGCCCACCGACCTCGTGCCGGTGGTGCGCCGCGTGGTCGACCGGCTGGAGAGCCTGAGCGAGCGCTGCGGCGTGCGGGTCGAGCTGACCATGCCGGAGACGCCGGTGATCGCCGAGGTGGATCCGCGCCGGGTGGAGCGGATCCTGCGCAACCTCGTCGGCAACGCGGTGGAGCACGGCGAGGGGCGCCCGGTCTCGATCGCGCTCGGCGTCGACGAGTCCGCCGTGGCGGTGACCGTGCGAGACCACGGCATCGGGCTGCGCCCCAGCGAGGAAAAGCTGGTGTTCAACCGGTTCTGGCGGGCCGACCCGTCACGGGCGCGGCAGACCGGTGGCACCGGGCTCGGCCTCTCGATCAGCCTGGAAGACGCACGGCTGCACGGCGGGTGGCTGGAGGCCTGGGGCGCCCCGGGCCAGGGCGCTCAGTTCCGCCTCACCCTCCCGGTGCGGGCCGGCGACCGGCTGACCTCGTCACCGCTGCGGCTCGTTCCGCCGGACGCCGTGCCCGGACACGCGGTGGATGCCCGGCCCACCAATTCCACGCTGGAGGTGACCGCGTGAGGCGCCGCACGGTCCTGGCCGCCGCGGCCGTGGCGGCGGTGGCGATCGGCGTGGCCGGGTGCGGGATACCGGACGAGACACAGGTGCGGGACATCGGCGCCGGTCCGGCTCCCGGGTTCGCCACCGGCGGCACCCCGGGCCAGGGCCCGCCCAGCCGAGACAACGCGACCACCAAGGAGGGCTTCGTCACCGACTTCCTGGCGGCGGTGGCCGGTGACCCGAAGAAGACGAAGCCGACCGATCGGATCCGGCGCTACGTGACCGAGAGCGCCCAGGATCAGGTCAAGGAGCGCGAAGACGCCGTCATCAACGTGGTGCGCCGGCAAGGGGAGCCCGTGTTCGCCAAGCAGAAAGACGGCACCTGGCGGGTCACGCTCAAGGTGGACCAGATCGGCGTGCTCAGCGAAGTGGGCTCGGTCGATCCGGCGGTGCTTCCCGCCGGGCAGCACACGTACACCTTCTACATCGGCGGCACGGAGGGCAAGACCGACTGGTTCGTCACGAAGCCCCCGCAGGACCTGCTGTTGAGCACCGAGGCGCTGCGCGACTACTACCTCCAGCGGACGATCTACTTCTGGAACAAGGACCGGACCGCACTGGTGCCCGACAACCGGTACATGCCCAGCGAGCTGGAGGAGGGCCAGCAGCCCACCGAGATCGTGCGGTGGCTGACCACCGGTCCGTCGGCTTGGATCAAGCAGTCGGTCAGCCCACTCAACCTGGGCAGCCAGGGCAACCAGAACGTGCCGTACCCGAGCGAGCGGCTCGAGGTCGGGCTCAACGCCGAGGCGGCCGAGCAGCCGATGCCCGCCATGAAGGACGTCGACGTGCTCGACCAGCTGGGCAAGCAGCTGATGTGGTCGCTGCGGCCATATCTCAGCGCGGGTCTGGAGCTGCGGGTCGAGGGGCAGGGGCCGCGCACGTTCGAGCCGGACGCCGCGTTCTTCGCGGTCAACCCGGCGCACCGGCGGTCCAATGCGCCCGGCCAGGAAGCCGTTCCGCAGCGGTTCGCGCTGTACCAGGGCAAGATCTACCGGCTCAAGGGTTCGGCGGGCGGCGGCACGGACCCGTTGCCGCAGCTGCTTCTCGAGCAGGGCGTCAACGAAGGGCTCGACTCCGCCACGCTGGCCCAGGAGACCGGCGACGACGGCGTGCAGACGGCAGCGGCACTCGTGTCGCGGCAGGGCCAGCAGTTTCGGCTGCGTGTGGGCGACGGCACCAACCCGTTCACCAAGAGCGGGCCGTACGCGGAGATGAGCCGGCCGGTCCTGCTCAAGATGCCGATGGACGCGGGGCTCGTCGTGATCAACAAGCGCCTCTACCGGTTCACCCTGGACGGCGGTGTGCTGGAGCAGGTGCCCGTGGCCAAGCTCGACGGGACGATCACCGATGTCGCCGCCGCACCGGACGGCAGGCGGATCGCGCTTGTCGCCGGGGGAAAGGTGTACGTCGCGGGCCTCGCGCGCGGCAGGCAGATCGAGCTCGCCAGCGAGGCAAGGGTGGTGCCGACCCGGGTCCGTGACGCGACCGCGGTCGACTGGGGCGAGGAGACGTGGCTCGTCGTCGCCGGCACGGTCGACCTCAAGCCGGCGGTGTGGCACGTGACGGCCGACGGCGCGATCGAAAACCAGCACACCGAGGACGCCGGGGGCAGGATCAACCACCTGGTGGCGTACCCCGTCGATCCGGTCGTCGGCGGCCCGGCCCAGGCCCTGATGTTCGACCGCGGGGGCGCCGCGTTCGACCAGGCAGGTGGCGACAAGCAGGTCGAGGCGGGCGAGGTGGTGGGTGCGCCGGGCGAGTTCGACCCGGCTGACGTGACGGCCCCGTTCTTCCTGATGGACTGACCCGATGGGCGGCTGGGCGGGTCTCGTCGACCTCGTACTGCCGGCTGGCTGTGCGGGCTGTGGCGCGGAGCGGATCCCGCTGCGGTACGGCGTCTGCGCACCGTGCGCCGAGGCGCTGGAAAGCCTTCCGCCCGCTCGGACCGCACCGACGCCCGTGCCGCCGGGGCTGCCGCCGTGCACCGCGCTCGGCGTCTACGACGGGGTGCTGCGGGACGTGCTGCTCGAGTACAAGGAGCGCGGCCGGCACGGCTTGGCGGTGCCGTTGGGCGCGCTGCTCGCGGACGTCGTGGCCGCCGCGGTCGGCGGCACCGGCGAAGGTGTACTCCTCGTGCCGGTGCCGGACACCGCGAAGGCCGCGCGGGACCGGCACGGTGACCACATGGTGCGACTTGCCCGGCGGGCCGCGGCGCGGCTGCGGCGGGCGGGCTGGCCGGCGGCGGTGGCCCGGCCACTGCGTGCGCTGCCTCGGCCCGACTCGGTGGAGCTCGGTGCGGCGGAGCGGGCCGCGGCGGCGGAGTCGGCCTTCCGGATCCGGGCCGGACGGGTGCCCGCGCTGCGCCGGGCGGCCGCCCGGCGGGCGGTCGTGGTGGTCGACGACATCGTCACCACGGGCGTCACCCTGGCCGCGGTCAGCCGGGAATTGCAATCCGTCGATGTGCATGTCGACGCGGTCTCGGTGCTCGCAGCCACTCAGTTGCGTTACGGGTAGTAGGGCCCTTTTCACCCCATCGTGCTAGGTGGGCGAATCTTCCCGAAACGGTCTTGGGCGGAGGGGTGACTAGTGAGCGCATAGGAGTTAGCGTCGTCTTCACCGGGGTAGGACCATCGGTTCAACCACCGGAAGGGCAGACGCAACCGTTCTGCCCCTCGCAGCCGGAGAGGAGGCGCAAATCCTTCACCGTCATCCGGCATCCGGCCGGTGACGTCACCACAGAACCATCGTGGGGGAGGTCACGCGTGGACATCGTCGTCAAGGGGCGCAACGTCGAAGTGCCCGATCACTACCGCGTACATGTAGGCGACAAGCTCGCCAAGATCGAGCGCTATGACCAGAAGCTCATCCGTGTCGACGTCGAACTATTCCACGAGCGAAACCGGCGACAGTCGGACTACTGCCAGCGCGTAGAGATCACCGTCTACTCTCGGGGGCCGGTCATCCGGGCTGAGGCGTGCGCCAAGGACTTCTACGGCGCACTCGACTCCGCGATCGCCAAGCTCGACACCAGGCTGCGCCGTGCCGCCGACCGGCGGCGGGTGCACCGCGGCCGCCACACGCCCGTCTCCGTCGCCGCGGCGACGGCGGGCCTGCCCACCTCGTGGCTCAACGAATCCACGGCTGCCGCGCCCAGCGGATCAAAGGCCGCCACGGCCGTCGCGGCTCCGGTGGAGGAGCACGACGACGACCAGCCCTGGCACATCGTCCGGGAGAAGGAGCACCCGGGCGAGCCGATGACCATCGATGACGCGCTCTTCCAGATGGAGCTCGTCGGGCACGACTTCTATCTCTTCCTCGACAAGGAAAACGGCCGGCCGAGCGTCGTCTACCGGCGCAAGGGCTACGACTACGGGATCATCGCCCTGTCAGTCTGAGCCCGCTCCACGTCGCCGGCGAGTAGGCCGTACACAACGTCGTCGACGCGGGTGCCGGAGATGCCGGGCAGCCGTCCGCGGAGGTATCCCTCCCGGCGGAATCCGGCTTTCTCCAGCACCCGCTGAGACGCGGCGTTGCCCGGCAGGGTGCCCGCGGTGAGGCGCCCGATGCCGGCTTCGCCGAGCGCCCAGCGAGCGAGCAGGCGCACCGCGCGGGTCGGCATGCCGCGACCCCGCCACGCCGGCAGCATGGCGTATCCGATACCGGCCGTCGCCGTACGCGGGTCCTCGTAGTAGATGCCGATCGTGCCGGCGGGCGTGCCCGTCGCCGCGTCGGCGATGACGAGGTCGGCCCGCTCTCCGGCCAGCCACCACCCCTCGGCGCGGGCGCAGCGCAGCTCGACCTCTTCGCGGTCGGGCACGATCGGCGGCACGCTGGTGCCGGCCACGTCCGGCAGTGACAGCAGGGCGTGCAGGAAGTCGGCGTCGCCCGGGCCGACCGGCCGCACGGCCACGACACCGTCGCTGAGCGCGCCGCCGGGCAGGTCGGGCAGCAGGCGCCGGGTCGGGCCCGGCGGATCGCCGGCGAGGCGGGCCCAGACCACGAGGTCGTACCGGCCGTGCATGCCCTGCCCGGCGCCGCGGCGCACTCCCTCGCGCTGGAATCCCACGGCGAGCGCGACCCGCTGGCTCGGCGCGTTGGCCGGGTCGGTGAGCAGCTCCAGGCGGCTGAACCCGCGGTCGAACGCCCAGGCCGACAGCGCCCGCGCGGCGGCCGTGGCCACGCCCCGGCGGCGGGCCCACCGCGCCACCCAGTAGCCGATCTCGCCCTGGCCGCGCTCCGGCACGATCCGGTTGATGCCCGCGCCGCCGATCAGCCGGTCGGTGGCCGGGTCGGCGATGGCGTACGCCGCGCCGCCGGCCGCCCACGCCGAGGGCACGCTGTGCGTGATCCAGTGCACCGCGTCCTCTCGCGTGTAGGCCTTGGCGTGCGGCTCCGAGTACCCGGCCGCGAGATCATCGACGTCCGCCTCACGAAACGGGCGGAGCCGTACCCCATTCGCGTGAATGACCATCACGGGACGAGCCCTCCCACCCAGGCGTCCTTGCGCTCGCCGCGGTGGGCGAGGCCGGCGCGTTGCGTGCCCTCGATGGTGAACCCGGCCTTCTCCGCCACCCGCCGGGAAGCCACGTTGCCGACGTGCGCCCGCCACACGATGCGGGCCAGGCCGAGCGAGCGGAAACCCCACTCGCAGATCGCGGACAGGGCCGCCGTGGTGTATCCGCGGCCGCGCACCCCGGGCGCCGCCAGGAAGCCGATCTCGGCGACGAGCGGGTCGTGCGCCGAGACGATCAGGTCGATCGCGCCGACCCAGGAGCCGTCCGGATCGGCGATCGCGTAGATCGCGCCCTCGCCGCGCCCCCACCTGGTGGGCGTGATGCGCAACGCGAAGTCTTCGGCGTGGGTGCGGTCGTACGGGTCGGGCACGGTGGTCCAGCGCACGCTCTCCGGATCGCGGCAGGCCTCGACCATCGCGTCGAAGTCGCGCGCCTCGGGCGGGCGCAGCCGCAGGCCGCCCTTCACGGTGAGCACCGGCTGCTCCCCGTCGAACAGCCGCGCCCGGCGCACCACCAGCTCGTCGAGCACCGGATCCATCGGGGCGCCGGGGAGCAGCGACCCCACCCAGGCGTCCACGCCGCCGTCGGCCAGCCGCAGATAACCCTCTATCCGGAACCCGGCGCGGAGCGCGACGAGCCGGGAGGCGTGGTTGCCGACCGCGGCCTGCCACACGACCCGCCGCATGCCGAGACCGTCGAAGGCCCACCGGGAGACCGCCCGCGTGGCGCGGGTGGCCACACCCCGGCCCCGGGCCCAGGGCGCGGTCCAGTAGCCGACCTCCGCGGAGGAGAGCACGCGGTCGATGGTGACCAGGCCGCAGGAGGCGAGCAGGTCGCCGCTGTCCGGGTCGACGACCGCGAAGTGCGCGCCGGTGCCCCGCTCCCACGCCGCGGCCGAAAGCTCGGTGACGTAGTAGCGGGCGTGCTCGGGCAGGTAGGGCGACGGCACCTGGGTCCAGCGCTGGATCGCCGGATCCTGGCAGGCCCGGTGGACCGCGTCGGCATCCGTCGCCCGCCACGGCCGAAGAAACAGTCCTTGATCGTGGATCTCCGGTTGGATGTTCGCTCGCGCCCCCACGCGGTCATGTTGCCGTACTGTTCGCGGCGGGCATAACCGTATCGGCCACGTCTCTGAGGCAAAATGTCCGCTTTGGCGCTATCGCCGGAGACGTGGCTGACAGTTGCGCCGAAGGTGCGCCTACGATGGTTCGGCAGACTGCCCCAGGGGAGCGTTGACCCGTGACGATTTTGGAAAAGGTCCTTCGTGCCGGCGAAGGGCGCATGCTACGGCGGCTCAAGGCAGTCGCCACCGCTGTCAATTCACTCGAGGACGAGTACACCGACCTCACCGACGCGGAGCTGCGGGAGCTGACCGATCAGTACCGCCAGCGGATCGCCGACGGCGAGACCCTCGATGACCTGCTCCCCGAGGCGTTCGCTACCGCTCGCGAGGCGGCGTCCCGCGTGCTCGGCCAGCGACACTACGACGTCCAGGTGATGGGCGGTGCCGCGCTGCACTTCGGCAACATCGCCGAGATGAAGACCGGGGAGGGCAAGACGCTGACCTGCGTCCTGCCCGCGTACCTCAACGCGCTCTCCGGTAAGGGCGTGCACGTGGTCACGGTCAACGACTACCTGGCGCAGCGCGATGCCGAGTGGATGGGCCGGGTGCACCGGTTCCTCGGCCTGAGCGTCGGCGTGATCCTGCCCAACCGCCCCTCGGCCGAGCACCGCGCGGCGTACGAGTGCGACATCACGTACGGCACCAACAACGAGTTCGGCTTCGACTACCTGCGCGACAACATGGCCTGGTCGAAGGAAGAGCTCGTGCAGCGCGGGCACAACTTCGCGATCGTCGACGAGGTCGACTCGATCCTGATCGACGAGGCGCGCACCCCGCTGATCATCTCCGGCCCGGCCGAGCAGTCCGCCCGGTGGTACACGGAGTTCTCGTCCGTCGTGGCCCGGCTCCAGCCCGGCAAGGACGGGGAGGGCGACTACGAGGTCGACTACGCCAAGCGCACGGTCGCGATCACCGAGCGGGGCGTCGCCAAGGTCGAAGACCGGCTGGGCATCGACAACCTCTACGAGTCGGTCAACACCCCGCTCGTCGGCTACCTCAACAACGCCATCAAGGCGAAGGAGCTGTACAAGCGCGACAAGGACTACATCGTCAACGACGGCGAGGTGCTGATCGTCGACGAGTTCACCGGCCGCATCCTGCACGGTCGCCGTTACAACGAGGGCATGCACCAGGCCATCGAGGCCAAGGAGCACGTCGAGATCAAGCAGGAAAACCAGACGCTCGCGACGGTGACGCTGCAAAACTACTTCCGGCTGTACGACAAGCTTTCCGGCATGACGGGCACCGCCCAGACCGAGGCCGGCGAGTTCAACAAGGTCTACAACGTCGGCGTGGTGTCCATCCCGACCCACCGTCCGATGATCCGCATGGACAAGCCCGACGTCATCTACAAGACCGAGAAGGCCAAGTTCAACGCGGTCATCGAAGACATCGCCGAGCGGCACGCGATCGGCCAGCCGGTCCTGGTCGGCACGGTGTCGGTGGAAAACTCCGAGATCCTCTCCCAGCTCCTGCGCCGCAGGGGCATCCCGCACGCGGTGCTCAACGCGAAGTTCCACGCCAAGGAAGCCGAGATCATCGCGCAGGCAGGGCGTAAGGGCGGCGTGACCGTGGCCACCAACATGGCCGGCCGCGGCACCGACATCCTGCTCGGCGGCAACCCTGAGCACTTGGCGGCAAACGAGCTGCACCAGCGCGGCCTCGACCCGGTCGAGCACGAAGACGACTACCAGAAGGCACTGGAGGAGATCCTCCCGCGCTGGAAGCAGGCGTGTGAGGAGGAGGCCGAGGAGGTCGCCGCCGCCGGTGGGCTGTACGTGCTGGGCACCGAGCGCCACGACTCCCGCCGCATCGACAACCAGCTGCGCGGCCGCTCCGGCCGGCAGGGCGACCCCGGCGAGTCCCGCTTCTACCTCTCACTTCAGGACGAGCTGATGCGCCGCTTCCGGGCCGGCGCGGTCGAGGCCGTCATGGAGCGCTTCAACATCCCCGAAGACGTGCCGATCGAGTCCAAGATGGTCACTCGGCAGATCAAGAGCGCGCAGGGCCAGATCGAGGGCCAAAACGCCGAGATCCGCAAAAACGTCCTCAAGTACGACGAGGTGCTCAACAAGCAGCGCCAGGTGGTCTACGCCGAGCGCAAGCGGGTGCTCGACGGCGAAGACCTGAGCGAGCAGGTCAACCACATGATCGACGACGTCATCGAGGCGTACGTCATGGGCGCCACCTCCGAGGGCTACGCCGAAGACTGGGATCTCGAGCAGCTCTGGACCAGCCTCAAGCAGCTCTACCCGGTCGGCGTCACCATCGAAGACCTCGAAGAGGAGGCCGGCGGCGAGCGCAACAACCTCGACGCCGACTTCCTGACGGCCCGCCTCAAGGAGGACGCGCACGCCGCGTACGAGCGGCGCGAGGAAGAGCTGGGCTCCGAGGCGGTCCGCCAGCTGGAGCGCATGGTGCTGCTCCAGGTGATCGACCGCAAGTGGCGCGAGCACCTCTACGAGATGGACTACCTCCAGGAGGGCGTGGGCCTGCGGGCGTACGCGCAGCGCGACCCGCTGGTCGAGTACCAGCGCGAGGGTTACGCGATGTTCGCCACGATGATGGACGGCATCAAGGAGGAGACGGTCGGCTTCCTCTACAACCTGGAGGTCCAGGTCGAGGAGGCGGCGCCCGCCGCACCGGCCGCCCCGACCGGCCCGGCCCCGCTGCCGATGCCCGACGACGCCACGGTCGAGATCCGCGCCAAGGGCCTGGGCCGCCAGCGCCCGCAGCAGCCACTCCAGTACTCCGCCCCGACCATCGACGGCGCGGCCGGTGACGGCGCCGTCTTCGTCGAGCAGGAGCAGGACTCCGCGCCCGCACTCGGCCTGGGCGGCCCGACGCCTCCCCGCGCCAGCGGCCGCCGCCCGTCGCCGTCGCCGAGCCAGGCCTCGAGCGGCACCGGCCCATCCCGCAACGCGCCCTGCCCGTGTGGCTCCGGCAAGAAGTACAAGCGCTGCCACGGCGCACCCACCGCCGGCGCCTGACAGCTAGGCAACGATCGAGGGCCCCCGTCGTGGGGGCCCTCGTTTTAGGCACATTTGCCCCGGTCCGCGCCAGCTGCGGACCGTATGCTCCCGCGGGCACCGCTCCGGTCGCGGCTTCGGCGTCGCTGGCGCTCGCCGAAACCTCGACGCTCCGCTGCCAGGTCCGCGCGACACGACGGGCGTCGCGGTAGCTGGAGCCCCGGGGCGCCCACCGCCTACGTTCGCAGATGAGCGCCCTGGGGGTCGGCACGCCGGGACTGAGTAGGGCTCGGGGCTTGTCAGACAAGGCGGACGGCGGCGCACTGCCAACGGCCGCGCTTGCGCTCCAGGCGGAAGGCCACCGCCCAGGTGCGGTCGAGCAGCCCGAGCGCGGCGGCGCCCTCCGCGACGCCGGCTCTGGGCTCGCAGACACGGAGGTGGCGCAGCACCACGAACTTGGCCTCGCGCGGGAGGAGGCGGGCCGGGTCCTGGAGGCGGCGGAGGCCGTCGGCGCGCTCTATGCAGGCGGCCAGCTGCTCGATGATGGCCGCCGCGTTGTAGCCGGTGAGCCCGCGGATGTGGCCGACCGGGCGGTAGCCGTTGAGGATTTCGAGGCAGACGTCGAGGAAGCGGCGGGCGGCGCGCTTGGTCTCCGGCGAGGCGTCGGCCAGGGCGGAGGCGGGTGGGGGCGTCGTGTCGCCGGCGCTGGCCTCGGCGGCGGGGAGCGAGGGGACGCCGGAGCGGACCCGCGGCACCGGGATCGGCGCGTGCCGGCGGTGGCGGGTGGCGCCGTCGAGCTGGAGGGGGAGCTGGTCCCAGAGCTGAGGGGTGGCCTCGTCGTCGAAGGGCGGGTCGAGGGCGGGCGCGGGCCGGAGCCGGATGGCAGGGCGAACCTTAGTGATCATGCAACACCCCGATCAGGGTCAGCGATCTTGCGTTTGCCTTCGTTTGCCTCCGATACCATCAGTTTCCGGCAACAACCAGCCACCCGTCAACGACCTGTGGATAACCCGGATTGGGGCTCACTCCACCAGCGGGTTGCTCTGCACCCACTCGGCGGTCTCGGTGTACTTGCGCTGGATGTACTCCTCCAGCTTGGCCCTCTCCACCCGCCACTGGCCCCGCCCGCCAATCTTGATCGCGGGGAGCTCGCCACTGCGCACCATGTGGTAGACCTGCGAATCCGAGACGTTGAGCTCGGCCGCCACCTCGGAGAGCAGCAGGAAACGGGGGGTCACTGCTTTAGTTTGCCATCGACGGCTTGCGAATCGACCGTGCGGCTCGCGAGTGGGCTGGAGTACACCACGCTGGTCGTGACCGCGCCCAGCCCGCTGATCCGGCCGGCGACCTCCTCCAGGTGGCGCATCGAGCGGGCCACGACCTTGAGCACGAAGCAGTCTTCGCCGGTGACGTGGTGCGCCTCGATGATCTCGGGCGTGGAGTCGAGCAGGGCGTGAAACGGCCGGTAGTTGCCGTTCGGATAGCGGAGCCGCACGAACGCCATGATCGAAAGGCCGACCCGCTCCGGCGAGACGGTGGCGCGGTAGCCCGTGATCACGCCGGACTCCTCCAGGCGCCGCACCCGCTCGGCCACCGCGCTCGGCGACATCGCGACCGCGCGGGCGAGGTCGGCGAAGCTCATCCGCCCGTCGTCTTGTAGCGCGTCGATGATCCGCCAGTCGGTAGCGTCGAGCACCGGTGATTCCACGGCCATTCGACGAGACTACCGGCGAGGCAACGGCGTGAGAAGCCCGCTGCCGTGCGACGGGGGTGTAGGGATCAAGATCAAGGCCGTACCGTCAACAGGCATGGACACCCAGCAAGCCGTCGCCTGGTTCGAAGCCCGGCTGGCCTTCCAGACCGACGTCTCCGACGTACAGGCGGCCCTGGCCGGCGGCGACCCCGGCTTCACGCTCGTCGACACGCGTGACCTCGCCGCGTGGCGGCAGGGGCACATCCCCGGCGCCGTCCACCTGCCCCGCGCCATGATCCCGGTGCGCGGTGACCGCCTCCTCGACCGCGCGCGTCCCGTCGTGACGTACTGCTGGGGGCCGGGCTGCGACGGTGCCACCAAGGCGGCGCTGGAGCTCGCCCGCCGCGGCTACGCGGTCAAGGAGATGATCGGCGGCATCGAGTACTGGATCCGCGAGGGCTTCCCGGTGGAGACCGCCGAGGGCCTGGTAACGCGGCCGGCCGACCCGTTGACCGCCCCGGTTCATCGTTGATCAACCGGAGGGTGTAGGACATCAAACGACAGGGGGGTCGAGCCCGGGGGAGTCCGCGCGTGCCAGATCAGCTCATCCGGGTGTACCTCCCGGCGACGCTTTCCATGCTCTCCGCGCTGCGGGAGCGGGGTGAGATCCTCGGGTCGGAGGCGCACGCCGTGACGCCCGCGCTCCGCGAGTGGTACGCGGAAGGTGACGAGGAAGAGCTCGAGTACGTCGCCTTCACCCGAGCCGCCCAGGGTGCGCTCCGCCTGCTCCGCCACGACCCCGCGGCGCCCCGCCGGCGCGTGGTGGTCTCGGCCGACCTGCCGTCCGGCGCGGTCACCCGGGAAGATCGCGAGCTTGGCTCCAGCGAGGTGCGGCTGGCCGGCCCCGTGCCGCTCGCCTCGGTCGCCGCCATCCACATCGACGGCGAAGGCGCGGTCGACGACATCGCCGCGGCGGCCGGCGTGGTCGAAGAGGCGCTGGCCGGCGACCCCGACGCCCAGTTCACGGTGGATAGCGCCGAAGACCACCAGCTGGAGTGGTACGACGTGAGCGAGCTCGAAACCCTAGCGTGACCGAGGCAGTGTGCGACCGAAGGCGATGATCGCCACGATCGCGCCCACGAAGAGCACCACCAGCGCGTTGTTGACCCGCGAGCTGTCCATCATCTGCTGTGCCGTGGCGTCGGCCTCGCTCACCGAACCGGCGAGGGCCAGCACGTCCGCGCCGAGCGTGCGGATGATGAACTCGGCGGCCACCAGCAGCAGGCCCGGACCCGCGCCGGCGATCGCGTAGGCCGGCCACTTCGGCGGCACCGCGTCGTCGCCGGCCCGCCTCGCCGCCCGGCGCAGGTAGAAGAAGGCCACCAGCCCCGCCGCCAGGCCGGTGCAGACCGCGATCGTGAGCGCGGACCAGCCGGACGCGCTGAGCCGGGAGGAGGGGTCGTCTTTGCTGCCGTAAAGCGACATGAGGTTGGGCTGGAAGTTGTCGAGCACCTGCTCGACCGCGAAGACCACCAGCCCGGCGGCGACGATCGCGCCGACGACCGCACGGGCCCGGACCGCGGCGAGCGCCCCGCCGGCCGTGACCGCGGCGGCGACCGTGCCGGCGAGCACCGTGCTGGCCTCGCCGCCGCCGTAGCTGACGACCACCACCATGGCCGCGACGACACCCACGAGCAGGCCGGCGCCGACCGACGCGGCGAAGCGCAGCGGCGCGCGCAGACGGCGGAGCAGGTGACCCACGGCGAGGCTGGCGGCCGCGCCGGCGACGAGGCCGGCGGAGATCACGGTGGGCAGCGACATCGCCGCCGACGTGATCGCGAGCGTGCCCTCCCCAGAGGTGATCTCGGCGTGCGACGACCACATCATCGCGGCGAGCCAGGCCAACGCGATGACCGCGAGGACACTCGACCCGAACGCCGGTGGACCTTCCGGCGCGGGAGCTTCGGCCCGCGCGGGCGGCGCGGCCTCGGTGACGCTGGACTTGTCGCTCATCGTCTCCCCTTCACCCGGGCAGCCAGGCAGCTTATCAGCGTACGCGGCACGCCAGGACCGCTCGCGGCGGCCGTTGACGACCCCCGCGAGCGGCGCGACATGTAAGGATGGAACAACGCAGAGATCCTGACAGGAGCCCATCATGGACGCCGCCTTCGACGTACCCGAACCGCACAACGAACCGGTACGTGGCTACGCCTCCGGCACCCCGGAGCGCGAGAGCCTCCAGCGCCGCATCGCCGAGCTCTCCGGCGAACGGGCGGAGCTGACGATGACCATCGACGGTGAGCAGCGCATGGCTGGCGGGGCGGCGATCGACGTGGTGCAGCCGCACCGGCACCGGCATGTGCTGGGAGTCACCCACAACGCAACCAACGCGGATGCCGCGGCGGCGGTGACGGCCGCGAAGAAAGCGGCGCCGATGTGGCGCGCCCTGTCCTACGCCGATCGGGCCGCCATCTTCCTGCGCGCGGCTGACCTTCTCGCCGGTCCGTGGCGCGACACGCTCAACGGCGCTACCATCCTCGGCCAGTCGAAGTCCGTGCAGCAGGCGGAGATCGACGCCGCGTGCGAGCTCGTCGACTTCCTCCGCTTCAACGTCCACTTCGGACAAAAGCTCCTCGGTGAGCAGCCGCTCTCCGCGCCGGGCATGTGGAACAGGTTCGACCACCGGCCGCTCGAAGGCTTCGTGTACGCGGTCACCCCGTTCAACTTCACCGCGATCGCCGGCAACCTGCCCGCCGCGCCCGCGCTGATGGGCAACACCGTGGTGTGGAAGCCCTCGCCGACCCAGCAGTTCGCCGCGCACTTCACGATGCGGCTCTTCGAGGCGGCCGGCCTGCCGCCCGGTGTCATCAACATGGTGACCGGCGACGGCATCGCCGTGTCCGAAGTGGCGCTCACCGACCCAGACCTGGCCGGCATCCACTTCACGGGCTCCACCAAGACCTTCCAGACGCTGTGGCAGACCGTGGGGCAAAACCTCGCCGGCTACCGGACGTACCCGCGGCTCGTCGGCGAGACCGGCGGCAAAGACTTCGTGATCGCGCACTCCAGCGCCGAGCCGGACGCGCTCGTAACCGCGCTGGTGCGTGGCGCGTTCGAGTACCAGGGCCAGAAGTGTTCGGCGGCCTCGCGGGCGTACGTGCCCCGGTCGCTGTGGGAGGGCGGCGTCCGCGACAAGCTCGCCGCCACCGCCGACTCCCTGTCGTACGGCGACGTCACCGACTTCGCCAACTTCGGCGGCGCGGTCATCGACGCGCGGGCGTTCGCCAAGCACGCCGCCGCGCTCGACCTGGTGAAAAACTCCGCCGCGTGCACGGTTGTCGCCGGCGGCACGGCCGACGACAGCGAGGGCTGGTTCGTCCGGCCGACGGTGGTCGAGTGCTCCGATCCCGAGCACGAGGTCTTCACGACCGAGTACTTCGGACCGATCCTCGGCGTGCACGTCTACGACGACGCCCGCTTCGAAGACGTGGTCAAGCAGGCCGAAGGAGTCGCGCCGTACGCGTTGACCGGCGCGGTCTTCGCCACCGACCGGCGGGCGATCGACTGGGCCTCGAAGGCGTTGCGGTACGCGGCCGGCAACTTCTACATCAACGACAAGCCCACCGGCGCCGTCGTCGGGCAGCAGCCTTTCGGCGGCGCGCGGGCCAGCGGCACCAACGACAAGGCCGGCTCCTGGCACAACCTGATCCGCTGGACCTCACCGCGAACCATCAAAGAAACGTTCGTCCCCCCAACCGACCACGCGTATCCACACATGCGATAGCTACGAGAGATTTCCCGGGTCCGCGTCAGCTGCGGATCGCTGCTCCCGCCGGAGACCGCGCGGGTCGGCGGCGAGCTGGCGCTCGCCGAAACCCCCGACCCGCGCTGCCAGGTCCGCGCCGCAAGCCCACCGGGCCGGACCCTTGTCGGACGGGGGTGCCCGCGGGTCGCACCGG
>NZ_JCADBM010000045.1:0-28805 GCF_059359075.1 Phytohabitans sp. LZ39 | reverse complement strand
AAGACCCGAAGTCAGTCCGTCGTAGGGTCAGACCCCCGACGGGAGGTGCTCACAAACATCATCTCTGTCCGTCGTGGTCGCTCTCCGTTGCTCCCGCGGCCTCACCCATCCGCTGTTGGTCGCGGTTACCCCATTAGCACTCCGACCATCAGGATGGTTGAAGTGCCCGACGTTTTGTCCACATTGTCGCTGGCCAGGTCGGCAGCAAGGGCCTTTCGTGGCGCTGAGTAACCGTAGAGGTGGCCGTGAGCAGACCAGCGCCGGCATACGGCACGGCGAACACCGCGACCACCCACCAAGAAGGGTGAACAAGCCGGGGACGGCCCGGCCGGAGCCCGAGACCCCGCAGGAGGCGCCGCACTAACCGCAACCACAAGCGAAGCCGAAACCGCAGAGCAAGGAACAACCGGCTCGAACTTCGAAATCGAAGATGCTGCCGCAGGCCGTAGCGCTGCGTTATTTCCATGCGAGCGGCAGCCACGCGCCTCAGCCGGTCTGGGTTGGTTGTGAAGCGCGGAGGGTGAGGCCGCGGGAGCAGCGGTCCGGACCACCGCGGACATCGCGGTAGCTCAGATCTTCGAAATGGGTTATGGGACCTTGTACTCCAGAAGTGGAGTGCCGTCCTTTTTGGTGAGTGTGATCCGGGTGAGCTCGCCCGGCGAAAAGCTCGTCATCCCGGTAAAGCCGACGTCGGCGCCGGGAGAGACCGCCCACGAGCCGATCGCTTCCTTTTCGCCCTCGGAGTCCCACGCGTACAGCCGGTAGGTGTAGGTCTTGCTCTCGCCGCTGTGCATCGGGTAGGCGCAGTGCATCGTGATCTCGGTGCCGAACTTCGTGGCGGTGAGGCCGATCTCGGCGGTGACCGGGATGTCGCCGACGACGGACTTCATCGCGAACATTCGCGGCTTGACCGGCCCGGGCGACGCGGTGCCCTCCGCCACGGGCGGCGCCTGGGTGCCGGCCGAGCTGCCGTCGCGCAGGATGCCCGCTCCGAAGCCGGCGAACAGGGCGAGGCAGGCGGCGGTGAGCACCGAGCCGGCGGTACGCCAGCGCCGGGTGGCTCGCTCCTTGCGGCGCGCGTGCGCGACGGCGTCGAGCAGCTCGGGCATGCGCGACTCGGAGGAGGGTGCCGAGGCGATCTGCTCCAGGCCGGCCGGGTCGAGCCTCCCCAGGAGACCCGGCAGCACAGCGACCTCACCGACCGCCTCGCGGCAGATCGGACAGTCGGCCAGGTGGCGTTCGTAGCCGGCGCGCTCGCTCGGAGACAAGGCACCGAGCACGTAGGCACCGCTGTCGTACGCGTAGTCGCACCTCATCTCGTCACCCCCATCTCCTCGAGTACCAGGCGCAGCGAACGCAGCGCGTAGTGCGTACGGGATTTCACCGTGCCCGGCGGTACGCCGAGCCGGGTCGACGCTTCGGCGACCGAGCGCCCCTCGTAAAAGCACTCCACGAGCACCTCGCGGTGCGACGCGGAGAGCCGCCCGAGAGCCTCGGCCACGGTCCACGCCTCGACCGCCCGGTCTGCCTCGTCTACCGCGGGCGGCGGCTCGGGCAGCTCGTCCGTGACGATCTCCCCGACCCGGGCGGAGCGCCGCCGCCACGCGTCGATTGCCAGGTTGCGCGCGGTGGTGAACAACCATGCCCGCACCGAGCCGCGTTGCGGATCCAGTGCTTCGGGATGCCGCCACGCGCGCAGCAGCGTCTCCTGCACCAAGTCCTCGGCTCGTTGCCGGTCGCCCCCGGCCAGCCGGAGCGCGTGAGCGAAAAGTGCGTCGCCATGCTCGTCCTGCAAGGCACGCATCAACTGGGCATCCTGGTCGGTCAAGCCACCCCGGCCTCCTCTCGATCTGTCTTACGCAGGGATCGGCCGGACGGTTCACTTCTGGCCGCTCGTGGCGGTGTTCACCTTCCGTTAATGTCGGGGCTGAGCAGCGCTCATGACCTGCTCTTAGCGTCCGGCACGCGTGTTCTCGACCGCGGCCAGAGGTCGGCGCGGCCCTCCCGAGCACGCACCAACCAGCGAGGAGGCTCTTCTACATGAGCGAGCAACCGCGATTGCTTCCGATTCTTGGCCAGAACCACTCCGGACGCAGCGCGATGACCTGCATGTACCGCTGCGGAAACGCGTGTGACCACCCGGTGCCGAACGAGTCGGACAACCCGTACTTCGGCGACGTCGTCCAGACCGAGGTGTCCCGCCGGGGCGTCGTGCGGGCGGGCGCCGTCGGCGCTCTCGTGCTCGGCTTCGCGGGTGCCGGCGCGGCCTCCGCGGCACCGGCGCTGGCCGCGCCGGCCGGCGGCGGCGAGGACGCGCTCACCGCGTACCACGGTGGTGGGGGTGAAGCTCCGGCCGCCGCGCTCACGTTCAGCACCATCCCGCCGAACAAGCTCGACAACTTCGTCGTGCCCAACGGGTACGACCACTCGGTGGTCATCCGCTGGGGCGACCCGGTGGAGCCGGACGCGCCGGCGTTCCGGCTGGACCGCCAGTCGGCGTACAGCCAGTCGAAGCAGTTCGGCTACAACAACGACTTCCTCGCGGTGCTCCCGCTCGACAAGCACGGCGAGCGTGCCCTGCTGGTGGCCAACCACGAGTACACCAACGAAAACCTGATGTTCGCCGGCTTCACCACGCTCGACGCGCTCTCGGTGGAGCAGATCAGGGTAGCCATCGCCGCGCACGGCCTGTCGGTCGTGGAGCTCGAGCGGGTCGGCCGCACCGGCGAGTGGAAGCTCGTCACCCGCGGGGCCCGCAAGTACAACCGGCGGATCACCGCGCTGGCGACCCGGTTCGATCTCACCGGTCCGGCGGCCGGCTCGGCGTACCTGAAGACCGCTGCCGACCCGCGCGGCAAGACCGTCATCGGCACGCTGAACAACTGTGCCGGCGGCGTCACCCCGTGGGGCACGATTCTGAGCGGGGAGGAAAACTTCAACCAGTACTTCGTCGGCGGCGACGCCGTGCCCGAGGCCGACAAGCCCAAGCTGGCCCGCTACGGCATCAGCACCACCGCCCGCTACCCCAGCGACAGCCGCAAGTGGGACCGCGCCGACGAGCGCTTCGACCTCGCCAAGCACCCCCACGAGGCCAACCGGTTCGGCTGGATCGTGGAGCTCGACCCGTTCGACCCGGACGCGCGGCCGCGCAAGCACACCGCGATGGGCCGGTTCAAGCACGAGGGCGCCAACGTGATCGTGGCCAAGAGCGGCTACGTCGCGGCGTACATGGGCGACGACGAGCGGTTCGACTACCTGTACAAGTTCGTGACCGACAAGAAGATGGCCAAGGGCAACTCCTGGCAGGCGCGCAAGCACAACCTGACGCTGCTGGAGTCCGGCACGCTGTACGTGGCGAAGCTCGACTACACCAGCGCCAGCGAGATCGACGGCTCGGGCAAGCTGCCCTCTGACGGCGCGTTCAACGGCACCGGCAAGTGGATCCCGCTGGTGCGCGGCGACAAGTCGTACGTGTCCGGCATGACGGCCGCCGAGGTGCTCACGTTCACCCGGCTCGCCGGCGACGCGGTCGGCGCCACCAAGATGGACCGCCCCGAGGACGTCGAGCCCAACCCGGTCAACGGCAAGATCTACGTGGCGCTGACCAAC
Organism: Phytohabitans sp. LZ39; assembly: GCF_059359075.1. Classification (NCBI taxonomy): domain Bacteria; kingdom Bacillati; phylum Actinomycetota; class Actinomycetes; order Micromonosporales; family Micromonosporaceae; genus Phytohabitans; species Phytohabitans sp. LZ39. Next base: position 25,196 of record NZ_JCADBM010000045.1, on the reverse strand, counting down.
AACAGCAACCGCGGCACCGGCACCAACCCCAAGGCGGACGAGGCCAACCCGCGCACGGCCAACCGGCACGGGCACATCCTCGAGCTGACCGAGGACGGCGGCGAGCACACGAGCGAGACGTTCACCTGGTCGGTGCCGATCGTCTGCGGCGACCCCGCCGACCCGGCCACCTACTTCGCCGGGTACGACAAGACCAAGGTCTCGCCGATCTCCTGCCCGGACAACGTGGCCTTCGACGGCGCAGGCAACCTGTGGATCTCCACGGACGGCAACGCCCTGGGCACCAACGACGGCCTCTTCGCCACCCCGGTCGAGGGCCCGGAGCGCGGCCACCTCAAGCAGTTCCTCACGGTGCCGATCGGCGCCGAGACCTGCGGCCCGGTCATCACGACAGACCACAAGTCGGTCTTCGTCGCGGTGCAGCACCCCGGCGAGCTCACCGGCGCCTCGATCGAGAAGCCGGCCTCCACGTGGCCTGACGGCGACTACGCCAAGCCGGGCGTGGTCGTCACCTGGCGGCACGACGGCAAGGCCGTCGGCAGCTAGGGCCTCGTTTTGTCGGGGCGCCTCCGTGTGTCGGCGGGGGCGCCCCTTCAATCTTGACCAAATTCCGATTGGGCTACCGCGATGTCGCGTCGTGGTCCATGCCGTTGCTCCCGCGGCCTCACCCGTCCGCTGTTGGTCGCGCTTACCCCTTTGCGGACTCCGACCGCGGGGGGCGGCGGTGTCTGTCCACAATGTCGCTTGCTCAGCCGCCCTCGTCGCCCCTCGTAACCGCAGCGACGGCGCGAGTGGTGCGAGATTCGAGATCTTGGCGACTCAGGGCGCCTCGCCTTTCGGATTGTTCCTTGCTCTGCGGTTTCGGCTTCGCTTGTGGTGCGGTTAGTGCGCCTCCGGCGGGGTCTCGGGCTCCGGCCGGGCCGTCCCCGGCTTGTTCACCCTTCTTGGTGGGTGGTTGCGGTGGGAGCCGTGCCGTATGCCGTCGTCCAGGCAAAGCCGAGCAGACCAGCGCCGAGGCCGGGGCCGCCTTTTGTCTGATCGTCACCGTTCGGGGGTCGTGGCGGCCCCGGCGCTGGTCTGCTCCCCGGGCGGGTGGACGACGGCATACGGCACGGCTCGGGCTTCGCCCGCTGCTGCGGCAAGGGGCGGGCCGGCCGCAGAAGGGGGTCATGACCGTTTCAGCCGACTACTTGCAGGCAGATCTTTCCAGGTCCGTGTCAGCGATAGACCGTATTGCGCCCCGCTCGCAAGGTCCGCTCCGGCCCATCGGGCTATCGGTTACATGGCGTCACCGGCCGGGATCGGGGGCTTTGAGATCTAGGACAGTTAGGGTTGATATGGCGCCCTAATTCTCCAAGATCTCGAATCTTGTGACGCGTGCACGGCGACGGCGGTTACTTGAAGCGACGAAACCCCTTGTTGTTGCGAGATCGCCGATCCGAGACCAGACATTGTGGACAGGGGCGACTACGGCCCAGCGGCGGATGGGTGAGGGCCGCGGCTGCGGCGGTCCGGACCACGACGGATATCGCGGTGGCTAGTGAGATGTCGAGCAGGTAGAGGCCGTAGCCCGCATCTCCCACGTGACGGGACCATCGGGCCAGGATCTGGAAGGCGCCGTGATCGTTAGCCCAAAACCCGTGTGACACGCCGACACGAACGCGGGTTTCGGGCTAACGATCACCGAAGCGCCGTGGATACCAGGCTTACGAAGCCTTGCTTCGCCGGGCCACAAGCCGGCAAACCGCGAACGTGAGGGGCGCCATTTTTCGGCCCTTGCGTCTCCTTGATCCGGAAGTCTTACGCCGCGTCACCTCCGTGCGGGCGGCCACCAAGCGTTCACGCCGGCATAGGTCACGTCCGTCCCCTGCCGGCCAAGATCCCGACAAAATCCTTGCTTTTGTTGCCTCAGAACGCGCGCGAGGCAACAAATGCAGGGATTTTGCTGGCAACACAGCCTTCTCGGCGGGGATCGGGGCGCGCGGTCGGCGAGCTGGGCGAGGCAGTGCGCCCCCGGTGGGGGCGCGGTTGCCCCGGGCGCGCGGCGGCTACTTCGTCGCCCTCCGCCGGGGTTGACGAGCTGGCCGGGACCAGCAGCGGACGGGTGAGGCCGCGGGAGCAACGGCATGGACCACGACGCACATCGCGGTAGCCCGGATCTGCTTCTCAACAGATCTAGGCGTCGGCGGCCATCGCCTCGGACAGCTCCTTGGCGACGGAGGCCAGGCGGTTGCGCACGACGCGGGCCGTGGTCATCAGCTCGGCCGCGGGCATCGCGCACGCCAGCACCACCCGGCGCTCCATGTCCTTGTCGGAGCTGACGAGCACGGCCGCGCAGCCGACGCCCTGCCGGTACTGCCCCATCTCCAGCTGCATGCCGCGCCGGTCGCCGGCGGCCAGGTCGGCCTCGAACGCCTCCGGCGTGGTGAGCGTCTGAGCGGTGAAAGACCGCATGCCCCACTCCTTGAGGTACCGGAAGCGCTGATCGGGCGTCAGCGTGGACAAGAGGGCCTTTCCCAATGCCGTGGCATGGGCGCCGTCGTCGAAGCCGGGGACCAGATCCTCCAGATACGGCGAGCGGGGGCCCTCCGCCGAGGCGGTGATGGCCACCCGGCCACCCACGAAACGGCCCACGTAGTGGCTGTAGCCGGTCTCCATCGCGGCCCGGCGCAGCGACTCGCCCACGGTCGCCGGCCCGCGGAACGCGGCGACCAGCTCCCGGTAGCGGTCGGCCACTTCGAGTCCGACGATGTAGGTGCCGTCTTCGCGCCGGATCACGTAGCCCTCGTAGGCAAGGGTGCGCACCAGGTGGTACGTGGTGGCGACCGTCAGCTCGCAGCGACGAGCGATCTGCTTGACCGTCAGGCCCCGCGGTGCCCTGCCGACCGCCTCCAGGACACGCAGCGCACGCGAGACGCTACGGATCAGATCCGAAGGTTCCGCCAAGGGGTCGCGCACAACCACCTCCGCCGGCCGGGGACTTACACCATATGAAAAACCGCCCGAGAGCGAAATGCCCGTTCGGATCGAAGGCACCGGATGTACGGCGACCGTCGGTGGGCGGGGCGCCACGTTGCGTTGGTTTACCCCGTTTTTCAGCGGCTTATGTCCACATTCGATCTTCATGTTCTGGAGATGGAATTTTCTTCGCGTCCACGTTCGACATCTGCTCGTTCGGGCGCATGTCATTTTTCGCGCCACGAGCGGCCAAGCCGTCGAGCACGCAACGAGATGCGTCGTTGCGCGGTCAGAACATAGTGATGTACGCCACTGTCTTTCACGCCGCCATGGCGGGTGTCAGTTGGTGCGGTCGGCGATGAAGTCGCAGAGGGACTCGAGCGCCAGCTTCGGCGCGCTGTCCGGCAGCGGGGACAGCCGGGTGCGCGCGTCCTCCGCGTACATGCGCACGGTCTCGCGGGCCCGCTTGAGCGCCGGTGACTCGCGCAGCAGCCCCAGCGCCTCCGCGTGCAGCGCGTCGTCGGTGACCGGGCCGGCCGCGAGGATCTCGCGCAGGCGGGTCGACGCGGCGTCGGCGTCGTCGGAGGCCAAGGCGTAGAGCACCGGGAGCGTGGGCACGCCCTCGCGCAGATCGGTGCCGGGCGTCTTGCCGGACTGGGCGGAGTCGGACGCGATGTCGAGCAGGTCGTCGGAGAGCTGGAAGGCGACACCGATCGTCTCGCCGTAACCCGCCAGGGCCTCGATGTGCTCGGGCGCCGCGCCGCCGAACATGCCACCGAAGCGGGCCGACGTCGCGATCAGCGAGCCGGTCTTTTCCGAGATGACGTCGAGGTAATGCGCGACCGGATCTTCGGCGCGCGGGCCGACCGTCTCGGCGATCTGGCCGTGCACCAGGCGGGCGAACGTGCGGGCCTGTAGCCGCACCGCCTCCGGACCCAGCTCCGCGGCGATGTCCGCGGCGCGGGCGAAGAGGTAGTCGCCGACCAGGATGGCCACCGAGTTGGTCCAGCGGGAGTTGGCGCTGGGTGCGCCACGCCGCACGAGCGCCTCGTCCATCACGTCGTCGTGGTAGAGCGTCGCCAGGTGAGTGAGCTCCATCACCACGGCGGCCGGCACGACAAGTGGGGCGCGTGGGTCGCCGAAGTGGGCGCCCAGCGCCACCAGCAGCGGGCGAAACCGCTTGCCACCGGCATCAACGAGGTGGCGCGCCGCCTCGGTCACGAAAGGGTCGGCACTCTTGACGCCAACCCTCAGTTCTTCTTCGACCACGGCCAGCGTCTGCCGCACCGAAGCCTCGAGAGCGGGATCGACAAAATCGAGCCCGATCGACGTTAATCCGCCCGTAACCTGCGCCCCGCCCACGCACCAACGATGCCACACCGCCCGGACGACCGGTGGGGCAGGGAGTGCTACAGGACCTACCTCACACACCCGCCTCGCCGGGGCCGCGGGCTAGGGATTTCATCGGCAAGGTCGATCTGCCTGTGCGCCTAGCCTCAGGGTTCACGCAGCCCGGAAACTTCTTCAGACGCCGCTTCCTCCGACCGGGAGCCGTCGGGAGCCGGTCGGGATCGGTCTCGAAGGCTCGCCGGAGAGCGGCGGCGACGGCGCCGGCCGGAGGTGTCGATCATGCCGCCACCCGCACCCGCGTCGCAGCTCCGTCCGGCACCGCCACGCGTCGCCTCCCCTCGGGCGCCGAAACGAGGCGACGCGGAGCGCCGGCACGGCAGCCCGGTCACCACGCTCGGCGGCTCCGTCGCCGCGTTGGCCCCGGCGCTCCAGGACGCGGTCCGCAACGCCGCGGTGGTCTCGATGGCCATGCGGACCAGCCGCCCCGAGACGCCCGAGCAGGCACCGACGACCGCGTCCGCCCTGGCCGGGCCGGCCCCGGCTGTATCTGGCTGATCATCCAGTTGGTGAAGCTGATCATCCGCTTCGTCGCCTGGCTGCTGGAGAAGGTGCGGGAACTGCTGCGGCGGCTCCGGCGGATGCTCCGGGAGCGGCGAAGGCGCCGCCGCAGGTCGCGCCGGACACCGCTGACCTGGAACGCCTCACTCTCGTACGGCGTGGTCACCGCGTCGGGCGGCATGCCGGGCACGCTGGACACCACGGCCAGGCTTCCGGCCAGGGCGCCCTTGCACGCCCACCACGTCTGGCCGAAGTACGTCGGCGGGCCGGAGGTGCAGCCGCTCATGTCCGTCCGGGACACCGTCCACATCAGCACCCTCCACCCGACCCTGCACCCCGTGCTGGCCGCCTCGGCCGCCGGGATGGGCTACCGGATCGTGTCGAACCGCACGAACACCGAGTTCATCCAGCATCTGCGGGCGAACATGGCCGACCGGCGGATCTTCGCGGCCGACATGACCGCCTACTACGTGGGGCTGAACAGGATCACCCGCCCGACGATCCCGCCACCGGCGTACTCTCGCGGCATCGCCCACTCCCTTCCCCGGATCTGACATGCGACGCACCTGGACGGTCGCCCTGTTCGAGCACGAGCAGCCCGACGCCCGCGCCCAGCGCGCGACCCGCCGCCTCGTCGACGAGTGGAACAGCGAGCAGACGCCGGCCCTGACGACGCTCCCCGGCCCCGACTGGATGCCCACGTCGTGGCGCGCCACCTTCGACGAGGCCGCGCGTGACCGCGTGGAGTCCCTGCGCGCCCGCCTCGTGGCGGCCCACGATTCCGACGGCGTCGAGTACCACTTCGCCTGGCGAGACCACGTCGAGGAGGAGGACTACGCCTCCGCGGACTTCATCGGGCTGCTCGGCGCGGAGCCCGACCTCTCGTTCCGCTTCCTCGTCAACGAGCAGACCGCGTTCACGCCCGCGCCGCCCTGCCCGACCTGCGGAGCCCAGGGCCCACTGGACGTCGCGCAGGACGAGCCCCTGGTGATCGACCGAAAGCTGCTCGACCGCGCCCTCGCCGACCTGGAGCGCCCCGCACCCGGCGGCTGGGACGCGGTGGGCCTTCCGTACGGGCGGCTGCTCGTCTCGCACAGGCTGCTCGCGACCCTGCGGGAGCGGCACGCCCGCGGCCACCGGACCAGCCCGGTGATCGACGCGGCCACCGGCGAGCCCGCCGACGAGTTGGTCCAGCTCTCCGCGGACCGCGCGGTGCTGGTGCCGTGCCCGGAGCACACCCGTGTGGACGGCGGTGGCATCTGCCCGACCTGCGGCACCAGCCACGGGACTCTCGACGGCTACTTCTGGATCCGGGACGACTGGCTCGACGACGACGAGGTCATCTCCCAGCACCCGAGCCGGGCGGCGGTGCTGAGCCTCAGCCGCCGGCTCCTCGAAGCGGTGCGGTCGTCCGCCCCGAACGGCGTCCGGCGAAACGGCGTGACGATGGTCTGCCGCCACCGGGCCGGCGGCGACCGGCGGTCAAACCCGACGCGCTAGAGACCTTTCGGAGTCGGAGGGTGGCTTCGCCCCCCATTTAGGACAGAGACTTGAGCTACCGCGACGTCCGTCGTGGTCCAGACCGCTGCTCCCGCGGCCGCACCCGTCCGCCGCTGGTCACCGCACCCCTACGCCCAACCGACGGAGGGGAAGGGGGCGGGGTTGACCGGGCTCACGCCAGCCCGACCCCGAAAGGTCTCTAGTGCGGCCACAAACGTTGGCCGGCTTCGCCGGCCCGGACACCTTGTGGCCGCGCTAGCGGACGAACTCGGCCGCGTTCGCGGTCAGGTCGAGCAGTGGGGCCGGTGCGACACCCAGCACGAGCGTGGCGACCACACCGATCATGAGCGCGGCCGCGGTCAGGCCGCCGGGTACCGACACGGCGGGCGTGCTCTCGCCGGGCTCGGAGAGCCACATCATGACCACCACGCGCAGGTACGGGAACGCGAGCAGCATGCTCGTGACCACACCGAAGATCACCAGCCACGCGTCGCCGGAGTCGAGGGCCGCGCCGAAGACCGCGAACTTCGCGATGAAGCCGCTGGTCAGCGGGATGCCCGCGAACGCCAGCAGGATGAACGTGAAGATGCCGGCGAACAGCGGCGAGCGGCGGCCCAGCCCGGCCCAGCGGGACAGGTGGGTGGCCTCGCCGTCGGCGTCGCGCACGAGCGTCACGATGGCGAACGCGGCGATCACGGTGAAGCCGTACGCCACGAGGTAGAACATCGTGCTGGACAGGCCGTCCTTGGACAGCGCCAGCACGCCCACCAGCAGGTAGCCGGCGTTGGCGATCGACGAGTAGGCGAGCAGCCGCTTGATGTCGGTCTGCGTCACCGCCAGCACCGCGCCGACGAGCATCGTGAGCACCGCGATCGCGCCGAGCACCGGCGTGTAGTCCCACGCGGCGCCGTCGAACGCGACGTACAGCACGCGCAGCAGGGCACCGAACGCGGCGACCTTGGTGCAGGCCGCCATCAGGCCGGTGATCGGCGTCGGCGCGCCCTGGTACACGTCCGGCGTCCACACGTGGAACGGCGCCGCGGCCGCCTTGAACAGCAGGCCGATCGAGAGCAACGCGATGCCGCCGTACAGCAGCACGGTGCTCTGCGTCGACTCGCGCACCGCGTCGTGGATCGAGCCGAACTGCACGCTGCCGGCGTAGCCGTACACCAGCGCGACGCCGAACAGGAAGAACGCCGAGGCGTACGCGCCGAGCAGGAAGTACTTCAGCGCCGCCTCCTGGCTGAGCAGCCGCCGCCGGCGGGCGAGCGCACACAGCAGGTACAGCGGCAGCGAGAAGACCTCGAGCGCCACGAACATGGTCAGCAGGTCGTTGGCCGCGACGAACAGCAGCATGCCGGCGATGGCGAACACCGCCAGCGGGTAGATCTCCGTGGCGCCCTGCGAACGCGCGGCCTGGCGGCGGTCGGCATCCGAGCCGACCGTGATCGCCGCCTGGGCCACGAACGCGCCGCCCTGCTCCAGCGACCGGTCGCCGACCAGCAGCAACGCCATCAGGCCGAGCAGGATGATCGCGCCTTGCAGGAAGAGCGTCGGGCCGTCGATGGCCACCGCGCCGCCCGCGGTGAGGATCCTCGTGTCCGCCTCGAACACGATGACGACGAACGCGGCCACGAGACCGGCCAGCGCCAGCACCAGCTGGGTGGTACGGCGGGCCGTGCGGGGCAGCACCGCTTCGAAGAACACGCCCACGCAGGCGACGCCGAACAGGATCAGCATCGGCGCGACGGCGCCGTAGTCGATCGGCGGAAGTTGGAGATCTTGCATCAACGCGATGCCTCCTGAACGGCGGGCGCGGGATCAGACTTGTCCACGTCCTGCATGGTCGCCTGTACGGCGGGGTTGATGACGTCGGTGACCGGCTTCGGGTAGAAGCCGAGCAGCAGCAGGAGCAGGATCAGCGGGGCCACCACGACCTTCTCCCGGATGGTCATGTCGCGCCGCATCCCGTCCACAGTGCTCAGTGCCGGGTTGAGCGTGCCCTGCGTAGTGCGCTGCACCATCCACAGCACGTACGCGGCGGCCAGGATGATGCCCGCGGTCGCGATCACCGCGACCGTCTTGTTGACCGTGAACGTGCCCACCAGCACCAGGAACTCGGAGATGAACGGCGCCGTGCCGGGCAGCGCGAGCGACGCCAGACCGGCGAAGAACAGCACGCCGGCCAGCAGCGGCACGAGCTTGCCGGCCCCACCGAAGTCGCTGACCAGCGCGGAGCCGCGGCGGGCCACGAACATGCCCACGACCAGGAAGAGCAGGCCGGTGGCGAGGCCGTGGTTGACCATGTAGAGCACCGCGCCGGTGCCGGCCTGCGTGGTGAACGCGAAGATGCCGATGCCGATGAACCCGAAGTGCGCGATCGAGGTGTACGAGACCAGCCGCTTGAGGTCGTTCTGCCCGACCGCCAGCAGGGCCGCGTAGATGATGCCGATCAGCGCGATCGCCAGCGCGTACGGCGCGAACCAGCGGGACGCCTCGGGGAACAGCGGCAGGCAGTACCGCAGGATCCCGAAGGTGCCGACCTTGTCGAGCACACCGACCAGCAGCGCGGCCGAGCCGGCCGGCGCGGCGCCACCGGCGTCCGGCAGCCAGGTGTGGAACGGGAAGAACGGCGCCTTGATCGCGAACGCGACGAAGAAGCCGAGGAACAGCCACCGCTCGGTGCCGGTGGAGAAGTCGGCCGACAGCAGCTGCTGCCAGTCGAACGTCTTGCCGCCCAGCACCCACAGCCCGATCACCGCGGCCAGCATGAACAGGCCGCCGACCAGCGAGTAGAGGAAGAACTTCACCGCCGCGTACTGGCGCTGGTGGCCGCCGTACGAGCCGATGAGGAAGTACATCGGCACCAGCATGATCTCGAAGAACACGTAGAACAGGAACACGTCGGCGGCCGAGAAGACGCCGAGCATCGTGCTCTCCAACGCGAGCAGCAGGGCGAAGTAGACCGGCACGCTGCGCTTGGAGGCGTCCGCGTCGTGCCACGACGCCAGGATCACCAGGGGTACCAGGATCGCGATCAGCAGCAGCATCACCAGCGCGATGCCGTCGACGGCGAACGTGAACCGCGCGTCCCAGGCCGGGATCCACGTGTACGACTCGCGGAACTGGAAGCGCTCGCCCCCCGCGTCGTACGCGATCCACATCACGACCGCGAGGACCGCGACGGCGACCGACCAGATCAGGGCGACCCGCTTGGCGAGCTCCGGCTTGGCGCGCGGCAGGAACGCCACCACCAGCGCACCGACCAGCGGCGCTCCGGTCAGGATGGACAGGAACGGAAAGTCACTCACGCCAACCATCCCAGCTGGAGAGCGAGAAACGCGGCTACGACCAGCAGCGCACCCGTGAGCATGGACATCGCGTACGACCGCACGAACCCGGTCTGTAGCCGGCGCAGCCGGCCCGACCCGCCCCCGACCGCGGCGGCGAGCCCGTTGACGAGGCCGTCGACGCCGCGGTTGTCGAGGAAGACAAGCGCCCGGGTGAGGAAGATGCCGGGCTTTTCGAAGACCGCCTCGTTGAACGCGTCCGCGTAGAGGTTGCGCCGCGCCGCCATCACGATTGGGCCAGCGGGCTGCTCCTGCTCGGCCGTGCCGTTACGGAACAGCGCGTAGGCCAGGCCGGCGCCGAGCACCGTGACCACAAGGGACAGTGTGGTGATCAGCCCGTGAGACAGCACCGCCTTGTGCTCCTCGTGCTCGCCGAGCACCGGCGTCAACCAGTCCACGACGCTTGTCGACATCAGCCAGCCGGCGGCGACCGAGCCGACCGCCAGCAGCACCAGCGGCACCCACATGACCGGCGGCGACTCGTGCGGGTGCTTGATGTCCTCGGTCCACCGCTTGGGCCCGTGGAACGTCAGCACGAACAGCCGGGTCATGTAGAACGCGGTGAGCGCGGCGCCGAGCAGGGCCGCCATGCCGAAGAGCCAGGCGGTCCAGCCCTCGCGCTCGAAGGCAGCCACGATGATCGGCTCCTTGGTGAAGAAGCCGGAGAACGGGAACATGCCGATGATCGCCAGCCACGCCAGGCCGAACGTGACCCAGGTGATCCGCATGTACCGCCACAGGTCGCCGAAGCGCCGGATGTCGGTCTGGTCGTGCATCCCGTGCATGACCGAGCCGGCGCCGAGGAAAAGGCCGGCCTTGAAGAAGCCGTGCGCCAGCAGGTGGATGATCGCCAGCGCGTACGCGCCGCCGCCGAGCCCGACGCCGAGGAACATGTACCCGATCTGGGAGACCGTCGACCAGGCCAGCACCCGCTTGATGTCGTCCTTCGCGCAGCCGATGATGCAGCCGATCAGCAGCGTGAGCGCGCCGACGCTGACCACGACCGTCTGGAGCGTCTCGTTCGCCGAGAAGACCGGGTTGGACCGGGCGATCAGGTACACGCCGGCGGTGACCATCGTGGCCGCGTGGATGAGCGCGGAGACCGGGGTCGGGCCTTCCATCGCGTCCGGCAACCAGGCCTGGAGCGGGAACTGGCCGGACTTACCGGTCGCGCCGAGCAGGAGCAGCAGCCCCATCATCAGCACCACGCCGGAGGAGAGCTCGCCGACGCCGTTGAACACCCCGTCGTAGTTGACGGTGCCGAGCTGCTGGAACATCAGGAAGATGGCGACCGCGAAGCCGGCGTCGCCGACCCGGTTCATCAGGAACGCCTTCTTGCCCGCGGTGGCCGCCGACGGCCGGTCGTACCAGAACGCGATCAGCAGGTACGACGCGAGACCCACGCCCTCCCAGCCGAAGTAGAGCATCACGAAGTTGTTGCCGAGCACCAGCAGCAGCATCGCGGCGGCGAAGAGGTTGAAGTATCCGAAGAACTTGCGCCGCCCCGGGTCGTGCTCCATGTAACCCACCGCGTACAGGTGGATGAGGGAGCCGACGCCGGTGATCAGCAGCACGAACACCGCGGACAGCGGGTCGAACAGCAGCCCGAAGTCGACGTGGAACGAGCCCACCGAGATGAAGTCGAAGAGCTTCACCTCGGCCGACTTGTTGTCGAGCCCGCGCAGCTGGAAGAAGTAGATCAGGCCCAGCACGAAGGTGACGGCGATGCTGCCGACGCCCAGCACGTGCCCCCACTTGTCGGCCCGCTTGCCGAGCACCAGCAGGATCGCCGCGCTGGCGAGCGGGATGGCCACCAGCAGCCAGACGGTGGACAGGAAACCATCCGCGGCCGCGTATTCCACGGTCTCGTGCATATCCGCCTCAGTACTTCAACAGGTTGGCGTCGTCGACGCTGGCCGACCGCCGGGTCCGGAAGATCGACATGATGATCGCGAGCCCGACCACGACCTCGGCCGCGGCCACCACCATGACGAAGAACGCCATGATCTGGCCGTCGAGGTTGCCGTTGAGCCGGCTGAAGGTGACCAGCGCGAGGTTGGCCGCGTTGAGCATCAGCTCGATGCACATGAACACCACGATCGCGTTGCGCCGGATCAGCACCCCGACCGCGCCGATGGTGAAGAGCACCGAGGCAAGTACCAGGTACCACTCTGGATTATGAAGATTCACTTCACAGCCCCATCTTCAGTTCGAGAGTTCGCTGCGCTCACTTCTCGGTACCCTTCGGCGCTGACTCCGCCGGAGTCAGCTCGCGGGCGGGCAGGATCTGGGAGATGCTCCGGTCGGTCAGCGTGCCGTCGGGCAGGCGGCCGGGGGTGGCGACCGAGTCGGATGTGGCGTAGACGCCGGGGCCGGGCTTCGGGCCGGGGTAGTTGCCGGGGGCGAACCGCGCCCGCATCATCTCCGGCTGGGTGCGCTTCTCACCGCGACGCCGCTCGAGGTGCGCCAGCACCATCGCGCCCACCGCCGCCGTGATCAGCAGCGCGGACGTGACCTCGAACGCGAAGACGTACCGGGTGAACAGCAGGGAGGCGATGCCCTGCACGTTGCCGGCCTGGTTGGCCTGTTCGAGGCCGACCGCCGGGTCGTTCTGGAACGCGCGGGAGACACCCGTGCCGACCAGCCCGGCGAAGCCGAGGCCGAGCACGACGGCGCCCAGCCGCTGGCCGCGCAACGTCTCGATCAGCGAGTCGGACGCGTCTCGGCCGACGAGCATCAGCACGAAGAGGAAGAGCATCATGATCGCGCCGGTGTACACGATGATCTGCGCCAGGCCGATGAACGGCGCCGACTGGAGCACGTAGAACACGCCGATGCAGAGCATGGTCAGCACCAGCCACAGCGCGGAGTGGATCGCGTTGCGCGCGAAGACCATGCCGATCGCGCCGATCAGCGCCGGCCACACCAGGATCCAGAAGGTGACCGCCTCGCCGGTGGACATGCCGCCGGCGGCCGCGAGCGAGCTCACGCCGCACCTCCCGTGGTGCCCGAGCCGTCCGCCGTGTGCTGCTCCGACCACGGGGCCCGCTCGGCACCGGCCGAGGTGCCCGGGTTGGTCAGCGCCCCGATGTAGTAGTCCTTCTCGGTGTCGCCGAGGTACATCGGGTGCGGTGGCTGGTCCATGCCCGGCAGCAGCGGCGCGAGCAGCTGCTCCTTCGTGAAGATGAGATCCTGGCGGCTGTCCCGGGCCAGCTCGTACTCGTTGCTCATGGTCAGCGAACGGGTCGGGCAGGCCTCGATGCACAGTCCGCAGAAGATGCAGCGGGCGTAGTTGATCTGGTACACGCTGGCGTACCGCTCGCCCGGCGAGTAGCGCTGGTCCTCGGTGTTGTCGCCGCCCTCGACGTAGATCGCGTCGGCGGGACACGCCCAGGCGCACAGCTCGCAGCCGATGCACTTCTCCAGGCCGTCGGGGTGCCGGTTGAGGATGTGCCGCCCGTGGTAGCGCGGGGCGGAGACCGGCGTCTCGAACGGGTACGCCGTGGTCACCGTCTTGCGGAACATGTGCGCGAAGGTGACCCCGAACCCCTTGAACGCTCCGATGGCGCTCATCTAACTCTCCTTATCCGGGAGGTCTCCGCCGGCGCCCGCGCCGACGTTCGCCGGCTCGCGCTCGGCCACCGCGCGGCGGGCGCGGGGGCTCGGCGGCACCTGGAGGTCCATCGGCGGGATCGGGAAGCTCCCCGGTGGACGGGACTTGACCTGCTCTTCGAGGGGCTTGTCCGGCGCGCGCTTGCCGCTCGGCCAGAGCAGCGCGAGCAGGACGATCCCGACCAGGAACCCGCCGAGGATCACGAACTTCTCGTCGCCGGTGTCCTCGTCGCGCGCGACCTGGAGGGCGGCCAGCGACAGGATCCAGACCAGGTTGATCGGCAGCAGCACCCGCCAGCCGAGCTTCATGAACTGGTCGTACCGGAGCCGGGGCAGCGTCGCCCGCAGCCACACGAAGACGAAGACCAGCAGCACGACCTTGATGAAGAACCACAGCATCGGCCACCAGCCGGAGTTGGCACCGGCCCAGATCGTGGTGATCGGCGCCGGCGCCCGCCAGCCGCCGAGGAACAGCGTCGCGGTGGCCGCCGACATCGCCACCATCGCCACGTACTCGGAGAGCATGAAGAGCAGGAACTTCAGCGACGAGTACTCGGTCATGTAGCCGGCGACGAGCTCGGACTCGGCCTCGGGGAGGTCGAACGGAGCGCGGTTGGTCTCGCCGACGATCGCGATGAAGAAGATGATGAAGCTCGGCAGCAGCAGCAGGGCGTACCAGCCCGGCGCGTCCACGTTGATCGGGCCGAGGTCGAACTCCTTGCCGCTCGCCTGCGCCGCCACGATCTGGCTCGTCGACATCGTGCCGGAGAGCATGAAGACGGCCACGACCGACAGGCCCATCGAGACCTCGTACGAGATCATCTGAGCGCTCGACCGCAGGCCGCCCAGGAGCGGGTAGGTCGAGCCGGAGGCCCAGCCACCGAGCACGATGCCGTACACCGCCATGCCGGAGCAGGCCAGGATCAGCAGCACCGCCACGGGTACGTCGGTCACCTGAAGCGGGGTGCGGTGCCCGAAGATGCTCACCATCGGCCCGAACGGGATGACCGACAGCGAGGTCATCGCGCAGATCACCGCGACCGTTGGCGCGAAGAAGAAGACCACCTTGTCCGCGGTACGCGGCATGATGTCTTCCTTGAACGCGCCCTTGAGGCCGTCGGCGAGTGTCTGGAGCAGGCCGAACGGGCCGGCCTGGTTGAGGCCCGGCCGCACCGCCATCCGCGCCACGACCCGCCGCTCGAACCACACGCCGAGCAGCGTGCAGACCATGCCGAAGGCGAAGACGAAGACGACCTTGATGAGCACCAGCCACCACGGGTCGTGCCCGAAGTCCTGGAGCGTGGGGTCCTGTGCGAGCGGCATCAGTGCGTCCCCCTCGAAAGCCGTACCACCGCGCCAGACGTGGCGCCGAGCGCCCGCCGCACGGTCGAACCGGGTGAGTTCGTCGGCAGCCAGACGACGCCGTCCGGCATGTCGGTGATCGCCGCCGGCAGCGTGATCGCGCCGCGGTCGGTGCCCACCGTGACCGGGTCACCGTCGGCGACGCCGAGCGCCTCCGCCGGGCCCTTGGCCAGCCGCACGACCGGCGGGCGGGCGGTGCCGCCGAGGTACTCGTCGCCGTCGGTCAGGCTGCCCAGGTCGATCAGGTGGTGCCAGGTCGCCAGCACCGCCTCGCCGGCGGCCAGCGTAGGCCGAGGTCCCGGCGCGGTCGTCGGCGCGTCCGGCCGCTCCGCGCGGGTCGCCGGCAGCGAGCCGAGCTCGCGGCGGATCAGGTTGACCTCGCCGGTGCCGAGCGTGACGCCGAGCTGGGCGGCCAGGGCGTCGAGCACGCGGGCGTCGTTCATCGCCGGCGTGGAGAGCACCGCCTCGAACGTGCGCAGGCGCCCCTCCCAGTCGACGAAGCTGCCGGCCTTCTCGACGACCGGTGCGACCGGGAAGACCACGTCGGCGCGGCGGCTCACCGCGCTGCGCCGCACCTCCAGGCTGACCAGGAACGGCACCGTGTCCAGCGCCTGCTCGGCCAGCCGCGGGTCGGCCACGTCGGCCGGGTCGACGCCGGCCACGACGAGCGCGCCCATCCGGCTGCCAGCGGCCGCCGCCAGGATCGCGTTGGTGTCCTTGCCGACCTGGCTGGGGATGACGCCCGCCTCCAGGTCCCAGGCACCGGCCAGCTCGGCGCGGGCCGCGGCGTCGGTCACCAGCCGCCCGCCGGGCAGCAGGTTGGGCAGGCAGCCCGCGTCGACCGCACCCCGGTCGCCGGCGCGCCGCGGCACCCAGGCCAGCTTGGCGCCGGTACGCCCGGCGAGCGCGGCGGCCGCGGACAGTCCACCTGGGACGGTCGCGAGCCGCTCGCCGACCAGGAGGATCGCGCCCTCGGCCCGCAGCGCCTTCTCGACCGACTCGTCGTCGGCCAGCGCCTGGGCCTCCTCGCCCGGCGCGACGAGCGCGACCGAGGCGCCGAGCTTTTCGAAGCCGCGGGTCGCGAACGGCGCGAGCGCCAGCACGCGGGTGCGGCTCTTCGTGACCGCCTTGCGCAGCCGCAGGTAGAGGATCGGGCACTCCTCCTCCGGCTCCAGCCCGGCGATGACCACGACCGGCGCCTTCTCCACGTCGGTGTACGTCACGTCGGTGCCGCCGACCACAGTGGACGCCAGGAAGTCGGCCTCTTCGGTCGAGAGCGGCCGGGCGCGGAAGTCGATGTCGTTGGAGCGCAGCGCCACCCGGGCGAACTTCGCGTACGCGTACGCGTCTTCGACCGTGAGCCGGCCGCCGGTCAGCACGCCGATGCCGTGCGCGCCGTCGCGGGCCTTGCGCAGCCCTTCGGCGGCCACGGCCAGCGCCTCGGACCACGGCGCCTCGCGCAGCTCACCGGTCTTCGCGTCGCGCACCATCGGCGTGGTGATGCGGTCGAAGGCGGTGGCGTACTGGAAGCCCCACCGGCCCTTGTCGCAGTTCCACTCCTCGTTGACCTGTGGGTCGTCGCCGGCCAGCCGGCGCATGACCTTGCCCCGCCGGTGGTCGGTGCGCTGCGCGCAGCCGGCCGAGCAGTGCTCGCAGACGCTCGGCGAGGAGACCAGGTCGAACGGGCGGGCGCGGAACCGGTACTGCGCGCCGGTGAGCGCGCCGACCGGGCAGATCTGCACGGTGTTGCCGGAGAAGTAGGAGTTGAACGGGGTGTCGCCTTCCCCGTCGCCGGCCGCGCCGTCGCCGGTGCCTTCGCCGCCGAAGAAGTCGTCCCGGTACACGTTGATCTGCTCGCCGGACGAGCGGTCCATCAGGTCGATGAACTTGTCGCCCGCGATCTCCTCGGAGAAGCGGGTGCAGCGCTGGCAGAGCACGCACCGCTCGCGGTCGAGCAGCACCTGGCTGGAGATGTTGATCGGCTTCTGGTACTCGCGCTTGTGCTCGTGGAAGCGGGAGTCGGCGCGGCCGGTCGACATGGCCTGGTTTTGCAGCGGGCACTCGCCGCCCTTGTCACACATCGGGCAGTCGAGCGGGTGGTTGATCAGGAGCAGCTCCATGACTCCCGCCTGCGCCTTCTTGGCCACCGGCGAGCTGAGCTGGGTCTTGACCACCATGCCGTCGGCGACGGTCTGCGTGCAGGAGGCGACCGGCTTACGCTGCCCCTCGACCTCGACCAGGCACTGCCGGCAGGCGCCCGCCGGCGCGAGCAGCGGGTGGTCGCAGAACCGCGGGATCTCGATGCCCATCTGCTCGGCGACGCGGATGAGCAGCGCACCCTTGGGCGCGGTCACCTCGACGCCGTCGATGGTGAGCGTTACCGTGTCCGCCTTCTTGGCCACGTCGGTCATTTAGTGCGCTCCCACAAGCTGCTTGGCGCTCAACCGAGGCGCTTTCCGGCCCTCGATGTAGTCCACGTAGTCCTGCTTGAAGTACTGGATCGACGAGGTCACCGGGCTTGTCGCACCGTCGCCGAGCGCGCAGAACGAGCGGCCGAGGATGTTGTCGCAGGTGTCCAGCAGGGTGTCCAGATCCTGGTGGGTGCCGGCGCCGGAGAGGATCCGGCGGTAGATGCCCACCATCCAGTAGTTGCCCTCGCGGCACGGGGTGCACTTGCCGCACGACTCGTGGTGGTAGAACTCCAGCCACTTGTACGTCGCGTACACCGGGCAGTCCTGGTCGGAGAAGATCTGCGTGGCCGTGGTGCCGAGGATCGAACCGGCGGCCGCCGCGCCCTCGAAGTCGAGCGGCACGTCCAGGTGCTCGGCGGTCAGCAGCGGCGTCGACGAGCCGCCCGGCGTCCAGAACCGCAGCTCGTGGCCGGGCAGCATGCCGCCGGCCAGCTCCAGCAGCTCGCGCAGCGTGATGCCCATCGAGCACTCGTACTGGCCCGGGTTGACGATCCGGCCGGACAGCGAGTAGATCATCGGGCCGGACGACTTCTCCGTGCCCATGGTCTTCCACCAGGCGGCACCGCCCAGCACGATGTACGGCACGCTGGAGATCGTGCCGACGTTGTTGACCACCGTGGGGCTGGCGTAGAGGCCGTGCGTCGCCGGGAATGGCGGGCGCAGCCGCGGCTGGCCGCGGAAGCCCTCCAGCGAGTCCAGCAGCGCGGTTTCCTCGCCGCAGATGTACGCGCCTGCTCCACTGTGGACGACGACGTCGAGGTCGTGCCCGGAGCCGAGGATGTCGGTGCCGAGGTACCCGGCCGCGTACGCCTCCTGCACCGCGTTGCGCAGCCGGCGGGCCGCGTGTACCGCCTCACCGCGGATGTAGATGAACGCGCGGTTGGCCCGGATCGCGTACGACGCGATGATCACGCCCTCGATCAGCGAGTGCGGGTCGTGCGTCATCAGCGGGAGGTCTTTGCAGGTGCCCGGTTCGCCCTCGTCGGCATTGACCACGAGGTAGTGCGGCTTGCCGTCGTTTTGCGGGATGAAGCCCCACTTCAGCCCGGTGGGGAAACCGGCGCCGCCGCGACCGCGCAGGCCCGAGTCCTTGATGAGCTGGATCAGGTCGTCGGGGTGCGCGGCCAGCGCCTTGCGCAGCGCGGCGTACCCGTCGAGCTGCTCGTAGACGCCGATCCGCCAGGCCTCCGGCGACAGCCAGCGCTTGGTGAGGACCGGAGT
The DNA here is from genome assembly GCF_059359075.1 of Phytohabitans sp. LZ39. Taxonomy (NCBI): domain Bacteria; kingdom Bacillati; phylum Actinomycetota; class Actinomycetes; order Micromonosporales; family Micromonosporaceae; genus Phytohabitans; species Phytohabitans sp. LZ39. The sequence goes on along the minus strand of NZ_JCADBM010000045.1, from coordinate 6,814 downwards.
CAGCTTCTCCAGCACCTCACGACGGGGGGACGTCATTTGGCCTCCTTGAGAGCCTGCTCGTGCGCCTTCGCCGGCTGGCCCGACGGCGAGCGGTCGCGGGCCGGCTGGTTGGCCGCCACGCCGGCGGCCTGCGCCGGAGCGGCGTCGCCCTGCGAAGACTTGATCGGCGTGTCCGGGTCGAAGCCGGAGACGCTGACGCCGTGTTGCTGCGCCAGCCGCACCCCGCGCAGGGTGGGGTCGCCGGCCGGCCCGTCGGCCATCGCCTCCTCGCGCGGCTCGGCGAAGCCGGCGAGCTGGAGCGACATCTCCTTGAGCGTGCAGAGCCGGGCCCCGCGGGTGGGCTGCGGCCGCTGCCCGGCGCGCAGCTGGTCGACCACGTGCACGGCGGTGTCCGGGTCGACGCGGTCGAAGAACTCGTAGTTGACCGTCATCACCGGGCCGTAGTCGCACGCCGCCAGGCACTCGGCGTGCTCGAACGTGATGGTGCCGTCGGCGGTGGTCTCGTCGTGCCCGACACCGAGGTGATCGCTCAGCCGGTCGTAGATCTCCTGGCCGCCGAGCACGTTGCACATGGTGTTGGTGCAGACGCTGACCAGCCAGTCACCGGTCGGCCGCCGCTTGTACATCGTGTAGAACGTGGCCACCGCACCGACCTGGGCCTTGGTGATGCCCAGCAGCTCGGCGCAGAACTCCACGCCGGCCGGGGACACGTTGCCCTCTTCGGACTGCACGAGGTGCAGCAGCGGCAGCAGGGCCGACCGCGACCGGTCGGCGGGGTAGCGCGCGATGATCTCCAACGCCTTCGCGCGCGTAGCGTCACTGAATCCCACTAGCGGTCACACCCACCCATCACGGGGTCGAGGGAAGCGCCCCCGGCGATCACGTCGGCGATCATGCCGCCCTCGGCCATGGCCGGGATCGCCTGGAGGTTGATGAAGCTGGGCTCGCGGTAGTGCACCCGGTAGGGCCGGGTGCCGCCGTCGGAGACCGCGTGCACGCCGAGCTCGCCGCGCGGCGACTCGATGCCCACGTACACCTGGCCGGGCGGAACCCGGAAACCCTCGGTGACCAGCTTGAAGTGGTGGATCAGCGACTCCATCGACTGACCCATGATCTTGGCGACGTGTTCCAGCGAGTTGCCCATGCCGTCGACGCCGATGGCGAGCTGCGCCGGCCAGGCGATCTTCTTGTCGGCCACCATGATCGGGCCAGGCTTGAGCCGGTCGAGCGCCTGCTCGATGATCTTCAGCGACTCGCGCATCTCGGCCATGCGGACCAGGTAGCGCCCCCACACGTCGCCCGTCGGCGTGGTCGGCACGTCGAACTCGTACGTCTCGTAGCCGCAGTACGGCATGGTCTTGCGCAGGTCCCACGGCAGGCCCGCCGAGCGGAGCACCGGGCCGGTGATGCCGAGCGCCAGGCAGCCGGTCACGTCGAGCACCGCGACGTCCTTGGTGCGCTGGTGCCAGATCGGCTGGCCGGACAGGAGCGCCTCGTACTCCTTGAGCTTCTTCGGCATCATCGCCAGGAACTCGCGGATCTTGACGATCGCCTCGTCGGGGATGTCCTGCGCGACGCCGCCCGGCCGGACGTACGCCATGTTCATCCGCAGGCCGCTGACCATCTCGAAGATCTCGAGGATGTACTCCCGCTCGCGGAAGCCGTACAGCATCATCGAGATCGCGCCGAGCTCCAGGCCGGTGGTGCCCAGCCAGACCAGGTGCGAGGCGATCCGGTTGAGCTCCATCATGAGCACCCGGATCGTCGTGGCCCGCTCGGTGATCTCGTCTTCGATGCCGAGGAGCTTCTCCACCGCCAGCGCGTACGCCGTTTCGTTGAAGAGCGGCGCGAGGTAGTCCATCCGGGTCACGAACGTCGAGCCCTGGATCCAGTTGCGGTACTCGAGGTTCTTCTCGATGCCGGTGTGCAGGTAGCCGACGACCACCCGGGCCTCGCGGACGGTCTCGCCCTCAAGCTCCAGGATCAGCCGGAGCACGCCGTGGGTCGACGGGTGCTGCGGGCCCATGTTGACCACGATCCGCTCGTCCTGGATCGGGTCGGTGCCGCCGACGACGGTGTCCCAGTCACCACCGGTGACGTTGAAGACCTTGCCCTCGGTGGTCTCGCGCTCTGTCGCGTACCCCGGTGTGGTCATTGGTAGCTCCTCCGCTTGTCCGGCGGCGGTATCTCGGCGCCCTTGTACTCCACGGGCACCCCGCCGAGCGGGTAGTCCTTGCGCTGCGGGAAGCCCTCCCAGTCGTCCGGCATCAGGATCCGGGTGAGGTTGGGGTGGCCCTCGAAGATGACGCCGAAGAAGTCGTACGTCTCCCGCTCCTGCCAGTCGGCCGTCGGGTAGACCTGGGTGACGCTCGGCACCCGCGGGTTTTCGGCGGTGACCGCCACCTCCAGCCGCACCCGCCGCCGGTATGTCATCGAGGTCAGCTGGTAGACCACGTGCAGGCGGCGGTCGTCGGCGCCCAGGTAGTCCACACCGGACACCGACGAGCAGAGCTCGAAGCGGAGCCCCTCGCTGTCGCGCATCACCCGGCAGACCTCGGCGATCCGCTCCGGCTTGATGTGCAGGGTCAGCTCGCCCCGGTCGACGATCACCTTCTCGATCGCGTCCTCCAGGCCGGGGAACGCGTAGTCGAGCGCGTCGTACACCTCGTCGAAATAGCCGCCGTACGGCCGGGCGGTGCCGACCGGCTCGACCCGACGGCGCACCAGCCCGCCGAAGCCGGAGGTGTCGCCGGAGCCGTGGATGCCGAACATGCCCTTGCCGGCCGGGCTTGCCGGCGGGTACTCGGCGGGCGCGCCGGCGGTGGCACCAACCGGCGGTGCCTGCACGGGCACGCCGCCGCCCGGGTCCTCGCTGGGCTTGTTGGGTTCAGCCATTACCAGCGCCCTCCAGCCTGAAGGTGCCTCTCCTCTTGCATCCACTTTTCGATGCGCAGCTGCTCCTCGCGCCCCTCGCGCACGGCCTGCGTCCACTCGGCGCGCTTGGCCTTGTCGGAGCGGTACGACGAGGGCATCGAGCCGGGCGCTACCGCGGGCACGTCGCCCCGGGCGATCCTGGCCTCGAGCATCTTGCGGCCGTTGGCGCCGAGCGGCTCGTACATGATCTTCTCGCGGAGCTTGAGGATCGCGTCGATCAGCATCTCCGGCCGCGGCGGGCAGCCGGGCAGGTACATGTCGACCGGCACGACGTGGTCGACGCCCTGCACGATCGCGTAGTTGTTGAACATGCCGCCGCTGCTCGCGCAGACGCCCATCGACAGCACCCAGCGGGGCTCGGCCATCTGGTCGTAGATCTGGCGCAGCACGGGGGCCATCTTCTGGCTCACCCGGCCGGCGACGATCATCAGGTCGGCCTGGCGGGGCGAGGCGCGGAAGACCTCCATGCCCCAGCGACCCAGGTCGTAGTGCGGCGCACCCGCGGCCATCATCTCGATCGCGCAGCACGCCAGCCCGAAGGTGGCGCCCCACGTCGAGGTCTTGCGGGTCCAGTTGACCAGCTTTTCGACGCTGGTCAGCAGGATGCCGCTCGGCAGCTTCTCTTCGATTCCCATGGCGCGTAAGACCTCAGTCCCAGTCCAGACCCCCGCGCCGCCAGACGTAGGCGTACGCGATGAAGACCGTCCCAATGAAGAGCAGCATCTCCACGAACCCGAAGACGCCGAGCGCGTCGAAGGACACGGCCCACGGGTACAGGAAGATGATCTCGATGTCGAACACGATGAAGAGCATCGCGGTCAGATAGAACTTGATCGGGATCCGCCCGCCGCCAACCGGCTCCGGCGACGGCTCGATGCCGCACTCGTAGGCGGCGAGCTTGGCCTTGTTGAAGCGACGCGGGCCGAGCAGCGGCGCGATCGCGACGGAGAAGACCGCGAACGCCGCGGCGAGGGCGAAGACCCCGATGATGGGTACGTACGGCGAGAGCGACATCCTCTTTCCCCTGCTCGTCCTTCCCTGCCTGCGTCTATCTCGGTCCAGCGGTTACTTCGATCGATTCACACTATTCACACGCGTGCGGGCTCATACCGCCGGGGCCACCCTGGTCATGGCGTTGATGACCCGGTCCATCGCGTCGCCACCGCGCGGATCCGTCAGGTTTGCCAGGAGTTTGAGCACGAACCGCATCAGCGTCGGGTGCGGCATGCCGTGCCGGGTCGCGATCTTCATGATCTGCGGGTTGCCGATCAGCTTCACGAAGATGTTGCCCAGCCGGTAGTACCCGCCGTACCGCGCCTTGAGCTCGGCCGGGTAGGCCGCGAGCGCCTTCTCCCGGGCCGGTCCGGCCGGCCGGGACAGCGCCTGCACCGCGACCTCCGCGGCGAGCTCGCCGGACTCCATCGCGTACGCGATGCCTTCGCCGTTGAAGGGGTTGACCATGCCGCCGGAGTCACCGACCAGGAGCACGCCCCGGGTGTAGTGCGGCACCCGGTTGAAGCCCATCGGCAGCGCGGCGCCGAGGATCGGGCCGTCGGCGTTGGCCTCGTCGGCCATGCCCCAGTCCGGCGGGGTGCTGCCGAGCCAGTCGACCAGCAGCCGGCGGTAGTTGGTCTTGCCGAACGCGGCCGAGGAGTTGAGCACGCCCAGGCCCACGTTGACCCGGCCGTCGCCCATCCCGAAGATCCAGCCGTAGCCGGGCAGGAGCTTGTCGCCCGCCTCGCGGCTGCGCAGCTCCAGCCAGGACTCCAGGTAGTCGTCGTCGTGCCGCAGCGGCGAGTGGTAGTAGCGCCGGACGGCGACCCCGATCGGCCGGTCTTCGCGCTTGGCCAGGCCCATCGCGAGCGGGAAGCGGCCGGAGACGCCGTCGGCGGCGATCGTCAGCGGCGCGTGGAACGTCTTCTCCTCGCCGTCGACCTCCGCGACCACGCCCACCGCGCGACCGGCGCCGTCGAGCACCGGCCCGGTGACGTTTGCCTTGGTGTGCAGCACCGCGCCGGCCTTGACCGCCTGCTTGGCGAGCAAGTCGTCGAAGTCGAGCCGGGTGCGCACGAGGCCGTAGTCGGGGAAGCTGGCCAGCTCCGGCCAATCGAGCTCGAGGCGCACGCCGCCGCCGATGACCCGCAGGCCCTTGTTACGCAGCCAGCCCGCCTCCGGGCTGGTGTCGATGCCGAGCTTGACGAGCTGCTTGACGGCGCGCGGAGTGAGCCCGTCGCCGCAGACCTTCTCCCGGGGGAACTCGGTCTTCTCCAGCAGGAGCACACGCAACCCGTGTCGGGCCAGGTGGTAAGCCGTTGTGGAACCACCCGGACCGGCGCCTACGACAATGACGTCGGCTTCGTCGGTCACGGTTCCACCTCCGATCGGTGCGCTCGTGAAATGCTTCACAAGCGTTTCCGTGTGGAGTCTAGAACCGGCCCACGGGGGCCACTTGGTTAGGCAACCCTAATGTTCTTGGTTGGCCGCGACTTCGCTGGCCGCACTGCTTTCGGTGACCCGTCCGGGCATCGCCGGGACCTGTTCGGTGACCTTCTGGCCATCGAAGTGCATCCCTGCCCGCCCCAGTGCGGCCGTCAGGTCGGCCGCGAGGCGCTGCGCGGCCTCCGGGTGCTCTTCGGCCAACTGCCGCATTTGCGCGAGCATGTCCGCGATCGCGTCGCTTTCCCCCGCCATGCGCGCAGCATAACCGCGAAATGCCCCATTTGTGGCTTTCTACGGGCGAGTCGCGCGGTGCAGGGCGACGATCCCGCCGGTCAGGTTGCGCCACGCCACGCCCTGCCAGCCGGCCGCATCGATCACCGCCGCGAGCCCAGCCTGGTCCGGCCACGCCCGGATCGACTCGGCCAGGTACACGTACGCATCGGGATTGCTCGACACCCGGCGGGCCACCGTGGGCAACGACCGCATCAGGTACGACATGTAGACCTGCCGGAACGGCTCGGCGGTCGGGTGGCTGAACTCACACACCACGAGCCGCCCACCGGGCCGGGTGACCCGGGCCAGCTCGCCCAGCGCGGCGGCCGGGTCGACAACGTTGCGCAGGGCGAACGAGATGGTCACCGCGTCGAAGGCGGCGTCCGGGAAGGGCAGCCGCAGCGCGTCACCGGCCAGCAGCGGCACGCCCGGCCGTACGCGGCGACCGGCCTGGAGCATGCCGATGGAGATGTCGAGGCCCACCGCGTACGCCCCGGAGGTGCCCAGCTCCTGCGTCGAGACCCCGGTGCCGGCGCCGACGTCGAGCACCCGCTGCCCCGGCGCCAGGTCGAGCGCGTCGCGGGTGGCCTTCCGCCACCCCCGGTCGCGGCCGAAGGAGAGCACCGTGTTGGTCAGGTCGTACCGCCGGGCCACGCCGTCGAACATCGCGGCGATCTCGTGCGGCTGCTTGTCCAGGTCTGCGCGGGTCACGCGTCCCATCATCGGGTACCCGAAAAAACGCCGTGAGCGAGGCGGTCTCCCACCCCGCCCACGGCGGTCTTGCTCTATGTATACGACCGGCGCACGGTCGAGACGCAAATCACCGTCTGGGGGCCACCGAGACGGCGATAGGACGCGAGGACGCTAACGTCGCGCCACGATCTCGCGCGACCCCCGGTTCGTTATCACAGGGTGATCTGATCGCGACCTCGGCACCAGTTCGTCCACATTGGTCCGCAGTTTAACGAGCCGAACCGACTCGGCGTCTGAGAGAGATCCAACGGAACGCGCACCAACTGCCAACCGTTCGGCCCAGTCGGTTGGTGCGCTCCAGATCCCAACCCAAAGATAGAGATGTGGGCTACCGCGACGATGCTCCTATGGTTGTCAAGCGGCGGGGTCAGGGTCGTTTGTTGTGATGATTTGGTAGAGCTCGCGGGCGATGTAC
>NZ_JCADBM010000044.1:0-29718 GCF_059359075.1 Phytohabitans sp. LZ39 | reverse complement strand
TTGATATACCGCCACGTGTTCGTGAACAGCTTCGCCAGCTCCGCCTCTTCGGGCTCCAGCGGCACGATCTGGTCGGTCAGGTGACGGAAGAGCTTTTCCGCGCGGGCCAAGGCCTGCGGCGTGCGGGCGGAGACGATCTGCGGCAGGGCGAACAGCTCGGTCATCGCCTTGCCCTCGGCGATCCGCTCCGGGCAGAAGGCCACGTCGACCGCGATGCCCATGCCGGTGAGCAGCTTTTCGGTCAGGGCCGTGACGCCGGGGTACACGGTCGAGCGGAGCACGACGAGCTGGCCGGGGCGCAGGTGCTCGGCGCACCGCTCCAGCGCCCGCGGCACCGCGCCGAGGTCGGGGTTGAGGTGCTCGTCGACCGGCGTGCCCACCACGACGACGAGGTGTTCGGCCGAGCCGACCGTCGCAGGCTCGGTGGAGGCGCGCAGCCGCCCGGCCGCGACGACCTCGGCGAGCACCGGGCCGGCGCCCTCCTCGTCGAAGGGCAGGGTGCCCGAGTTGACCGTCTCGACGGCGGCGGCGTTGATGTCGTAGAGCGTCACCGTCAGGCCCCGCGACGCGAGCGCGATGCCGAGTGGCAGGCCCACCCGTCCGCAGCCACCGACGATGCACACGTCGGTCGTGAACGCCTCCGTCATCTCAACCCCGTTCGACATCTCGTGAGAATTGTGTGCCCAAGGACCACCGAAAGATACGGCCTCGCGGCTACCCGACGGATGCCGGGGGTCCGATACCGCGCAACCATCCCAAAGCGTTACGCGCCGCGCAGAACAGCCCCAAACCGGGCAGCGGCCTCGGCCACCGCGGCGTCGCGGGCCGCGACCGCCTCCTCCACGGTGAGCGTACGGTCAGGTGCCCGGAAGGTCAGCTTGTAGGCGAGCGACTTGCGCCCCTCCCCCAGCTGCTGCGCCGAGGTGTAGACGTCGAAGAGGTGCACCGACTCCAGCAGGTCGCCGGCACCGGCCACCACCGCGGCCTGCACGTCGGCGGCGGGCACGGACTCGCCGACCACCAGCGCCACGTCGATCAGCGCGGGCGGGAACCCGGAGACCCGCGGCGCCGGCGCGACGCCCGCCTCGGGCAGCGCGTCGAGGTCGAGCTCCATCGCACTGGTGCGGCGGGGCAGATCGAGCGCGGCGAGCGCGGTCGGGTGCAGCTCACCCGCGTGGCCGATGGTGACCCCGTCGACGGCGATCGCGGCGCAGCGGCCCGGGTGCCACGGCGCCCGCTCGGCCGCCTGGACCGTCACCCGCTCGTCCGCGATGCCGGCCGCCGCGATGGTGATCCGGGCCGCCTCGATCGCGTCGGCCCAGCCGGCCTGGCGTCCCGCGCCCCACCAGCCGGCCGGCTCGACCTCGCCGGCCAGCACGACCGCGGCGTGCCACGGCTGGTGCGGCACGGTCGCGTCGGCGGCGGCGAACTCCTCTTCGGTCGGGCGCCGGTCGACGCCCATCTCCGGCGGGCTGCCGGCACCCGGACGGGGCAGGAAGACGGTGCCCATCTCGTACAGGGCGGTGTCTCGGTGGCCGCGACCGATGTTGCGCTTGAGCGTGCCGAGCAACGGCGGCAGCAACGAGGTGCGCAGGAACGGCTCCTCGTCGGAGAGTGGGTTGGCGAGCCGCACCGCCGGACCGTCCACAGCGGACGGTCCCACGAACGGGTACGACAGCACCTCCACGTAGCCGTTTTCGGCGAGCGCGCTGGCCACGGCGCGGCGGCGGCGCTGCGCCGGGGTGAGGCCGTTGCCGGGCGGGGCGACCGGCAGCACGCTGGGGACCTTGCCGTATCCGTCGAGCCGGATCACCTCCTCGACCAGGTCGGCCGGGTCGGTGAGGTCGGGCCGCCAGGTCGGCGGGGTGACGTCCAAGAACCCGTCCACAGTGGAGACTGTGCAGCCGACCGCGGTCAGCGTCTCCACGACGCGGGCGGCGGTGTACGGCACACCCGCCCGCCGGCCCGGCAGCGTCGGGTCGATGACCAGGGACCGCGGCGGCACCACGTTGTCGATGTCGAGCACGTTGCCATCCGTCGCGCCGCCGCCGTACTCGACGAGCAGCGCGACCGCACGGTCGAGCGCGACCAGCGGCGCGGCCGGGTCGACGCCCCGCTCCCACCGCTTGGCCGCCTCGCTGAAAAGCTTGTGGCGGCGGGCGGTGCGGCTGACCATCACCGGATCCCAGTGCGCCGCCTCGAAGAGCACGTCCACTGTGTCCGGCTGCACCTCGCTGGTCTCGCCGCCCATGACGGCGGCGAGCGAGATCGGTCCCGTTTCGTCGCAGATCACCATGTCTTCGGCGTCGAGCACGCGGGCCACACCGTCCAGTGTGGTCAGCTTCTCTCCCGGCGCGGCCCGGCGCACCAGCAACGGCCCGCGGATGCGCGCCATGTCGAACGCGTGCATCGGCTGGCCCAGCTCCAGCATCAGGTAGTTGGTGATGTCGACGGCGAGGCCGAGCGTGCGGATGCCCGCGGTGGTCAGCCGCCGCCGCATGAACTCCGGCGAGGGCGCGTTGGGGTCGATGCCGCGCACGGCCCGCGCCGCGAACCTGTCGCAGCCGACCGTGTCTTCCACGACCACGGGATACGCCGGCTCGGGAGTGGCACCGGGCGCGTCGGCCAGCCCTGGGTCGCGGAACGGCACCTCGAACGCGTGCGACAGCTCGCGGGCGATGCCGCGCACCGACATCGCGTAGCCGCGGTCGGGGGTGATCTCCAGCTCGAAGACGACGTCGTCGAGCCCCACGTACGGCCGGGCGTCCGCACCCGGGCTGGCGTCGGTGGTCGGCGGGAGCACGATGATGCCCGCGTGCTCGTCGCTGATGCCCAGCTCGCGCGCTGACACGATCATGCCGGCCGACATCCGCCCGTAGGTCTTGCGGGCGCCGATCTCGAAGCCGCCGGGCAGCACGCCGCCGGGCAGGATCACCGCGACGAGGTCGCCGGTGGCGAAGTTGGTGGCCCCGCAGACGATCTCCTGCGGCTGCTCACGCCCGATGTCGACCCGGCAGAAGCGGATCGGCTTCTTGAAGCCGGTCAGCTCCTCGATCTCCGCGACCCGGCCGACGACGAGGTCGCCCTTCACCGTCTCGCGCTGGTCGACGACGGCGTCCACCTCGATGCCGAGACCGACGAGCGCCTCCGCGACGTCCGCGCCGGCCGGCAGGTCGACGTACTCGCGCAGCCAGGAAAGTGGAATCCGCACCGTGGCCCCCTAGACCGCCATGCCGAACGCGCGGGTGAACCGCACGTCGCCCTCGACCATGTCCCGCATGTCGCTCACCCCGTGCCGGAACATCAGCGTGCGCTCGATGCCCATCCCGAACGCGAAGCCGGAGTACCGGTCCGGGTCGATGCCGCAGGCGCGCAGCACGCGCGGGTTGACCATGCCGCAGCCACCCCACTCCACCCACTGTGGACCGTCGCGGTGCTGCGGGAACCAGACGTCGAACTCCGCCGACGGCTCGGTGAACGGGAAGTAGTGCGGCCGCCACCGGGTCTTGGCCTCGGCGCCGAACATCGCGCGGGCGAAGTGGTCGAGCGTGCCGCGCAGGTGGGCCATCGTGATGCCCTCGTCGACCACGAGGCCCTCGACCTGGTGGAAGACCGGCGTGTGGGTGGCGTCCAGCTCGTCGGTGCGGTAGACCCGGCCGGGCACGACCACGTAGATCGGCGGCTGGCGGGTGAGCATCGTGCGCGCCTGCACCGGCGAGGTGTGCGTGCGCAGCACGAGGCCCGGGTCCTCGACGTGGAAGGTGTCCATCAGGCCGCGCGCCGGGTGGTCCGGTGGGATGTTGAGCGCGTCGAAGTTGGCCCATTCGAGCTCCAGCTCGGGGCCCTCGGCGATCTCGTAGCCCATGCCGACGAACAGGTCGCCGATCCGCTCCATCAGCGTGGTCAGCGGGTGTCGGGCGCCGCGCGGGCGGCGGTCCCAGGGCAGCGTGACGTCGACCCGCTCCTCGGCGAGGATGCGCTCGGCGTGCAGGCGCTCCAGCTCCTCCGCGCGCGCGTCGAAGGCCGCCTGGATGGCCGCGCGAGCCTCGTTGACCCGCTTGCCGGCGTCGGCCTTGGCGGCCGGCGGCAGCGCGCCGATCTCCCGGCGGGCCAGCGAGACCGGCGAACGGTCGCCCAGGTGCAGGTGCTTGAGCCCGGCCAGCGCGTCCGGATCGGCGGCCGCGGCGAACGCCTCGCCGGCCTTCGCGACGGCGTCACCCAGCGCGTCCGGGTCGAGGAGCGCGACCTGCTTCGGGTCGTACGGATCGTTGCGGTACGTCACAGCCATCAGAGTCTACGGAGGGCCCTCGCCGAGGCGTAAAGGCATACCGCCGCCGCTGCGGCGAGGTTGAGCGACTCGGCGCCGCCGTGGATCGGGACCCGGACGCGGGCGTCCGCGACGTCGAGCAAATCGGCTGGTAGACCGTGTGCCTCCGAGCCGAACAGCCAGGCGGTGGGTGCGTCCAGCCCGCCCTCGTCGGCCAGGTCGTCGAGGTTGGTGTCGCCGTAGCCGGTGGCGGCGAAAATCTTCATGCCCTGCTCACGGATCGCGGCAAGGGCCATCCCCGGATCCGGCGCGCGCACCACGTCGACGTGGAAGAGGCTGCCGGCGGAGGCGCGCACGCACTTGCCGTTGTAGGGGTCGACCGCGTCGCCGGCGAAGACCACGGCCCTCGCTCCCGCGGCGTCCGCGGTGCGCAGGACCGTGCCGGCGTTTCCCGGATCACGGATCTCGGCGAGCACCGCGACAAGTCGCGGTCCGCTTTCCAGGGCCTTTTCCAGGGGTACCGGCTGCTGCTCGCAGACCGCCACCAAGCCCTGTGGCCGCACGGTCTCCGTCAGCGCGGCGAGCGCGTCTTCGGTGACCTCGGAGACGCGCGCGCCGGATCGGCCCGCCGCCTGGATCAGATCCGCGAACCGGGTCAGGCCGTCGCTCGTACCAAAAATCTCATGGACCGCCGACGAGGAGGCGGCCTCCCGGATGGCCTGGGGTCCCTCGGCGAGGAAAAGGCCCGCGGCGTCGCGCTCGCGACGGCGCTGGAGCCGCCGGGCAGCAACAACCCGGGGTGTCCGCACGGTGTACGGACCTTCCCCGGGTCGTGGGTGTTGCTGGGTCACGCGGGTTCCCCGCCGAAACGCCCTGCGAAGCCGAGCGTTTTGGTGGGGTGCTTCATGCGGCCTGGGCGCCGCCGGTGCCCTCAGCGGCGACGGCCGCGCGGGCCACCTCGACGAGCGCGGCGAAGGCCGGCGCGTCGTTGACCGCGAGATCAGCGAGGATCTTGCGGTCGACCTCTACGCCGGCGAGGCGCAGGCCCTGGATCAGCCGGTTGTACGTGAGGCCGTTGGCGCGGGCCCCCGCGTTGATCCGGGTGATCCACAGCTGCCGGAAGTCGCCCTTGCGGTCGCGACGGTCCCGGTAGGCGTACTGCATCGAGTGCAGCACCTGCTCCTTGGCCTTGCGGTAAAGGCGGGAGCGCTGACCGCGGTATCCGCTGGCGGTCTCCAGCAATGTGCGGCGCTTCTTCTGGGCGTTCACAGCCCGCTTGACGCGTGCCATCTCAACTCCTTCTCTCTGTCAAGTGGCGCGCGTCAGCGGCCCAGCAGCTTCTTGACTCGCTTGACGTCAGCCTTGGCCACCTCGACCGTGCCGGACAGCCGGCGGGTGCGGGTGGAGGGCTTGCCCTCGAAGTTGTGGCGCAGGCCGGCCTGCTGCTTGCGCAGCTTGCCGGTGCCGGTCACCCTGACCCGCTTGCCCGTCCCCGAGTGGCTCTTCATCTTCGGCATTTGGAACGTCTCTCCCCTGCTACTCGCCGGTCTGTCCGGCGGGCCCGGCCTCGGCCGGCGGCGCCTCGTCGGCGCCGGGTTCCCGCTCGCGCACTCCGCCACCCTTCGCCGCGGTGGCGGCGACGGCGGCGGCCTTGGTGGCCCGGTGCGGAGCCAGAACCATGATCATGTTGCGGCCGTCCTGCTTGGGAGCGGCCTCCACGTACCCCAGGTCCGAGATCTCGGACTCGAGCCGCCGCAGGAGCCGGTAGCCCAGCTCCGGTCGGCTCTGCTCGCGACCCCGGAACATGATCGTCACCTTGACTTTGTCGCCCGCCTTCAGGAACCGCACGACGTGACCCTTCTTGGTCTCGTAGTCGTGGGGGTCGATCTTCGGCCGGAGCTTCATTTCCTTGATGACGGTCTGCTGCTGATTACGCCGCGCTTCGCGCGCCTTGAGTGCGCTCTCGTACTTGTACTTGCCGAAGTCCATGAGCTTGCACACCGGCGGGCGCGCCATCGGCGCAACCTCGACCAGGTCCAGGTCGACGTCCGCGGCCAGCTGAAGGGCGCGCTCCAGCGGGACGATGCCCACCTGCTCACCCTCAGGGCCGACCAGTCGGACCTCACGTGCCCGGATCTGTTCGTTCACGCGTGGTTCGACGCTGATGGGGCCTCCTCATTGCGATGCCTCGTCCGGTCGCGGTTTACGGCCGGGCGTTGTCCTGCCTCCACGCCGGCCCGCATGTCCGCGCCGGCGCTGCCGGCCCAAAGCAGAAGGCCCTGGCGGATATGCCAGGGCCCGCTCGACCGGTCGGGCGCACATGATCACAACGCGCCACCAACCCGTCGGATTCCCCAAACGGGCTAGCTGACCGGACCCGGCCGCCACATAGGTGCGACTCGGGTGGGAGCAGGCGCTCCGCTTCGTGGCTGTCGCCACACAGGCGGTGACAGCTGGTCGACGCAGCAAGGCTACCAGCATGTAGTTCGAAACGCGAAAGCGGGGCTACCTTGGGCGTCATGTCGACAGACCAGTGGGCGCGCTGGCTGCTGCACCGCCGCGACGGCGACAGCGCCACGATACGCGCCCACCACTCCCCCGCCCTGGCGGCCTTCCGTGACGGCGTCCTCGACCGGGCCGACCTCCGCCCCGACGACGTGCTGCTGGACGTGGGCTGCGGCACGGGGCTGGTGGGCTTCGGCGCGCTGGAACGCCTCGGCCCGGACGGCCGGGTCATCTTCACCGACGTGTCACAGGAGCTGCTCGACGACTGCCGCCGCACCGCCGCCGGCGACGAACGGTGCTCCTTCCTCCGCGCGTCGGCCGAAGATCTCACCGGCGTGGCCGACGCCTCGGTCGACGCCGTCACCACCCGCTCGGTGCTCATCTACTGCACGCGGAAGGCGGACGCGTTCGCCGAGTTCTTCCGGGTGCTGCGGCCGGGCGGGCGGCTCGCCATCTTCGAGCCGATCAACAGCTTCCCGCGGCAGCACCGCCCCGGCGACCTCCTCGGCCTGGCCGGCTCACCCGTCGACGACCTGATCGCGCGAGTGGTCGCCGTCTTGACCGGCGACGGCCCCCTGGTCGACTTCGACGAGCGGGACCTGCTCGCCTGGGCGGAGGGCGCCGGCTTCACGGCGGTCGAGCTCGACTACCGGGCCCAGCTCGACGTGCCGGCGCCGCCGCTGCCCGCCTGGTCGCAGCTCAAGCACACGGCACCCAACCCGCTCGCCCCGACGTACGCGGAGGCGATGGCGGCCGCACTCGACGAGGAGGAGCGGGCGCACCTCGACGCCTACCTGTCCTCGTCCGCACACCACCCGACCCGCCGCACGATGGCCGTGGCCTACCTGCGCGCGACCGTCCCCGACTAGAGATCCCAGACGCTGGTCAGAGCGTGTGTCGCGATTCGGCTGGACCTTGATCGGCGACGAGGTGGGGCAGATCCTGGTGATCGTGGTCGTTTGGTCCCCCTGGAGGGGGTCCAGATGACCACGATCTACAAGCTGGCCCGCCGATCAAGGAATCAGGCCGCCCTCCCGCCAGGTCATCGGGGGATGCCTGACCAGCACCGAAATACCGGCCAACGGTCTAGCTGGTGGTGTCGGGCTGGGCTTCGCGCTGGGAGGCTTCGAGGAGGGCGCGGAGGGCACGGACGCCGTCGACGGCGTACTGCTTGTCGGCGGCCTGGAGGGCCATCATCGGCAGCAGGTCTTCGTCGCGCAGCTCGAGGGTGGCCCAGGGGGTGCCGCGGTTGAAGCGGATCGAGCGCACCATGTCCCAGGGCAGGTCGTAGCCGCCGACGAGGTTGCGCACGTGGATGCCCTTTTCGTCCGCCTCGACGCGCAGGCGGGTGAAGAGCAGGATGCCGAGGGCGAAGAGCACGCCGAGCCCGACCATCGCGAACTGGTCGCCGCGCTGGAACGTGCCGTAGCCGTCGCCGGTCGAGCCCCTGAGGCCGGTGGCGACCAGTGTGAAGACCACCATGATGGCGACCGCCAGGATCCAGGCCACGATCCGGGCCCGCTGGGGGCGCAGGCGTACGACAGCGTTGCTCACGTTTCCCGAGTCTGCCACCCGCACCCCGCCCCGTCTCACCCGGCCCGGCGTCGAACCAGGCGAGCACCTCGTCCTTGCTCATCCGCTCGACTTCGTGGTCGAGGTGGGAATTGAGTCGACCCGACTCAAGTTATGTTTCGTGCGCCGGCCGGTTGGGGTCGGTGCGGCTGGACTCGAGGAGTACATGATGAGCACTTTGTCGCTGTGGACCCGTCGTGACCCGTTCGCGGAGTTTGACGCTCTCGTGCGGCAGGCGTTCGGGCCGGCGGCGACCCGGCGCAGCGGCTTCGTGCCGGCCGCCGAGGTCGCACGGGACGGGGACGACGCGGTGGTGCGGGTGGAGCTGCCCGGCCTGGACGTCGAGAAGGACGTGACGGTCGAGGTCGACCGCGGCCGGCTGGTCGTGCACGGTGAGCGGCGCGACGAGCGGACCGAGGAGAAGGACGGCCGGAGCCTGCGGGAGGTGCGGTACGGCACGTTTCGCCGCTCCTTCGCCCTGCCCCAGCACGTGACCGCCGACGCGGTCAGCGCCTCCTACGACGCGGGCGTGCTGAGCGTGCGGGTGACCGGGGCGTACGCGGGCACCGCCGCCACGCGGATCGCCGTGACCTCCGGCGCCGGCGCCCCCGCCATCGAGCAGGCGTAACAAGGCCACACCCACACCCCCAGGACGAAGCCCGGCCCTCCTACCCGGAGGGCCGGGCTTCGTCGTATGCCTCGCGGGCCGACCCTTCGCGCGAGCTCGCGGTGGCGCTTGGGCCCCTCACCGAGCGAGGCGAGCACCAGCCCCATCCACCTCCCGTAGGGCGGCGTCGATCAGGGAGTCGGTGGCGCGACCCGCCCGCCGACTCCCTGGTCGACGCGGAAAGAGGCGAGGGCTACCGCGGCCACCGTCAGGGCCGCGCCGGCCAGCAGGGCCGGGCTGGCGCCGCGGGCGTCCGGGAGGAGAGCGTCCAGCAGGAGGGCGCCGCCCAACTGGCCGGCGACCAGCGACAGGCCCGTACGCAGGACGCCTACCGCGCGAACGCTGATCAGCAGGCAGGCCACGATCACGACGCTCAGGGCGCCGCCGGTGTAGAGGTACCACTCGGCGGGCAGGCGGGTGGACCAGCCGCTCGCGAACGCGCCGAGCAGCACGCCGGCCACCAGCACGGTCGGGGTCGCGGTGGCGAAGTTGAGGGCGGTGCCGGTCGCGTTGGTGGTGGCCGCCGACACGCGGCCGTTGAGCGCGCCCTGCATCGCCACCGCGGCCCCGCCGAGCATGCCGAGCGCGAGCATGTCGAGCGCCAGGTCGCCGATCGGGCGGTCCACCTGGGCCAGCGCGACCGCGGCGACGCCGAGCACCGCGCCGCCCACGCGAGGCGCGGTGAGCGGCAGCCGGCCGGCCGGTGCGAGGCCGGCCCGGTCGACCGCCAGCCCGCCGAAGCTGCCGCCGGTCACCTGGGCGATCGTGAACGCGGCGACGCCGACGACCGGCACCACGTACGTCGCGATGGTCACGAACAGCGCGCCACAGACCCCGCCCAGGTACGCCCACCAGGGCAGCTTCGCGGTCGGCAGGGCGCGCAGGCCGCGCCGCATCGAGGGCATCGCCGCCAGCCCGACGACGATCAGCGCGCTGCCACTGAGCGTGCTGGCCACCGCGCCGAACGAGGCGTTGCCCACCCGCTCGCCGAGCTCGGCGTTGGCGGCGCTCTGCACCGCCGACGAGATGCCGCCCAGCGACGCCACGGCGAGCGCCAGCCCCGTGGGCAGCGCGCCGGCCGCGGGACGCATCAGAGGCGGCAGGCGTGGATGTCCGTCACCAGGATCGCGCGGGCGCCGAGGTCGTAGAGCTGGTCCATGATGTTGTGCACGTCGCCGCGGAGCACCATCGCCTGCACGGCCACCCAGCCCTCGCGGTGCAGCGGGGAGATGGTCGGCGACTCGATGCCGGGGGTGAGCGCCGTGGCCTGCTCGAGCAGGTCGGCGCGCACGTCGTAGGCGAGCATCACGTAACGCCGGGCCACCAGCACGCCCTGGAGGCGGCGGACCAGCTGGCCCACCTGCCCGTTGGCGGGCGCGCCGACCCGGCGGATCAGCAGCGCGGACGACTCCAGGATCGGCTCGCCCACCGTGACCAGGCCGGCCTGGCGCAGCGTGGCGCCGGTCGAGACGACGTCGGCGATGACGTCGGCGACACCCAGCCGCACCGCGTTTTCCACGGCGCCGTCGAGGCGGATCACGTCGGCCTTGAGGCCGCGCTCGGCCAGGTGACGCTCGACCACCCCGGGGTACGCGGTGGCGACCCGCCGGCCGCCGATGTCGTCGACCGAGGCGAGGGTCTCGGGCCGGGCGGCGTAGCGGAACGTGGCCCCGCCGAAGGCGAGGTCGAGGACCTCCTCGGCCGGGCTGCCCGCGTCGACGAGCAGGTCGCGGCCGGTGATGCCGAGGTCGAGGTCGCCCGAGCCGACGTACGTGGCGATGTCGCGGGGGCGCAGGTAGAAGAACTCGACCGCGTTGCCCTCGTCGCGGCAGACGAGGTCGCGGTCGTCGCCGCGCTGGCGGTAGCCCGCCTCGCGCAGCATGTCGGAGGCGGGTCGGGACAGGGTGCCTTTGTTGGGGATGGCGATGCGCAGCATCTGGACGTGCTCCTTCAAGAACGGAAACGGACGAGGGAGGGCACGGTCACAGATGTCGGTATACGTCCTTGAGCTCCAGTCCGGTGGCGAGCATCAGCACCTGGGTCTGGTAGAGCAGCTGGGAGATCTCCTCCGCCGCCCGCTCGGGCCCCTCGTGCTCGGCCGCCATCCAGGCCTCGGCCGCCTCTTCGACGACCTTCTTGCCGATGGCGTGGACGCCGCGCTCCAGCGCCGCGACGGTGCCCGACCCGGGGGTACGGGCGGCCGCCTTGGCGGACAGCTCGGCGAACAGCTCCTCGAAGGTCTTCACGAGCAGTGATTCTGTCATCCCCACCGGTCAGCGCACCGTGACCGTGTGGTCGTCCAGATGCTGGACGCTGCCGTCTTCGGCCGAGTGGGCGTACAGCTCCAGCACATAGGTGCCCGGCGCGAGCGTGAGCGTGATCCTCGCCTCACCTCGGGCCGGCGCGCCGGCGGAGAGCGTGATCGTCTTCTCGGTGACGACGGTGCGGCCCTGGCGCACGGTCAGCTGCGCGGTCGCCTCGAAGACCGCGCCGGCCGCGTGCACCTCGAACGTCTTGGCCACCGTCGCGCCCTGCTGCGGCTCGATCAGCCACAGCGCGCCGAGCGTGTCGAGCGCCGGCTTCTTGCGCAGGCTCGCCACCTCCCGGCCGCCGACCAGCACGCGCACCTGGGGATCGCCGCCGACCGCGGCCGCCACCGTCCACACCAACTGCTGACCGGCCAGGTCGTCCGGCGGCGCGGCGGAGAGGTGCACGGTCACCACCCCGCCGGCTACGGAGGCGTCCGAGACGTCGGTGCCGGCGGGCCAGGCGCTCGTGTAGTCGGGGTCTTCGGCGCTCTCCTGGGCGAGCATCCCGGTCACGGCCGCCCGCACCTTCCCCGCTGGCGAGCCGTCCGCCGGCAGGCGGTGGAACTCCCGGTACAGGCGTGGCTTTCCGCCGTCGTCGGCGACGTAGTAGATGGCCAAGGACTCGGTGCTTGTACCAGAGGATGGGCTGGACTTCGACGGTGGTGGCACCGCGGGTGCCGAGGTGGGTGGCGCGGAGGTCGCGGGGGGTTGGGTCGTCGCCGGGGCGGTGACCGCGCCCGGGTCGGGCGCCGCGTCGTGGGGCGTCGGGCGCGCGGCGAGGGCGACCACGACGAGCGTCGCGGCGGTCGCGGTGGCGGCGGTGAACGCGATCGCCCCGAACGGCAGCCACCGCGCGCGGCGCACGGTCCGCGCGCGGATGGTGGTGAGGGCGTCCGGGCTCACCTCCACCTTCGCCGCCTCGGCCTCCATGACCCGGCGGAGTACCTCTTCGTGTCGGTCCCTCATGACGTGCGCTCCAGCGTCTCCCGCAGGGCGGCCATGCCCCGCGACGTGTGGCTCTTCACGGCGCCCCGGCTGCACCCCATCGTGGCGGCGATGTCGGCTTCGGACAGGTCGAGGTAGTAGCGGAGCACCAGCGCCTCCCGCTGCCGGGTGGGCAGCGCGCGCAGCGCGGCCACCACCGAGTCGTGGCGCAGCGCGTCGAGCGCGCCCGCCTCCGCGCTGGGTGCGTCGGGGGCGGGCCTGGCGAACGCCAGGTGGCGATCGACGACCTTGCGGTGCCGCAGCGCCGACCGGGAGCGGTTGACGACGGTGGCCCGCAGGTACGCGAGCGCCTTGTCCGCGTCACGCAGGCGCCGCCAGTGGCCGTGCAGCGCCACGTACGCGTCCTGGACGATCTCCTCGGCCCGCCCGTTGTCGTGCAGCAGGAGCGTGGCGAGGCGCACCAGCGGCCGGTAATGGGCCGTGAAGAGGTGCGTTACCGCCTCGTCGGCGGCCCACCCGTCGGCCGTCGGGGTCACGGCGACCACGCTCCCGGTTGTTGCCACGGTGCTACGACGCCCCAGGTCATTATCAGGTTTACAAGCCCCGCTTATGCTGGCGCACATGGTCCGCCGACTGTCTATTTTCCTGGTGCTGGGGCTCGTGGCCTGCGCACCCGCTGACGACGACACCCCCGCCCCGCCCGCCGCCACGGGGCTGACCACCTGTTCGAAGGCTCAGCTGACCACCAAGACGCCGGGCAAGCTGACGATCGGCACGGACAACCCGGCGTACGAGCCGTGGTTCAAGGACAACAAGCCGGAAAACGGGCAGGGTTTCGAGTCGGCGGTCGCGTACGCGGTGGCCGACCGGCTGGG
This sequence comes from Phytohabitans sp. LZ39, assembly GCF_059359075.1. Taxonomy (NCBI): domain Bacteria; kingdom Bacillati; phylum Actinomycetota; class Actinomycetes; order Micromonosporales; family Micromonosporaceae; genus Phytohabitans; species Phytohabitans sp. LZ39. Next base: position 16,578 of record NZ_JCADBM010000044.1, on the reverse strand, counting down.
CTACGCGCAGGGCGACGTGACCTGGGTGCGGGTGCCGTTCAACACGGCGGTCGCGCCGGGGCCGAAGGACTTCGACTTCGACATCAACCAGTTCTCGATCACGGACGACCGCAAGAAGGCGGTGGATTTCTCCGGCCCGTACTACCTGGTGCGGCAGACCGTGATCGCGCTCAAGTCCTCCAAGATCGCATCCGTCTCCTCCGTCGCGGGGTTGCGTGACGCGAAGCTCGGCGCCCAGGTCGGGACGACCAGCTACCAGGCGATCACCGACGTGATCAAGCCGAGCGGGCAGCCGCAGGTGTACAACACCAACGAGGACGCCAAGAAGGCCCTCCAGAACGGGCAGATCGACGGGCTCGTGGTCGACCTGCCGACCGCGTTCTTCATGACCGCGGCCGAGCTGGAAAACGGCGTGATCGTGGGGCAGCTGCCGCAGGTGGGCGTGCCGGAGCAGTTCGGGCTGGTGCTCGACAAGGGCTCGGCGCTGACCGGGTGCGTGACGCAGGTGGTCGACCAGCTGCGTTCCTCCGGCGAGCTTCAGCGGCTCGAACAGCAGTGGCTCGCCCAGGTGGCCGGGGCGCGCGAGCTCACGTGAGCGAGCGAGCTGGCGCGGCGGCGTCTGGACGGAGCCGCCCCGCCGACGAAGTCGGGAATTCGGGGCGGCGGAGGAAGACGTCGCCTTCAGCGCCGCGCGAGCGAGCGAACCCGGAGGCAGAGTGACGCTCAGCCCCGCTCAGCTCGACCGCATCGCGTACCGGCGGCGACAGACCCTTCTCTCCGTGTTGATCGCGGCGGCGTCCACGTTGGTCCTCGGTGTCCTGCTGGTGGTCGCGGTGACCGGGGCGCCGGGGTGGGATCGGGTGCGCGAGTCGTTCCTCGACCCGACCGTCGCCCGCGACTCGCTCCCCGACGTGCTGCGCGGGCTGTGGCTCAACGTCCGGCTGCTCTTCTTCTGCGCGATCGGCGCGCTCACACTCGGGCTGGTCATCGCGCTGCTGCGCACCCTCCGCGGGCCGGTCTTCTTCCCGGTGCGCCTGCTGGCCACCGGATACACCTACACGTTCCGCGGTCTGCCGCTCATCATCGTGATCTACGTGCTCACGCTCGGCGTGCCCGGCCTGCGCCTCCAGGGCATGCCGAGCACGCTGGTGTTGGGCGGGATCGCGTTGGTCGTGACCTACTCGGGCTATCTCGCGGAGGTGTTCCGCGCCGGCATCGAGTCGGTGCATCCGAGCCAGCTCGCTGCGGCGCGGTCGCTGGGACTCACCTACCGGCAGACGATGCGCTTCGTGGTGCTGCCCCAGGCCGTGCGACGGGTGGCGCCACCGCTGCTCAACGACACCGTCGCGCTCCAGAAGGACGTGGGGCTTGTGTCGCTGGCCGGTCCCATCGACGCGGTACGGGCCGCGCAGATCCACACCGCCGAGACCTTCAACTACACGCCGTACATCGTCGCGGGCGTGCTCTTCGTGCTGCTGGCCGCGCCGCTGATCGCGGTCACCGACTGGGTGACGCTGCGGGCCGCGAGGAGGCAGTCATGAACGTCCTGTCGTGTCGCGGCCTGCGCAAGGTCTTCGGCGGCACCGTGGTGTTGGAGGGGCTCGACTTCGACGTGGCCGAGCACGAGGTGGTGGCGCTGATCGGGGCGTCCGGCTCCGGCAAGTCGACGCTGCTGCGCTGCGTCAACCTGCTGGAGGAGCTCGACGACGGCACCATCCACCTCGACGGCCAACACATCACCGACCCGCGGGTCAACCCGGACAAGGTGCGCCAGCGGATCGGGATCGTGTTCCAGGCGTACAACCTGTTTCCGCACATGACGGTCCTGGAGAACGTGGTCCTCGCTCCCGTGCGGGTCCACGGCGTGTCGCCGGCCGCGGCTCGGGAGCGCGCCCTCGAGTGGCTGGGGCGGGTCGGGCTGGCGGAGAAGGCGGGCGCCTACCCGGACCGGCTCTCGGGCGGCCAGCAGCAGCGGGTCGCGATCGTGCGCGCACTCGTCAACTCGCCCCGGCTGCTGTTGCTGGACGAGGTGACGTCGGCCTTGGACCCGGAACTGGTCGGCGAGGTGCTCTCCATGATCCGCGACCTCAAGGGCGACGGGATGACGATGGTGCTGGCGACCCACGAGATGGGGTTCGCGCGGTCGGTGGCGGACCGGGTGTGCTTTCTGGACGGTGGGCGGGTGCTGGAGCAGGGGCCGCCGGAGAAGGTGTTCGCCGAGCCGGAGCAGGCCCGGACGCGCCAGTTCCTGAGCCGCATCATCGAGGCGGGCCGCCTGTAAGCCGTCCGAACTTCGGCACGCCCCACAGCATCCCGTGTGGGGATGCTGTGGGAACGCAGCGTCACTAAGCCGACAGCGCGCGGATCGCCAGCGCCGCGTCGAGGGCGGCCACCGTGGCGGACCAGCCCTTGTCTTCGGCCGAGCCGGGCAGGCCGGCCCTGTCGCGGGCCTGCTCGATCGTGTTGACCGTGAGGACGCCGTGCGCGACCGGCGTCGACTCGTCGAGCGCGACCCGCGTCAAGCCCTCGGTGACCGAGTCGCACACGTAGTCGAAGTGGGCGGTGGCGCCGCGCACGACCACGCCGAGCGCGACCACCACGTCGCTTCGGCGGGCCAGCGCCTGCGCCACCACCGGCAGCTCGACCGAGCCGGCCACCCGGGCCACCACGATGTCGGCCACACCGCAGGCCTTGGCGGCCTCGATCGCGCGGGCCAGCATGTGGTCGGTCAGGTCACCGTGCCACCGGGCCGCGACGATCCCCACCGTCAGGCCGTGTGCGTCCACCGTGGACACACCCGGCTCTCCGAAACCAGCCATCAGGCGGCCCTTCCGACGAAACCGAAACCGACCAGGCTCACGCCGAACCCTCCACCACGTCTCCCAGGCCATCGAGGATGTGACCCATGCGGTCGCGCTTCGTACGCAGGTAGCGCACGTTTTCCGGGTGCGGCCGGATGGGCAGTGACTCCCGGCCCACGATGCGCAGCCCGTGGCCGGACAGCCCGGCGCGCTTGGCCGGGTTGTTGGTGAGCAGGCGCATCGAGCGCACGCCCAGGTCGTACAGGATCTGTGCGCCGGTGCCGTAGTCGCGCGCGTCGGCCGGCAGGCCCAGCTCCAGGTTGGCGTCCACCGTGTCCCGGCCGAGGTCCTGGAGCTCGTACGCCTGGAGCTTGTGCAGCAGCCCGATGCCCCGACCCTCGTGCCCGCGCATGTAGAGCACCACGCCGCGCCCTTCGGCGGCGACCCGGGCGAGGGCGGCCTCCAGCTGGGGGCCGCAGTCGCAGCGGAGCGAGCCGAACACGTCGCCGGTGAGGCACTCGGAGTGCGCCCGCACCAGCACGTCTTCGCCGTCGCCGATCTCGCCGTACACCAGCGCCACGTGCTCGGCCTCCGGGTCGAGCTCGGCCCGGTAGCCGACCGCCCGGAAGAGCCCGTGCGGCGTGGGGAGGCGGGCCTCGGCGACCCGTTCCACCTGGGTCTCGGTGCGGCGGCGGTAGGCGACCAGGTCGGCGATCGTGATGATCGTGATCCGGTGTTCCACCGCGAACTTCTCCAGGTCCGGCAGGCGCATCATCGTGCCGTCGTCGTTGACCAGCTCGCACAGCACGCCGGCCGGCCGCAGCCCGGCGAGCACCGCCAGGTCGACGGTGGCTTCGGTGTGGCCGGTGCGGCGGAGCACGCCACCGGTCTTGGCCCGCAGCGGCACCACGTGGCCGGGTCGGCTGAGCTGCGTGGCGTCGGTGGCGGGATCGGCGAGCAGCCGCACGGTGCGCGCCCGGTCGGCGGCCGAGATGCCGGTGCTCACGCCCTCGCGCGCGTCGACCGTCACCGTGTACGCGGTGCCCCTCTTGTCCTGGTTGACGTGGTACATCGGGGGCAGATCGAGACGGTCGGCGTCCGTCTCGGTGATCGGCGCGCAGACATACCCGGAGGTGTAGCGCACCATGAACGCCATCAGCTCCGGCGTGGCCAGCTCGGCCGCGAAGATGAGGTCGCCCTCGTTCTCCCGGTCCTCGTCGTCGACCACGATCACCGGTCGCCCCGCGCCGAACTCCGCGACGGCCTCCTCGATGGTGTTCATGCCTTCACCGCCAGGAGCTTCTCCACGTACTTGCCGATCACGTCGACCTCCAGGTTGACCAGGTCTCCGGCGCCTTTACGCCCGAGAGTGGTGAGCGCGAGTGTGGTGGGTATCAGGCTCACCGCGAACGTCGAGTCGTCCACCGTGACGACGGTCAGCGATACCCCGTCGACGGTGATCGACCCCTTTTCCACCACGTAACGGGAAAGACCCGGCGGAAGTTCGATCGAGACGTCTTCCCACCGATCTCCGGGCGTGCGGGACACGATCCGCCCGACCCCGTCGACGTGCCCCTGCACGAGGTGGCCGCCGAGGCGCGTGGCGAGTGTGGCCGCGCGTTCGAGGTTGACCGGGTCGCCGGGCGCGAGCGTGCCGAGCGCGCTGCGGTCGAAGGTCTCCTTCATCACGTCGACGGTGAAACCGTCGCCGCCGACCTCCACCACCGTCAGGCAGACGCCGTTGACCGCGATCGAGTCGCCCGGCGCGGCGTCCGCGGCCACGAGCGGGCCGCGCAGCGCGGCCACCCCGCCGTCGCCGTGCCAGTCGAGCCGGACCAGCTCCCCCAGCTCCTCGACAATCCCCGTGAACATGCTTAGCCCTCCCTCTTGCGCGGAATCGCGCTGAACCGCAGGTCCGGTCCGACCTGGGTGATCTCGGTGTAGTCCAGGTCGATGGCCTCGGCGATGGTGTGCACGCCCGCGTCGGCCAGCGCGGGCGATCCGGCGCCGAGAAGCTTCGGCGCCACGTATCCGATGATCTTGTCGATGAGGCCCGCGGCCAGGAAGCCGCCGGCCAGCGTCGGCCCGCCCTCCAGCAGGACCGCCCGGACGCCGCGGGCGTAGAGGCCGGTGAGCAGCGCGGCCAGGTCGACCCGCCCGTCCGGGCCGGTCCCCATCTCCGCGGCGGTCACCACCCAGGTGGGCGCGGCGCCATCGCGGACGCGGGCCTTCTCCGGGGTACGGCCGGCGGAGTCCACGACCACGCGCAGCGGCTGCTGGATGTTGAGGGTGCCGTCGCGCAGGTTTCGGGCGGTGAGCCGGGGATCGTCGGCGAGCACGGTGCCGACCCCCACGACGACCGCGTCGACGGTGGCGCGCAGCTTGTGCACGTCCATCCGGGCCGCCTCGGAGGTGATCCACATGCTGGTGCCGTCGATGGCGGCGGAGCGGCCGTCGAGCGTCGCCGCGTACTTCCAGATCACGTACGGCCAGCCCCGGCGCACGGCGGTCAGCCAGGCGATGTTGCCCGCCTCGGCCTCGCCCTCGCGCACGCCGGTGACCACGTCGACGCCGGCCTCGCGGAGCGTGTGCACGCCACCGCCGGCCAGCGGGTTGGGATCGGCGACGGCCACCACCACCTTGGCCACGCCAGCGCGGATGAGCGCGGTCGTGCAGGGACCGGTGCGGCCGGTGTGGTCGCAGGGCTCCAGCGTGACGACCGCGGTGCCGCCGCGTGCCCGCTCCCCCGCCTGTGCCAGCGCGACGATCTCGGCGTGCGGCCCGCCCGCGTACGCGTGGAAGCCCTCGCCCACGACCTTGCCCTCGCGGTCGAGGATGACGCAGCCGACGACAGGGTTGGGACTTGTGGTGCCGAGCCCGCGGGCGGCCAGCGCGATCGCGCGCCTCATCGCCTCGTCAACGCCCGTCATGCGCGTCCCTCTCCGATGCCTGCGAGTCGCGCAAGCAGGGAGACGGGGGTGGCGTGAGGGGCGGCAGTGGCCGGCAGCGTCGGTGAACCGACCCCGTCCAGGGGTGCCTCCGTCCCGCGCGCTAACTCCCATCCGGACTTTGACCGTCGGCCCTGGAGTCACACCAGGTCCACCGGCCGTTGGCTACGACCGGGTCGCGGGCTTTCCGGGCGTTACGCCCGGATCACCGCCGGTTCGGAATTTCACCGAGCCCCGCCAGCGCGTGGTGGGTTTACCCATCGAGTCTTACACCTTTGCCGGTGGGACGCACCACGGGACGCGGCCAACGTCACAGTCGCGCACGCTGAAAGGTCCAGTGGGACCGCTACTGGCTCTCGGCCTTGCGGCGGTCGACGGCGATGTAGGAGCCGGGCTGGTTTTTGGCGACCTTCTTCATCTCGGAGGCGACCGCGATGACCTCGCGCGGATCGGCGTACTTGCGGCCGGTCGCGGTGGACTGGGCCACGCCGATCGAGAGGGTGACCAGGTGGGCCTTGAGCAGGTTTCCCCGGCGGTCGGGCACCAGGACGTAGCCGCGCTTGGCGTGCTCGGCGTCGTAGAGCTCGTCGGCGGCCTGCTCGAAGTCGACCACGGCCTGCTGGGTGAGCGGCAGGATCTGGTCGGGGTGGCAGACGATCACGAAGTCGTCGCCGCCGATGTGGCCGAGGAACGCCGGTGGCAGGCCCGCCGAGACCACCGCGCGGTGCATGCTGCGGGCCAGCGCGGTGATGAACTCGTCGCCGCGCTCGAACCCGTACACGTCGTTGACGCTCTTGAACCGGTCGATGTCGACGTAGCCGACCGCGTAGTCGGTGCCGCTGCGCATGCGGTCGAGGATCTCGCGCCGCACGCGGGTGTTGCCGGGCAGGCCAGTGAGCGGCGAGACCTCGCGAAACTCCTGGTTGCGCCGGAGGGTGGAGCGGACCCGGGCGATCAGCTCCAGCGTGTCGAAGGGCTTGACCAGGTAGTCGTCGGCGCCGGCGGTCAGGCCGACCACCTTGTCGACGGTCATCCCCTTGGCCGTGAGCATGATCACAGGCAGCGCGGAGGTCATCGGGTTGGCCCGGAGGCGGCGGGTGAGCTCGAGCCCGTCCATGCGGGGCATCATCAGGTCGACCACGGCCAGGTCGGGGTGGCGCTTTTCGACCAGCTCGAGCGCCTCGTGACCGTCGCCGGCGAGCACCACCTCGAAGCCGTGGATCTTGAGGTTGACACTCACGAAGCGCGCGATGTCCTGGTCGTCGTCGACGACCAGGATCAGGTCGGGCCGCTCGACGGCCGGATCGGTGGTCATGGCTCCGTCATCGCCCTGGCGGCTATGCCGCGCAGCTTGCGCACCGCCTCGGCCGGGTCTTCGGCGCTGTAGACGGCGGTGCCGGCCACGAACGCGTCGGCGCCCGCCTCGGCCGCCTCGGCGATCGTGTCTTCGGCGATCCCGCCGTCGACCTCGATGCGCAGCTCCAGGTGGCCGGCGCGAGCGTGCCGCCGGGCGGCGGAGACCTTGTCGAGCATCGCCGGGATGAACTTCTGCCCGCCGAAGCCCGCCTTGATCGTCATGATCAGGAGCGTGTCGAAGTGGGGCAAGAGGTCCAGATAGGGCTCGACGGGCGTGTCGCGGTCGATCGCCAGCCCCGCCTTGGCGCCCGCCGCGCGCAGATCCTTCGCCAGCGAGATCGGGTTGTCCGACGCCTCGACGTGGAACGTCACGTTGTAGGCGCCCGCGTCCGCGTAGCCGGGCGCCCAGCGCGCCGGATCCTCGATCATCAGGTGCACGTCGAACGGGAGCGCGGTCGCCGCACGCAGGCTCTGCACCACCGGCAGGCCGATCGTCAGGTTGGGCACGAAATGGTTGTCCATCACGTCGACATGGACCCAGTCGGCGGCGTTTTCGACAGCACGGACCTCGTCGGCGAGGCGGGCGAAGTCGGCAGCGAGGATGCTCGGCGCGACGACCGGCGATGGTGCGCTCACCTCCGACAGTGTACGGAGCCGAGTCGCCCTGGCGCCCGCCCGGTACCGTATGCTGCGCCGGTCAAAACCCTGGGGAGGGTGAAAAAATGCGGCGCGTTTTGAGCGTGGCTGTTCTGGGCGGACTCGTGGCGACACTGCTCGCCGCATGCAGCAAACCGGCCGGTGTCGATGGCGACCTGGTCGACGACTGGAAGGCACAGCCCGAGGCGACATCCTTCGTGCCGGAGTCGGGCGTGTGCCACCTGTCGCTCCCCGACGAGCGGCTCATCTCCCGCACCGCGTACAACCCGATCGACTGCGCCACCGAGCACCACTACGAGACGGTGTTCGTCGGCGAGCTCACCGGCTCGGCCAAGGACGCGAGCGCGCCGCCCGACGCCGGGTCGGAGGGGGCGCGCAAGACCTTCGAGGAGTGCGACAAGAAGGTCACCGAGTACGTGGGTGCCGACTGGCGGGGCGGCCGCCTCGACATCTACATCTACTACCCGGCGAAGGCCGCCTGGGAGGGTGGCAGCCGCTGGTTCCGCTGCGACGTCACCGAGATCCAGTCGCTCGACTCCAACGAGATCAAGCGCCGCGCGGGCAACCTCAAAGACGTGCTCAAGGCCGCCGCGCCGATCGCCTTCGGCTGCTTCCGCGCCGTGCTCAGCGGCGACAACATCAACGCGATGAACGCGGTGGCCTGCGGCCAGGCACACGGCGCCGAGTTCGCCGGGGTCTGGGCCGCGCCGGAGAGCACGTACGCCGACTTCGAGAAAAACACCCAGCGCGCCCACGACGGCTGCCGCGGCGTGATCGCCAAGTGGGCGAAGATCCCCAACGACGGCAACCTCAAGTTCCGCACCGGCACGATCATCTACTTCCCCACCGAGGAAGAGTGGAACGACGGCGACCGCGGCGTGCAGTGCTTCGCGTGGATCAGCGACCAGAAGCTGCGTGGCTCCGGCAAGGGCGCCGGTCCCGGATACTTCCGCATCCGCTGAGGCCTGGTTTCGGGGGTCGGGCGGCTTCGGCCCTCCCGACCCCACATTTTTCTTGAGCTACCGCGACGTCCGCGGTGGTCCGGACCGCTGCTCCCGCGGCCTCACCCGTCCGCTGCCGGTCGCGCTCACCCCCTAGCGGGTCGAACTGCCCCGTCTGTGCGTCCAGGTCGACAGCCATCCCCGGGCCGGTGGCCCCGGGGTGGGGTGAGGTGTCCACGGACCCCCTTTGCTCTGCACCCACATAGGAGACAGTCGGAGTCGGCGTTGCGTCGTGGAAAGCACCCGGCGCGAGGCACGCGCTTTTCCTTGATCGGCGCGAGGGGGCAGGTCGCGCCAGCAGATCGTGGTATTTCTCGGCCCTTATGGGGGCAGTTGTGTACCACGATCCGTTGGCGGCGGGGTGGTTCTGGTATCGATCAAGGGATACGCCGCCCACACCCACTGCGGACGGAAGCGAAACGCACGCACCCGCACGCCCGAGGTAACGCGGCGTTACCTCCGAACGCGACGGGTTGAAGTAGCACCCCCTCGGCTTTCGCAGAAATGCCACGCAGTGCATAACCATGCGATCCATGCGCACCCCCGAGGCACCTCCACCGCCACCTATAGACCATTTGTCGCTTCTCTTGTCGCAGCAAGAGACACGTCAAGTGGATCTAGAACACTTATGGTCGAAGGGGCAACCACAAATGTTCTAGATCTACTTCCAGGCGATGCATAAATATCAACCCCCACCGAGGCCGGCCACCCCCCAGAGCCGCAGCCAGCGCGCGAAGCCCGAGCCGTGCCGTATGCCGTCGTCCACCCGAACGGGGAGCGGACCAGCGCCGGGGCCGCCACGAACCACGAACCCGCAACCATCAGACGGTGGCTGGCGGCCCCGGCGCTGGTCTGCTCGGCTCAGCTTGGACGACGGCATACGGCACGGCTCCCACCGCAACCACCCACCCAAGAACGTGAACCAAGCCGGGGACGGCCGGGCCGGAGCCCGAGGCCCCGCCGGAGGCGCCGAAGTAACCGCGACCGAAGCCCGAGTCAGCGGCCCGGCGATTGTGGGCAAAACGCCATAGCCGCCGGCACGGAGAGGGCGGTTTGAAGGGGGTAACCGCGACCAGCGGCGGACGGGTGAGGCCGCGGGAGCAACGGACCGCGACCACCGCGGACGCCGCGGTAGCCCAGATTTAAGAATGGCCGCGCCGCAGCAAGGCGAGGAACATCGCGTCGGTGCCGTGGCGGTGGGGCCACAGCTGGACGGTCGGGCCCGCGCCGAGCCCCGGCATCCCCGCTGGCAGAAACGGCCTGGCGTCGACGAGGTCGACCGGCAGGCCGCTGCGCCGGGCCGCCTCGGTGACCGTCACGTGGGTCTCGACGAGGTGGGGCGAGCAGGTCACGTAGGCGACCAGCCCGCCCGGCCGCACCGCGGTGAACGCCGCACGCAGCAGCTCGCGCTGGAGCCGCGTAAGCGGGGGCAGGTCGGAGGGCTGGCGGCGCCACCGTGACTCCGGGCGGCGGCGTAGCGAGCCGAGCCCGGTGCAGGGGGCGTCGACGAGGACGCGGTCGTAGGGCGGGTCGGGCAGCGGGTCGCGACCGTCCTGGTGCAGCACCGTCACGGGGAGGCCGCGGGTGGCCTGCTCGACGAGGCGGGCGCGGTGTTCGGCGACCTCGACGGCGGTCACCTCGGCGCCGCGCTCGGTGGCGAGGGAGCCGAGCAGGCCGGTCTTGCCGCCCGGGCCGGCGCACAGGTCGAGCCAGCGGGCGTCCGGGCCGTCGAGCGGTGCGTTGGTGAGCGCGGCGGCGACGAGCTGGGAGCCCTCGTCCTGCACGTGCGCCCGCCCCTCGACCACCGCGCGCAGGTCGCCGGGGGCGCCGCCGGGCAGGTAGACCGCGTAGGGCGAGAAGGCGCCCGGCGCGCCGCCCACCTCGTCGGCGAGCTCGACCGCGTCGGCGCGGCCGGGTCGGGCGCACAGGTGTACCGGCGGGCGCTGGTTGTCTTCAATCAGCAGGCGGGTGGTCTCGTCGAGGTCGCCGCCGAGCGCCTCGCCGAACGCCCGCACGATCCACTGTGGATGGGCGTCGGCGACGGCGAGGTGGGCGACCGGGTCCTCGTCGTACGGCGGCGCGACCTTGCCGATCCAGGCGTCGAGATCCTGGGTGGCGATCTCGCGGAGCACCGCGTTGGTGAAGCCGGTGGCGCCCGGCGCGACCGACCGCACCAGGTCGACGGTCGCCGAGACCGCGGCGTGCGCGGGCACGCGGGTGTGCAGCAGTTGGTACGCGCCGAGGCGCAGCGCGTCGCGGGCCGGCGGGTCGATCCGGGCGACCTCGCGCCCGGCCGCGGCCGCGACGATCATGTCGATGGTGCCTTCGTGGCGGAGCGTGCCGTAGGCGAGCTCAGTGGCGAACGCCGCGTCCCGCCCGTACAGGCGCAGGTCGCTCAGGATGGCCGGGAGCACCAGGTTGGCGTAGGCGCCGTCGCGGTGCACGGCGGCCACCGCCTCGTAGGCCGCCCGGCGGGGCAGGTCGGGGCGCACCGCCGCCCTCACGCGAACGCCTCCGCCGAGACGCGGGCGCCGCGGGCCCAGTCGAGAGCGGACATCGCCTTCTTGCCGGCCGGCCGCACCTCGCCCAGGGCTACCGGGTCGGTCGCCGTGCCCACCAGCACCCGGTCCTTTTCGACGAGGAGGTCGCCCGGTTGGAGCTCCGGGCCGTACCGCACCGGTCGGACCGGGCCGAGCTTGACGCGGTCGCCGCGGAACATGGTCCACGCGCCCGGCGCCGGCGTACAGGCGCGGACCCGCCGGTCGACCGCGAAGGCCGGCTCGCGCCAGCGCACCTCCGCGTCCTCCACCGTGATCTTGGGGGCGAGCGAGACCCCGTCGGCCGGCTGCGGCTCCGCGCGGGCCGAGCCCGCTTCGATCGCGTCGAGTACCGCCACCAGCAGGCCCGCCCCGGAGACGGCGAGCCGGTCGAGCAGGTCGCCGGCGGTGTCGGTGGGCTTGATCTCCTCGGTCAGCGTGCCGAACACCGGCCCGGTGTCCATGCCCGCCTCCAGCTGGAAGACGCTCGCGCCGGTGACCGTGTCGCCGTGCAGCACCGCGTGCTGCACCGGCGCGGCACCCCGCCAGGCCGGCAGGAGGGAGAAGTGCAGGTTGATCCAGCCGCGCTTGGGGATCTCCAGGGCGGCCGGCGGCACCAGCGCGCCGTAGGCCACGACCGGGACGCAGTCGGGCGCGATGTCGCGCAGCCGGGCCTGGAACTCCGGCTCGCGCGGGCGAGCCGGGGTGAGCACCTCGATGCCCCGCTCGTCGGCCCACGCGCCGGCCGGCGAGCGGACCAGGCGGCGGCCCCGACCGGCGGGCGCGTCGGGCCGGGTCACCACGGCGACGAGGTCATGGCCGGAGGCGGCGATCGCGTCCAGCGCGGGCAGCGTGACGGCCGGCGTGCCGGCGAATACCAGGCGCACCCGTCACCGACCCAGGCCGAATGGGCTGCTGGAGGCGTGCGGGCTCACCTTTACGGTGGGCGGGGCTCCCGCGTCGTACCACTCGGCGGCCCGGATCGCCTTCATCGCCTCCTTGCGCGCCTCGGTGTCGAGACGGTCGACGAAGAGCACGCCGTCGAGGTGGTCGGTCTCGTGCTGGACGCAGCGGGCCATCAGCTCGCTGCCGACGATCCGCACCGGGTCGCCGTACATGTTGAAGCCCTGCGCCACCACGTTGAGCCGGCGCTTGGTGTCGAAGTAGAGGCCGGGGATGGACAGGCACCCCTCCTGCCCCTCCTGCTCCTCGTCGTCCGGGAAGCTGAGCACCGGGTTGACCAGGTGGCCGAGCACGTCGTCGACGTCGAACGTGAACACCCGCAGCCCCACGCCGAGCTGCGGCGCGGCCAGCCCCACCCCGCTCGCCTCCTGCATCGTCTCGGTCAGGTCGGCGACGAGCCGCCGCAGCTCCGCGTCGAAGTCGACGACCGGCTCGGCGGGCGTCCTGAGCACGGGGTCGCCGAACACTCGGATGGGCTGGACGGTCACAGCGGGGCTCCTTGCACGGGCTTGTCGCGACGCGACGAGCGAAAAAGAGGTGGCATACCAGTCTACGGAGTCGGTTGTGCGGCGCGTCGCAACCGGGCGTTCATCCGGCGCACCTAGCGTCCGCGCTCATGCGACAGATCGCCATCCGGGCGGCGGCGGCCACCGGGGCCACCGCGCTCGCGCTCGGCCTCCTCGGCTCCCCCACCCCGGCTCACGACCATGACGACGTACGCACGCCCACGCTCACCGGGTTCGCGTCGCTGCCGGCGCAGACGTACGTGCCGGCCAGCGATCCCTCCGGCGCGGCGCTCGGCACCGCGCCCATCAACGGCGTGGTGCCGCCCTTCGCGGACCAGCCGGTACAGGGCTTCTCCGGCATCGTGCGGGGCGGCGGGGGCGCGTACGAGGTGCTCTCCGACAACGGCTTCGGCACGAAGGCCAACAGCGCCGACTACGCGCTGCGGGTGCAGCGGCTCGCCCCGGTCTTCCGCACCGGCGCGATCGACGTGCTCGGCGGCTTCCACCTGACCGACCCGAACGGCAAGGTGCCCTTCCCGCTGACCCGCGCCGACCGCGTACTCACCGGCTCGGACTTCGACGTGGAGTCGATCACGCGGGCGGTCGACGGCACGTACTGGATCGGCGACGAGTTCGGCCCGTTCCTGCTGCATTTCGACCGCACCGGCCGGCTGCTCTCCGCGCCCGTCTCGCTGCCCGGCGTGTTCGCGCCGGAAAACCCGTTCCTGGCCGGCGGCACGCCCAACCTGGCCGGCAGCAAGGGCTTCGAGGGCATGGCCATCTCGCCCGACGGCCGCTACCTGTACCCGCTGCTGGAGGGGACGGTGACCGGCGACCCGGCCGGCGCGCTGCGGATGTACGAGTTCGACCTGCGGGCCGGCGCGTACACGGGCAAGCGCTGGACCTACCAGCTGGACGCCCCGGCCCACGCGATCGGCGACGCGATCACGGTCGACGCCAACCGCTTCCTGATCATCGAGCGCGACGGCGGGCAGGGCGACGCCGCGCTGGTCAAGAAGATCTACCTGGCCGACCGCCGCGACCGCGACAACGACGGCAAGCTCGACAAGACGCTGGTGGTCGACCTGCTCAACATCGCCAACCCGAAGGGCCTGGGCGGTTTCGGTCCGGTGTTCCGCTTCCCGTTCACGACGATCGAAGACGTGATCATCCTGGACGAGAAGACCATCGCCGTCCTGAACGACAACAACTACCCGTCGTCGTCCGGCCGCACGCCCGGCCAGCCCGACAACAACGAGTTCATCACGGTCCGCCTCCCGAAGTCCCTCCACCCGGACCCCCGCGCCCTGCGCTGACCTTTCCCGCGGCGGCGACCGCCGGTGTGGGAAGGCCGCTCAGCCGTCTCCGGCCGGGGCCCAGGCTCCGGCCGGAGACCCGACGCCCGGGCGCAAAGGGTGAGCGCGACCAACGGCGGACGGGTGAGGCCGCGGGAGCAGCGGTCCGGACCACGACGGACATCGCGGTAGCTCAAATCCTTTGGACTCGGAAAGATCTACAGGAGGTCCAGCGGATCTACCTGGATGCGCACCGGCTGGGCGGCCTTCTTCGCGGCGCGCACCCCCGCCGCCTCGTGCAGGGCCTTGGCGAGCGCGGCCTGGTGTGCGCGGCGCACCCGGACCAGCATCCGCTCCTGGCCCTGCGGCGCGGGCACCGGGCCGAGCAGCTCGGCGCCAACGGGCAGGCGGGCGGTGGCGAGGAGGTCGGCGACCGCCTCGGGGGTGCCGGTGAGGCTGGCCATCCGGGCGGCGGGTGGGAAGCCCAGCTCGCGGCGTTCGGTCAGCTCGCGGGAGGCGTACCAGGGCGAGTCCCAGCGGATGAGCGCCTGGACCGTGGGCAGTGAGCCGTCGGCGGCGACCACCACGCGGCCGGCGGGGCGGGCGAGGGCGGCGGCGTTCATCCAGCGGCGGAGGGTTTCCTCGCTCGCGCGCAGGTCGGCGCGGGTGAGCAGCGCCCACGTATCGAGGAGCAGCACGGCGCCGTACCCGCCGGTGGCGACCGGCTCGGCGCCCGGCGTGGCCACCACGACGGCCGCCTCGTCGGGCACGGCGGCCAGCACCTCGTCGCGGCCGGACGTCCGGATCGGCACGCCGGGGAACGCGCGGCCCAGCTCCTCGGCGGTGCGCCGGGCGCCGACGACGGCCGCGCGGAGGCGGCGGCCGCCGCAGCTGGGGCAGGCGTAGGCGGCGGCGACGCGGCCACACCACTGGCAGCCGGGCACCGCGTGCGAGGAGCGGAGGGCCAGCGGGCCGGAGCAGTGCGGGCAGCGTGCGGGGGTGCGGCAGTCGGCGCACGCCATCGACGGCAGGTAGCCGCGCCGGGGCACCTGCACCAGCACCGGCGCGCCGCCCCGGAGCGCGGCCTTGGCGGCCTCCCAGGCCACGCTGGGCAGACGCGCCGTCGCGGCCGCACCGTCGCGGGCCATGTGCGGGTCGTCGCCGGTGGGGCTGATCGAGGGGGTACGGGCCCGCGCGTTCTCCCGCGGCGCCACGATCTCCTTGGCCCAGCCGGTCTCGAGCAGGAGCTGTGCCTCGCCGGTCCGGGCGTACCCGCCGAGCAGCGCCGCCGCGCCGGCGAGCTGGGCGCGGGTGAGCAGCACCTCGCGGGCGTGCGGGTAGGGCGCGCGCGGCTCGGCGTGCAGGTCGTCGCCGTCGTCCCAGAGCGCGACGAGCCCCAGGTCGGGCACCGGCGCGAACATCGCCGCCCGGGTGCCCACCACCACCGGCACCTGGCCGCGACTGGCGGCGAGGAACGCCCGGTAGCGCTTGGCCGGCCCGAGCGCGGCGGAGAGCGCGACGTGCCGTCCGGGGCCGAGCACGGCGGTGAGCGCGGCGTCGAGGCGGTCGAGGTCGCGGGCGTCGGCGACGACGGCGACCGCGCCGCGGCCGGCACGCACGGTGGCCGCGGCGGCCTCGGCGAAGCGGGCCGGCCAGTCTTCGCCGGGCAGTGCCGACCAGACCGCGCGGGCCGGGCGCCCTTCGCCGAGGGCGGTGAGGAAGCCGGCGGCGCCGTAGGCCTCCCATCCGCCACTCTCGAACGCGATGTCCGTAATGTCCGGCGGGTCGGCGGGCGGGGCCTGCTCCACCCGCGCGTGGCGGGGCGGCACGGCCAGGCGCAGGACGTCGGCGAGGTTGCCGGCGTACCGGTCGGCGACGGCCCGGGCCAGCCGCGCCACCTCCGGCGTCAGCACGACCTCGGGTGAGACGAGCTTCTCCACGTAGAGGAGCTTGTCCAGCGAGGACTCCTCCACCCGCTCCAGCAGCCAGCCGTCGACGAGCTGGCCGGAGAAGCGCACCTTCACCCGCGTGCCCGGCTGGGCGCCCTCGTCGAGCGCGGCCGGCACGAGGTAGTCGAACGGCCGGTCGAGGTGCGCCAACGGCACGTCGACGCAAACGCGAGCGACCGGCAACCGTGTGGCCGGCTGCCGGTCGCTCGTCGGTTTGCGGGAAGTCACCGCGCCATTCTGCCGCCCTTCACGCTCCGGCGGCGGACTTGAGGTCGGCGGCGCGGTCCGTGTTCTCCCAGGTCAGCTCGGGCAGCTCGCGGCCGAAGTGGCCGTAGGCGGCGGTCTGCTGGTAGATCGGGCGGAGCAGGTCGAGGTCGCGGATGATGGCGGCGGGGCGCAGGTCGAACACCTCGCTGATCGCCTTCTCGATCCGGTCGACCGGCACGTTTTCGGTGCCGAACGTCTCCACGAACAGGCTCACCGGCTGGGCCTTGCCGATCGCGTACGCGACCTGCGTCTCGACCCGCTCGGCCAGACCCGCGGCGACAACGTTCTTGGCCACCCA
>NZ_JCADBM010000043.1:0-43008 GCF_059359075.1 Phytohabitans sp. LZ39 | reverse complement strand
GGCTTCGAAGCGACCACCAGCCTGGACACGATGCTCGACGAGGTCGTCCCATGGGTGACCCAGGCCGTACACGACGGCCGGTTGTGACCACGGCCGTCGGCGCCGCGGTGCCCCAGCGGCCGGACGTGGACGGTGCACCCGTCCCCTCCGGCGAGCAGGCACCGCGGCCGCCGGCGGGCTGGCCCGGTCGGCTGCGCGACGCGCTGTTTCCCGAAGCGTCCCCCACCCCGGTAACCCCTCGCCGGATCCTCGTCACCGCCGCGCTCGTCAGCTTCGGCGTCATCTACTCCCTCGGCCGGGTACGCGGTCCGGGCGCCGGCGCGCTCGACACCGTGTGGGCCGAAGACGGCGCCAACTTCCTGCACGACGCGGCCAACATGACGCCGTACGACGCGTTCACCACGCCGCTCAACGGCTACTACCACTTCTTCCCGCGCGTCCTCGCCGAGATCACGACGCTCCTGCCGGTCTCCGCGTGGGCGGCGGCCAACGCCACGCTCGCCGCGCTCTCCACGGTCGGCCTGGCCCTGATCGTGTACGCGGCCAGCGGCGCCCACCTGCGCCACCCAGTGCTCCGCCTGCTCGTCGCCGCGCCGGTCGTGGCGCAGTGGGCCTCCAACGGCGAGATCGTCGACAACGTGGCGACGCTCCAGTTTCCCGCCCTGTACGCGCTCTTCTGGGTGCTGCTCTCCGTGCAGGTGCGCCCGCTCGGGAAGATCGCCGCGCCCGTCTTCGCGCTCGTCGTGGCGTTCTCCACCACCCTGGCGCTGACCCTGCTGCCACTGGCCCTGGTCCGCGCCGTGGTCCGCCGCGACCGCGCGGGCATCCTCATGGTGGTCGCGATGGCGCTCGGCGTCGGTGTGCAGCTGTGGACCTACGTGAGCGGTGAGGCCGAACGCGAGATCATCGGCGTGGTGCCCAACTACGATCCACTGTGGAACCTCCAGCAGTTCGCCGAGATCCAGGTGCCGGTGACCTACCTCGGTGAGGCGTGGATACGCGGCAAGGTCGTGCACACCACCGAGCACAAGGCGCTGATCCTGCTCGCCTGGGGCGTCCTCCTGGCGGCGGTCGCCCTGGCCGTGTGGCGCCGCACCCGCCCGGCGTGGCTGCTGGCCGCGGTCGCCGGGGTGCACGCGCTCGGCCTCTTCGCCGTGCAGGTCGCCCTCCGCGGCGGCGTGCCCGGCCGCTACGTGCTCCCGTCGCTGCTCCTGCTGGTCACCGCCACGGTGGCGCTGCTGATCCCCCGATCCTGGGCCGGCGGCACGTCCTGGCGCGGCCCCGAGGGCTTCGCCTACGTGCCGATCGTCGTGCTGGCCACGCTGCTCACGGTGGTCGCGATCGGCAACTACCGCCACGACCACATCTGGCGCACGACGAGCGTGCCGAGCTGGAGCAAGCAGGTGACCGCCAACACGGCCGCCTGCAAGGCCGACCCGGCGCTCAAGGCCGTGACCTTCCGCTCCGGCCCCGCGAACAAGCGCGCGTGGGGCGCCTTCGCCGTCCCTTGCAGCCGCCTGCGCTGACCGACTCCCGCATAGACAGAGACCAGAGCTACCGCGACGTCCGTCGTGGTCCCGACCGCTGCTCCCGCGGCCTCACCCGTCCGCTGTTGGTCGCGGTCTTTGCCCCGTGCGGGCCGGCCTCGCCGACGGGAGCTGCTACTCGTTCGAGTCGGTCAACTTCCCCGGACAGTTCCTGCGGCACGCCGACTCGCGGGTGCGAAACTCGGTCGACGACGGCAGCGCGCTGCCGCCGGGACGGCACGGTGGTGGGTGGGCGGCGGCCGGGGTCGCGCGGACCCGGAAGAGTGCCAGTCGGTCAGGCGTGCATGGAGTTGCCGGTTTCGAGGAGGGTCTTGAGGTCGCTGAGGACCTCGGCCCAGCCGCCGCCGGCGCCCTCGATGTCGCCGGCCGTCTGCGCCGCCGTCTGGGGCGCGCCGTCCAGCTCGTGTGTCACGGTCAGTGACGAGACGCCGGCGCTGCTCTCGCGGATCTCGTAGGTCAGGCGGGTGGGTGGCTCGTCGAGCCAGGTGGCGCGCCATGTCTGGACGAGCTTGTGTGGCGGGTCGACCTCGATCACCTCGCCCTCGACCGGGATCTCGGGCATGCCGGCCGCCTGGAGCTCCTCGCTCGCCCGTGCGCGGTAGGCGCCGCCGGGGCGCAGGTCGAACTCGGCGAAGCCCTGGTAGCCGTACTTGTTGGTCCACTCGGGCTGGGTGATCGCGTCCCAGATCGCCTGCGGCGTGGCCTTGATGTAGACGCGGTAGACCTGGGTGGTGGTGCTCGTCGTGGTGCTCATGGGGAGTCCCCCTCCAGCTCGCGTTTGAGGTCGAGTAGCGCCGCGGTGCGGTGCTCCGTGTACTTGTCGATCCAGCGGTCGTGGATCTGGCGGATCGGCACCGGGTTGAGGAAGTGCAGCTTTTCCCGGCCCTGGCGGCGCGTGATCACGAGGCCGGCGTCCGCGAGCACCCGCAGGTGCTTCATGACGCCGAAGCGGGTCATCGCCAGCTCCGACTCCAGCTCGGTGAGCGTCCGGCCGTCTCGCGTGAAGAGCAGGTCGAGCAGGAAGCGCCGGGTCGGGTCGGCGAGCGCCTTGAAGACCAGGTCGTCGTCGATCACCACCCAAAGTTACGTGACCAAAAGGTCACATGTCAAGCCGTGCCAGACTTCGATGGATGGAACGCCGCGGGGGATACGGCGAGGTCGTCTGTGCCGCCGCCTTCGCGCTGCTGACCGGGGCGCTCGCCGCCGGCGCGCTGCTCGACCTCGACCTCGCCGTGCGCAACTGGGTCGACGCCCACCGCCCCGAGCCGCTGCGGCTGGCGGCCAAGGCGCTCTACTTCCTCGGCTCGGCCAACCTCATCGCGTCCATCCTGCTCGTCGCGGCCGTGCTGCTCGGCGCCCGCGACCGCACCGTGCGGCCGGTACTCCTCGTGCTGGTCACGGCCGCGGCCAGCTACGTCGTGGTGGTGCCGCTCAAGATCCTGACCGACCGCTCCGCCCCGCACGCGCCCTGGCCCGACGCGGTCCAGCTCTTCACCCACGACGCCGGCTGGTCGTACCCCTCGGGGCACGTGGTGAACACGCTGATCTGGTACCCCGTCCTGGTGGCCCTCGCGCAGCGGGCGCTGCGCCGCCCCCTGCCGGGGCGGCTCCGTCGCGCGCTGCTCGTCGTGCCCGTGGTGACCGTCTTCGTCGCCGTGACCTACCTGGGCTACCACTGGATCACCGACTGCGCCGCGGGCGTGCTGCTGGGCCTCGCCCTGCGCCTGGGTCTGCGCCGCCTGCCGCTGGAGAGCTGACTCACTATTCACTCCGCTGCATGACCTTGCAGGCGTCGACGGCAAGCTGATACCGTGCTCTGCATAGACATGCGGAGGTTGTCATGGGGATCCGGGTTGCGGTGGCGGGGGCGAGTGGCTACGCCGGTGGCGAGCTGCTGCGCCTGATCGCCGGCCATCCGGAGCTCGACCTCGTCGCCGCGACCGCGCACAGCCAGGCGGGCTCGCCGCTCGCCGTGGTGCACCCGCACCTGACCGGCCTCGACATCACGCTCGGTGCCACCGGTCCGGAGGCGCTCGCGGACGCCGACCTGGTCTTCCTCGCGCTCCCGCATGGCGAGTCGGGCGCGCTCGCCGCCGCCCTCCCCAGTGGCGTCAAGGTGGTCGACCTCGGGGCCGACCACCGCCTGCGCGATCCTGACGCGTGGGTGCGCTACTACGGTGGCGAGCACGCCGGCGCCTGGACCTACGGGCTGCCCGAGCTGCCCGGGCAAAGGGGCGAGATCTCGACCGCCACCCGGGTGGCCGCGCCCGGCTGCTACGCCACGACGATCTCGCTGGCGCTCGCCCCGCTGATCACGGCGGGCGCGGTCTCGGCCGACGACGTCGTGGTGGTGGCCGCCTCGGGCACCTCCGGTGCGGGGCGGGGCGCCAAGGCCCACCTGCTCGGCAGCGAGGTGATGGGCGACCTGACGCCCTACAAGGTGGGCCGGCACCAGCACGTTCCGGAGATCAAGCAGGCGACCGGGGCGCGGAGCCTGTCGTTCACGCCGGTGCTCGCGCCGATGCCGCGCGGGATCCTCGCCACCGTAACCGCGACGCCGGCGTCGAAAGGCGACGCGCGCCAGGTGCTCGCCGAGGCGTACGCGGACGCGCCCTTCGTGCACGTGCTGCCCGAGGGGGCCTGGCCGCACACGGCCGCGACGCTCGGGTCCAACGCGTGCCACCTCCAGGCCACGACCGACGTCGACTCCGGCCGGGTGATCGTCAGCAGCGCGCTCGACAACCTCGGCAAGGGCGCCGCCGCCCAGGGCGTGCAGTGCGCCAACCTGATGCTCGGCCTACCCGAGACGATGGGCCTGCCGATGCACGGGGTCGCACCGTGACCGCCCGCGCGACCGACCCGGCCGTGACGAAGCGGGTCGCGCCGTGAGCGTCACCGCGCCCAAGGGCTTCCGGGCCGCGGGTGTCGCCGCCGGGCTCAAGTCGAGCGGGCTCGACGTCGCCCTCGTGGTCAACGACGGGCCGGGGTCGGCCGCCGCCGGCGTCTTCACGGCCAACCGGGTCAAGGCGGCACCGGTGCTTTGGAGCCAGCAGGTGCTCCGCGCCGGCGTGGTCCGGGCCGTCGTGCTCAACTCCGGCGGGGCCAACGCCTGCACCGGGCCGCAGGGCTTCCAGGACACCCACACCACGGCCGAGCACGCCGCCGCGGCCCTCGGCGGCATCGGCGCGGGCGACGTCGCGGTCTGCTCCACCGGGCTGATCGGCGAGCTGCTGCCGATGGACAAGCTGCTCCTCGGTGTCGACGCCGCCGCCGGCGCGCTGGCCTTCGACGGCGGGCCGGCCGCGGCGGAGGCGATCATGACGACCGACACCCGGCCGAAGACGGTCGTGGTGGAGAAGGGCGGCTGGAGCGTCGGCGGCATGGCCAAGGGCGCCGGCATGCTCGCCCCCGGCATGGCCACCATGCTGTGCGTGCTCACCACCGACGCGGTCGCCGGCCCGGAGGTGCTCGACGCGGCGCTGCGGGCGGCCACCCGGGTCTCGTTCGACCGGGTCGACTCCGACGGCTGCATGTCGACGAACGACACCGTGCTGCTCCTGGCCAGCGGCGCCTCCGGCGTCGAGCCGGCGCCGGGGGAGCTGGCCGCCGCGGTCGCCGCGGCCTGCCACGACCTGGCCCAGCAGCTGCTCTCCGACGCCGAGGGCGCCACCAAGGACGTCGCCATCGAGGTGGTCGGCGCGGCCAGCGAGGACGACGCGGTCGAGGTGGGCCGCTCGGTCGCCCGCAACAACCTTGTCAAGACCGCCCTCTTCGGCAACGACCCCAACTGGGGCCGCATCCTCGCCGCGGTCGGCACCACCGCCGCCGCCTTCGAGCCGGACGCGCTCGACGTCGCGGTCAACGGCGTGTGGGTGTGCAAGGGCGGCGCGGCGGCCGATGACCGCTCCACTGTGGACCTCTCCGGCCGGGCGGTGACGATCCGGATCGACCTGCACGCCGGCGCCGACGAGGCCACCATTTGGACCAACGACCTCTCCCACGCGTACGTGCACGAGAACTCGGCCTACTCCACATGACCGACACACTCATCACCGCGCAGGAGAAGGCCGCCACTCTCATCGAGGCGCTGCCGTGGCTGGCCCGCTTCCACGGCGCCACGGTCGTGGTCAAGTACGGCGGCAACGCGATGATCGACCCCGAGCTCAAGAAGGCGTTCGCGGCCGACATGGTCTTCCTGCGGTACGCGGGGCTCAAGCCGGTCGTCGTGCACGGCGGCGGCCCGCAGATCTCGGCGATGCTGGGGCGGCTGGGCATCGCGAGCGAGTTCCGCGGCGGCCTGCGGGTCACCACGCCGGAGGCGATGGACGTCGTGCGGATGGTGCTCGTCGGCCAGGTCGGGCGCGAGCTTGTCGGGCTCGTCAACGAGTACGGCCCGTTCGCCGTCGGACTGTCCGGTGAGGACGCCCGCCTCTTCACCGCCGTGCGGCGTCCGGCCTATGTGGACGGCCAGGCGGTCGACGTGGGGCAGGTGGGCGACGTCGAGCACGTCAACGTCTCCTCGGTCACCGACCTCATCGCCGCCGGCCGCATCCCGGTCATCTCCTCCGTCGCGCCGGACGCCGACGGCGTGCTGCACAACCTCAACGCCGACACCGCCGCCTCCGCCCTCGCCGTGGCGCTCGGCGCGCGCAAGCTGGTCGTGCTCACCGACGTGGCCGGCCTCTACACCGACTGGCCGGACACGACGAGCCTGGTCCGACAGATCACCACGACCGACCTCGCCGCGCTGCTGCCGCGGCTGGAGTCCGGCATGGTGCCGAAGATGGAGGCCTGCCTGCGGGCGGTGCGGGGTGGCGTGCCGGCCGCCCACGTCGTCGACGGGCGGATGGCCCACTCCATCCTGCTGGAAGTCTTCACCTCGGAAGGTTTCGGAACGATGGTGATCCCCTCATGACGAGTCTCGTCGACCGCTGGTCACAGTCCATGATGGACAACTACGGCACGCCGCCGCTGGCGCTGGTGCGCGGCGAGGGCGCCGTGGTGTGGGACGAGACAGGTCGCTCCTACGTGGACCTGCTCGGCGGCATCGCGGTCAACGTGCTCGGCCACGCCCACCCGGCCGTCGTGGCCGCCGTCTCCAAGCAGATCGGCACGCTCGGCCACGTCTCCAACCTCTTCGTCGCCGAGCCGCCGGTGGCCCTGGCCGAGCTGCTGCTGGCCCTCGCCGGGCGGCAGGGCCGGGTGTTCTTCGGCAACTCCGGCGCGGAGGCGGTCGAGGCGGCGTTCAAGCTCTCCCGGCTGACCGGGCGCACCGGCGCGGTCGCCACCAAGGGCGGCTTCCACGGCCGCACGATGGGCAGCCTCGCGCTGACCGGGCAGCCGGCCAAGGCCGACCCGTTCCGCCCGCTGCCCGGCGACGTCACCCACGTGCCGTACGGCGACGTGGCCGCCCTCGACGCCGCCGTCACCACCGACACCGCGCTGGTGATCCTCGAGCCGATCCAGGGCGAGGGCGGCGTCGTGGTGCCCCCGGCCGGCTACCTCGCCGCGGCCCGCGAGATCACCGCGGCCCGGGGCGCGCTGCTGGCGCTCGACGAGGTGCAGACCGGCGTCGGGCGCACCGGGCACTGGTTCGCCCACCAGGCCGAGGGCATCGAGCCCGACGTCGTCACGCTCGCCAAGGGGCTCGGGGGAGGGCTGCCGATCGGCGCCTGCCTGGCGTTCGGCGGCGCGGCAGACCTGTTCGGGCCGGGCAGCCACGGCAGTACGTTCGGCGGCAACCCGATCAGCTGCGCCGCCGCGCTCGCGGTCATCTCGACGATCGCCAACGAGGGCCTGCTCGACCACGTCAAGCGGGTGGGGGAGCGGATCCGGCGGGGTGTGGAGGCGCTCGGCCACCCACTGGTGCGCGAGGTGCGCGGTGCCGGCCTGCTCCTCGGCGTGGTGCTCAACGCGCCCGCCTCCGGCGCCGTCGCCGGCGTGCTGCGCGACCACGGCTTCCTGACCAACCCGGTGCAGGCCGACGTCATCCGGCTCGCGCCGCCGCTGATCCTCACCGCCGACCAGGTCGACGCGTTCCTCGCCGCCCTGCCGACCGCACTGGACGCGGCGTCATGACGCGCCATTTCCTTCGGGATGACGACCTCACGCCGGCCGAGCAGTCCACCGTGCTCGACCTGGCCGCCGCGATGAAGGCGGACCGCTTCGCCTACACCCCGCTCGCCGGTCCGAAGTCGGTGGCGGTGCTCTTCGACAAGCAGAGCCTGCGCACCCGCTTCTCGTTCGACGTCGGCATCGCGGACCTGGGCGGCAACCCGATCGTCGTCGACACGCAGGGCACGCACTTCGGCCGGGGCGAGACGCTCGGCGACGCCGCGAAGGTGCTCTCCCGGTACGTCTCCGCGATCGTCATGCGCACGTTCGGCGACGACCGGATCGCCGAGGTCGCGGCCGGCGCCACCGTGCCCGTGGTCAACGCGCTCACCGACGGCTTCCACCCTTGCCAGCTCCTCGCCGACCTGCTCACCGTCCGGGAGCGGTGCGGTGGCACGGCCGGCCGCACGCTCGCGTACGTCGGCGACGCCGCTAACAACATGGCCCACTCGTACCTGCTCGCCGGGGCCACCGCCGGCATGCACGTGCGGGTCGCCGGCCCACCAGGGCACGACCCGTCACCCGTGGTCGTCGCGCGGGCCGACGAGATCGCCGCGTGGACCGGCGGCTCGACCCAGGTGCTGCGCGACCCGCGGGAGGCGGTCGACGGCGCTGACGTGGTGGCCACCGACACGTGGACCTCGATGGGGCAGGAGGCGGACGGCCGCGACCGGCGTACCCCCTTCTGGCCGTACCAGATCAACAAGGACCTCCTCGCGGCGGCCGCGCCCGGCGCGGTCGTGCTGCACTGCCTGCCCGCGCACCGCGGCGAGGAGATCACCGACGACGTGCTCGACGGCGCGCAGAGCGCCGTCTTCGACCAGGCCGAAAACCGCCTGCACGCCCAGAAAGCGCTCCTGACATGGTTGCTGGACCAATGACCGGCCCGGGCACACGCACCGCGCGCCACGCGCGGATCGTCGACCTCATCCGGGAACGCGGCGTGCGCTCGCAGACCGAGCTTGCCGAGCTGCTCGGCGCGGACGGCGTGCAGGTCACCCAGGCCACGCTCTCCCGCGACCTGGAGGAGCTGGGCGCGTACAAGGTGCGCGGCGGCGACGGCGGCCCCGGCGTCTACGTGATCCCGGAGGACGGGCTGCCCCGTCCCCGCCCGGCCGAGCAGGCGCCGGCCCGCCTCGTGCGGCTGCTGCGCGAGCTGCTCACCGGCACCGACGCGAGCGGCAACCTGGCCGTGCTGCGCACCCCGCCGGGTGCCGCGCAGTTTCTGGCCAGCGCGCTCGACCGGGCCGGCCTGCCGGAGGTCGTCGGCACGATCGCCGGTGACGACACCATCTTCGTGGTGGCCCGCGAGCCACTGACCGGCGCTGACCTCGCCGAAAAGCTGAGCGCCTGGGCTGGGCGCGACGAGAACAACCAAGGAGATCACTCATGACTGAGCGCGTCGTTCTGGCGTACTCCGGCGGCCTGGACACGTCGGTCGCCATCCCGTACTTGGCGGACAAGGTGGGCGCCGAGGTGATCGCGGTGGCGGTCGACCTCGGGCAGGGCGGCGAGGACATGGCCGTCATCCGCCAGCGCGCGCTCGACTGCGGCGCCGTCGAGTCCGAGGTCATCGACGCGAAGGACGAGTTCGCCGCCGAGTACTGCCTGCCGGCGGTGAAGTCCAACGCGCTCTACATGGACCGCTACCCGCTGCTCTCGTCGCTCAGCCGCCCGCTGATCGTCAAGCACCTCGTCGAGGCCGCGAAGCGGCACGGCGGCACGGTCGTCTCGCACGGCTGCACCGGCAAGGGCAACGACCAGGTGCGGTTCGAGGTCGGCATCGGCGCGCTCGCGCCCGACCTGAAGATCGTCGCGCCGGCCCGCGACTTCGCGTGGACGCGGGACAAGGCCATCGCCCTCGCCGAGGAGAAGGGCCTGCCGATCGACGTCAGCCACAAGTCGCCGTACTCGATCGACCAGAACCTGTGGGGCCGCGCGGTCGAGACCGGCTTCCTCGAGGACATCTGGAACGCGCCGATCGAGGACCTGTACGAGTACACCGCCGACCCGGCCGAGCCGCGCGACGCCGACGAGGTCGTGATCACGTTCGAGGCGGGCGTGCCGGTGGCGATCGACGGCGAGACCGTCACGCCGTTCCAGGCCATCGCCGAGCTCAACCGGCGGGCCGGGGCACAGGGCGTCGGCCGGCTCGACATGGTCGAGGACCGGCTCGTCGGCATCAAGAGCCGCGAGGTGTACGAGGCGCCCGGCGCGATCGCGCTGATCACCGCCCACCAGGAGCTGGAGGCGGTGACCGTCGAGCGCGACGTGGCCCGGTTCAAGAAGGGCGTCGACCAGCGGTGGGCCGAGCTCGTCTACGACGGCCTGTGGTTCTCGCCGCTCAAGTACGCGCTCGACGCGTTCGTGGCCGACACCCAGAAGTACGTCTCCGGCGACATCCGGCTGACGCTGCACGGCGGCCGCGCGGTGGTCACCGGCCGGCGCTCCGAGGCCAGCCTGTACGACTTCAACCTCGCCACCTACGACACGGGCGACACGTTCGACCAGTCGCTGGCCAAGGGCTTCGTGCAGCTGTGGGGCCTGCCAAGCCGGATCGCGGCGGCTCGGGACGCCCGGCTACGGTAGCTGGTTGTGTCTTCTCGTACCTCTCTCTGGGGCGGCCGCTTCGCCGGCGGCCCCGCCGAGGCTCTGGCCCGGCTCTCCGTCAGCGTCCAGTTCGACTGGCGCCTCGCGCCGTACGACATAGCCGCCTCCCGCGCGCACGCCCGCGTGCTGTCCGGGGCGGGGCTGCTCGACGCCGACGAGCTGGGCCAGATGCTCGCCGCCCTCGACGACCTGGAGGCCGCCTGCGCCTCCGGGGCGTTCCGTCCGACGGTCGACGACGAGGACGTGCACACCGCGCTCGAACGCGGCCTGCTCGAACGGCTCGGCACCCTCGGCGGCAAGCTGCGCGCCGGCCGTTCCCGCAACGACCAGGTCGCCACCGACCTGCGGCTCTACCTGCGCGACCACGCGCGCGGCGTGGCCACCAACCTGGTGCAGCTCGCCGACGCGCTGGTCGAGCAGGCCGAGCGGCACGTCGACACGCCCGCCCCGGGCATGACGCACGTGCAGCACGCGCAGCCGGTGACGTTCGGGCACTGGCTGCTCGCGCACGTACAGCCGCTGTTGCGCGACCTAGAGCGGCTGCGCGACTGGGACGCCCGCGCGGCGATCAGCCCGCTCGGCGCCGGCGCGCTGGCCGGCTCGTCGCTGCCGCTCGACCCGGCCGGCGTGGCCAAGGAGCTCGGCTTTACCGCCCCCGCCGCCAACTCGATGGACGCGGTCGCCGACCGCGACTTCGTGGCCGAGTTCCTCTTCGTCACCGCGCTGGTCGGCGTGCACCTCTCCCGGCTGGGCGAGGAGGTGGTGCTGTGGACGTCGCAGGAGTTCGGCTGGGTCGAGCTCGACGACGGCTTCGCCACCGGGTCGTCCATCATGCCGCAGAAGAAGAACGCGGACATCGCCGAGCTGGCCCGCGGCAAGGCCGGCCGTCTGATCGGCGGCCTCGTCACGGTGCTCACCATGCTCAAGGGCCTGCCGCTCACCTACGACCGCGACATGCAGGAGGACAAAGAGCCCGTCTTCGACGCGGTGGACACCCTGGAGCTGGTGCTGCCGGCCCTCGCCGGCATGATCTCCACGATGACGGTACGGGTCGACCGCCTCGTCGCCGCCGCACCCGTGGGGTACACGCTGGCCACCGAGGTCGCCGACTGGCTGGTGCGCAAGGGCGTGCCGTTCCGCGAGGCGCACGAGGTGACCGGCCGCCTGGTGGCACTCTGCGTGGCCCGCGAGTGCGCGCTCGACGAGGTCAGCGACGAAGACCTGGCGCTGGTCAGCTCCTATTTGGACCCCAGCGTGCGCGACGTGCTGTCGGTGCGCTCCGCGCTCGCCGCGCGGATCACGCCCGGCTCCACCGGTCCCGGCCCGGTCGCCGACCAGCTGGCGTCCGCTGTGGACAAGCTGGACGGATGGCGGGAATGGGCGACCGCGCACGTCGTACCCCGCTGAACCCGCTGCGCGACCTGCTCGCCGGCCCGGTGCTCCCGGCGGCGCGCGGCCTGCTGGGGTGCGAGCTGACCGCCGGCGGCGTCACGGTCCGCGTCACCGAGGTCGAGGCCTACGCGGGCACCGCCGGCGACCCGGCCTCGCACGCCCACCGCGGCCGCACACCGCGCAACGCCGTCATGTTCGGCCCGGCGGGCTTCCTCTACGTGTACTTCACCTACGGCATGCACTGGTGCGCCAACGTGGTCACCGGCGTCGAGGGTGAGGCCTCGGCGGTGCTGCTGCGCGCCGGTGCCGTCGTCGCCGGGCTGGACGAGGCCGCCGTGCGGCGCCGATCCACAGTGGAGCGCGACCTGGCCCGCGGCCCGGCGAGGCTGTGCCAGGCACTCGGCATCGACGGCACCGCCTACGGCGCCGACCTGCTCGCCGCCGACTCCCCGGTCCGGCTCCGCCCGCCGCGCACCCCGGTGCCCGAGTCGCGGATCGCCGCCGGCCCGCGCGTCGGCGTGACCGGCGCCCACGACCGCGAGTGGCGCTTCTGGATCGCCGACGACCCGACGGTCAGCGCCTACCGCCGCCACGTACCCCGCAAGCGAGGCTGAGCGTCAGTAGAAGCGCTCGATCGTGACCGGGATCAGCCCGTTGCGCCGCATCGCGTCGCGCGCCTCCCGCAGCGGCCGCCCCATGTTGGCACCCTCGGGCGCGGAGATGTCGACACACCACGCCAACCCGTTGCCGATCCGCCGCAGGCCTGGATGCGCGGCGTCGTCTCTCGGCTCCCCCGCGAAGAGGATGCGGTAGTACGGCGCGTCGGTGAGGCCCAGCCGGAGCGGCGGCGCGGTGTTCAACGGCTCGTAGTCACGCAGCTGGCGTCGCAACTCAGCCTCGCCCGGCAGCTCACCCCCACCCAGCACCCGAAACGCCTCCGCCGCCCCGGCACGCGAGGCGAACGTCACCCGCGCCCGCAGGCCCGCGTCCGACCGCATCCGCATGCTCAACGACGGCCGCCAGCCGGCCGCCGTCCAGGTGGCGCTCGCCAGCCCGGCGGCGGTGTGGTCGCCGGCCAGGACGAACTCCTCCACCACCACGGCCGCGGCCCGCCCGCCGCCCTCCATGACCACGTAGTAGTCGAGGTCGGCCACCGTCACGATCTCGCCCATCCCGACAGTCTGCCGCCGATCCCACCCCGATCCCGTCACCGCCGCGCGGTCATAAACAGCGGGCCAGGCGGCCGACGGCCTCGTCCATGAGGTCGGGTGGGGCGGCGGCGTAGGTGAGGCGGAGGTGGGGGCCCGCGGGTTCGGCGGCGTACCAGGGACGGCCGGGGAAGACGATGACGCCCTCGGCGGCCGCGGCGGTGGCCACCGCGACGTCGTCCGTGCCATCGGGGAGGCGGATCCACAGGTGTAGGCCGCCGCGCGGGACGGCCTGCTGGGCCAGCTCCGGCAGGTGGCGGCGCAGGGCGGTCAGCAGTGCCGCGCGCCGGTCGCGGAGCGCGGTGCGCAGGGCGCGGCGGTGGCGGGACCAGCCCGGTGCGGTGACGACTTCCAGCGTGGCCTGCTGGAGCGGTCCCGAGACGAAGAGGTCGTCGAGCAGGCGGGCGGCCCGCAGCCGCGCGCCGGCCGGGCCGCGGGCGCCGATGGCGGCGACGCGCAGGCCGGGGGCGGCCGACTTGGTCAGGGAGCGCAGGTAGATGACGTGGCCGTCGGGGTCGTCGGCGGCCAGCGGGGGTGGGGGTTCGCCGTCGATGGTGAGGTCGCGGGCGTAGTCGTCTTCGATCAGGAAGGCGCCGGCCTCGCGTACCGCACCGGCGACCTGCTCCCGGCGGTGGCCCGCCAGCGTGGCGCCGTGCGGGTTGGCGTGGAGCGGCTGGCAGTAGAAGAGACGGGCGCCGGTGCGGGCGAACGCGGCGGCGAGCTGGTCGGGCCGCACCCCGTCGGCGTCGGCCGGCACCGGCACCACCCGCAGGCCGGACGCCCGTGCCGCGGCGAGCGCGCCCAGGTAGGTGGGCGACTCGACGAGCAGGGTGTCGCCGGGCGTGGTGAGCGCGCGCAGCGCGGACGAGAGGCCGGCCTGGCCGCCCGGGCAGATCACCATGTCGTCGGCGCGGAGGCCGCCGCCGGCCTCGCGGGCGAACCACGCGCGCAGGTCCGCGCGCCCCTCGACCGGTCCGCGCTGCCACGAGGCGGGCTGCCGGGCGGCGCGGGCGAGCGCGGCGCCGAGTGCGGCGGTGGGCTGAAGGTCCGCGTCGAGGTAACCACCGGAGAGCGGGATGGCACCCGCCGGCGGTAACGCCAGTAACGCCTGCATCTCGTCCTCGCCCGGCCGGCGGGGGCCGAGCGCGACGGTCTGCCACGACAGGTCGGGCGCGCGCCGCTCGTCCGGCGGGGTGGCCACGAACGTGCCCTTGCCCGGCCGTGCCTCGATCAGGCCCTGCGCCACCAGCTGCCGGATCGCCTCGGCGACGGTCACCGGCGAGGCCTGGTGGCGCGCGGTCAGCTCGCGGACCGACGGCAGCCGGGTGCCGGGCGCCGCGGCGGCGACCAGCTTGCGCAGATCTTGGATAACGCGAGCGGCTGCGTTACCGTCACTCATGACGGCCAAGAGTAGCGCTACTGCCGCGACCACGGTAACGGCGGACCGGGTCACCGGCCTCGCCCTCGGCGCGCTGGGCGTGCTCGCCTTCAGCATGTCGCTGCCCGCCACCCGCGTCGCCGTGCAGCAGCTCGACCCGTGGTTCGTGGCCTTCGGGCGTGCGGTCGGCGCGGGCCTGCTGGCCTGGGCGTACCTGCGCCTCACCGGCGCCCCGCGACCCACGCCCGAGCAGTGGCGGCGGCTGTGGATCGTGGCGGCCGGGGTGGTCGTGGGGTTCCCGCTGTTCACGTCGCTGGCGCTGACCACGCAGACCTCCGCGCACGGCGCGGTCGTCATCACCGTGCTGCCCGCGATGACCGCCGTGTTCGCGGTGCTGCGGGCCGGTGAGCGCCCACCGCCGCTCTTTTGGGTGGCGAGCGCGGGCGGGCTGCTGGCGGTGCTCGCCTTCCTCGGCGCCAGCGGTGCGGTGCGCGGCGCCCTGACCGTGGCGGACCTGTTCCTCCTCGCCGCGGTCGTGCTCTGCGGCCTCGGGTACGCCGAGGGCGGTGCGCTCGCCCGCGCGCTGGGTGGTGCCCGCACGATCTGCTGGGCGTTGCTGCTCTCGCTGCCCGTCACGGTGCCCGTGACTGCCGTCGCCGCCGCGGCCCATCCGCCGCGGGCGGACGTCGACGCGTGGTCCGCGTTCGGCTACGTCACCGCGGTCTCCATGTTTCTGGGCTTCTTCGCCTGGTACGCGGGCCTCGCGCGCGGCGGCATCGCGCAGGTCGGCCAGATCCAGCTCGCCCAGCCGGTGCTCACCCTCGCCTGGTCCGCGCTGCTGCTCGGCGAGGCCGTAACCCCCGCCTCCATCGCGGCCGCGGTGGTGGTGCTGGCGTGCGTCGTGCTCACCCAGCGCGCCCGCGAACGCGCCTGAAACCGCGGCGGGTCACCTGGTACGACGCTCGGCTACTCCAACAGCCATGACCCGATCCATTAGAGCAATTTTGAGCTACCGCGACGTCCGTCGTGGTCCGTGCCGTTGCTCCCGCGGCCTCACCCTTCCGCCGCTGGTCACGCTCACCCCGGCGGCTGCGCCGGGCCTTACAGCCCCCGGCTGGGTAGGGGCGCGCGGGATGCATTTGCTCTGCTTCCCTGGAGTGGCCACCCCCTCCGCAGGACAAGCCCGCAGGCTAACCAGCCGGGGTCGGGACCGCCGCCTGGCGCGAGTTCCATCACCCCGCTCCCTTTCCTCCCCGCCGGTTGGCCGCGGGGGTGAGCGCGACCAAAGGCGGACGGGTGAGGCCGCGGGAAATGCACCCCAAGAAAACGCTCCGCTGCGCTCCACGTTTCCCCGGGGGCCCCGCGCAGCGGTCTGGACCACGACGTCCGTCGCGGTAGCTCAAATCTCTGTCAAATAAGGGATTCAGGGGTCGAAGCAGCGCGACGCTCAGAGCCAGTGGTTGTCGTGTTCGAGGTAGAAGGCGGCCTTCTCCTCGTCGGACTTCGAGGCGAGGTCGAGCAGCCCCTCGAAGTAGCCCTCGCGCGGCGCGCCCGGCGCGAAGTGCAGCAGCATCGACGCCGGCTCGCCCGACTCGTTGCGGAATCCGTGTACGCCCCCCGCGGGCACGTGCACGAAGTCTCCGGGCGTGCAGTCGATCCACCTGTTGCCGTCGTAGATGCGGATCGTGCCGGTGAGAACGTAGAAGGACTCGGAGATGGACCGGTGGAAGTGCGGGTCCGGGCCGCTCGGCGTCGGGCCCATCTCCCAGCGGTACAGGCCGAACAGCCCGCCGGTCGACTTGTGCGTCGCCAGGTAGTGCACGGTGTTGCCGGTCTTCGGGTAGGTGAGGTCGGGCTCGTGGCCGTCCGGGCGGTAACTGGCGGTGATTTCGCCGTTCTCGCCCGTGTACAGAGGTGGTGGATAGGTCATGTGTCCTGTTTTACCACCTCGACGTACAGGCTTTCGTCGTTGCGCAGGACTCGGTCGAGGTCCGCGACGTCCGGCCGCTCGCCCTCGCGGAAGGAGCACCGCCGCACGCCGTCCGCCGGAAAGCCCGCGGAGACGAGCGCGTGGCGTAGCTCGTCGAAGTCGTACAGCCAGCGGTGGCCGTACAGGTAGAAGAGCTGGTTGAACATGAACGCCCGGCGCGACGGCATCGGCGGGCCGAGGCCGGCGGCGCGCATCCGGCCGCGGTGGCGGGAGAAGAACGGGTTGCCCGCACGGTAACCGTCCACATAGGTCGCCAGGTCTGGCGTGGTGAGCCGGAGCACCCCGCCGGGCGCGAGGATCCGCCGCACCTCGGCTAGCCAGCCGATGCCCGCGCCGAGCGAGACGTGCTCGACGAGGTGCTCGGCGTACACCCAGTCGACGGCGCCGTCTGTGAAGGGAAGTGGCTCGCAGATGTCGAGCGCCGCGAAGAGGGCCTCGCCGTCGACCCGGTAGATGTGTCCGGGTGCCGCCGTCGAGTCCGGGGCGCGCAGCGGCACCACGTCGGAGGCGAGCGCGGCCGGGTGCCGGCTGCGCCAAGCGGCGAACTCGACGCCCGTGACGCCCAGGTCGCGCAGCAGTGGCCGGTCGAAGACGGGCCGCGCCACCTCCTCCAGCTTGTCGCAGGTCGCGCTCTCCTCGAGGAACCCGTCCATGCGCGCGGACAGCTCCTCAGGCCGCCCCCAGTCCCACTCGGACACCGGTGCCACCCCCGTCCCGTGCCGGTGATCCGAAGTCCACAGTGGATGAGCAGGCGTAGCCGAGCACCGGGTCGTGGTCGGCCACCACCACCCGCCGCGGCGTGGTGTCGGCGAGCGCGCCGGCGAGCGCCCACCAGACGCCGGTGTGCGGCTGCCCGGGTGGTGGGTCCAGGTCGCCGGCCACCGGCTCGCCCCGCCCGACCACGACGGACGAGACCCGCGCCACCCCTGAGTCGCCGCACAGCAGGGCCACGCCGGCGTGCCGGGTCGGCAGGGGCGCGGGTGCCGGCAGGTCGTAGTGGAGCGTGGCCTGCTCGACGACGATGACGAGCGAGCGCCGGCAGTCGGGATAGGACTGTGCGATCCGCAGGGCGGTGAACCCGGCCGCGACGCCCTGGTCGCACACCGCGAACGCCAGCGGCGAGCCGGGGCACACGTGGCTCAGGTAGGTGGCCGCGGCGCGGCCGGGACGCACGTCCGGCACGGCGAACGCGAGCACCAGCAGGTCGACCGGCTCGTCCGGCCGCACCACGTCGGCGATCAGCGCGGCGGCCATCTCACCGTACGACTGGCCGCCGGCCGGCGGGTGCGGTGTGAGCCCGTACGGCTCCACGAGGTCGGCCAGATAGCCGGCGAAACGCGCCTCGTGCTCGGGGTGCGCCGTCCGGGCGGCGGGCTCGTCGAACACCCGCCGGGCGGCACGCGCCAACCACAGCATCGCTCACTCTTCCGGTATCAGGTGCCGCACGACGAAGTCGGCGAGCGTGCCGACCGTCGCGAAGTCGTCGCGGTCGATGTCTTCGACGTCGATTTGCAGCGCGAGGTCCTCCTCCAGCTCCAGCATCAGCTCCAGCGTGCTGGAGGAGCTCATGCCGAGGTCTTCCATGAGCCGGCTCTGCTCGGTCGGCTCGGGCATCTCCTTGCGCAGCACCCGCGGCAGCAACATGCGGATGCTGTCGACCACCCGCGGCCGCAGGTCGGTGTCGAGCTGCTCCATGGCTGTATCACCCCATCGATTCAGTGCTGGAAGACCATCGCCGAGAACGTCGCGCCCCGCCCGGCCCCGGCGGCGACGACCAGGTAGCGGTCACCGGGCCGCAGCAGCCCGCGCGCGCGGGCGGTCCGGTAGTTGACGAACGCGTCGGCGCAGAAGACGTGCGCGGTGAGCGGTACGTTGTCGAGCAGCACCCGGTCGACCCGATAGCCGATCCGCCGGCACAGCCGCTGCCAGGCCACGATGTTGACGTTGTGCGGCAGCACCAGGGTGATGTCGTCCAGGGCTAGCCCGGCCCGCTCGACCGCGGACCGCACCGCGGCCATCAGCGACGCCTGAAACTCCTCCTGGAACCGCCCGATGTCCGTGGTGACCTCGTCGTCGAAGTCGCCGCGCTGGTGGGCCGCGTACGCGAGCAGCCGGTCGCGGGGGCCGTCGTGCCGCACGAGGCAGGCGGAGGCGCCCTCGCCGAAGACGGAGGTCTCCGGCACCACCCGCGCGTCGTACGTGAACGCCTTTTCCCCGGCCATCACCAGGGCCAGCGAGTCCGGGGGCGACCCGGCCAGGAGCCGCCCGGCCACGTCGATCGCGAGCAGCCCGGTGGCGCAGGCGTGGTGGGTGACCGTGAACGCGGCCGCGTTGTCCAGGCCCAGCAGCCGGCACATCGTGTCCAGCGGGTTGAGCGGGTAGGGCACCACGACCGGAAACGTGCGGGCCCACACCACGTAGCGCACCCGGTGCCGCACGGCAGGCAGCTCGTCCAGGTTGGACGCCGCGGCGAGCAGCAGGTCGAGCGGCGTGGCGCCGGGCGCCCGGCACACGTCGGAGAGCTTGTGGAAGCGGCGGAACAGGCGCACCTGCATGGGCGTCAGGTCGAGCTCGCCGGCCAGCTCTTCGAGCGGCACCCGGTGGTCCGGTAGGTACGTCGCGACGGCCTCCAGCGCGGTCATGAGGATATCCCGGTGCGCGCCGCCGGGTCGAGCGCCGCCTCGACCGCGACCGCTTCCATCCCGCGTACCACGGCCTCCAGCTCACCCGGCGACATGTAGTGGGTGTCGCCGGCGATGGTGATCGTCATCGCGTCTGGCACGTTTTCCACGTGGGTGAACATCCGCTCGAACGAGGTGTCCCGCCGCCTGCCCCAGGTGAACGTGGTGTGTGGCAGGGCCGCGCGTACCTCCTCGGGTGTGGGCGGCGGTCCGTCGTCCTGCTCCCGCGCGTCGATGCGGCGGTCGTTGAAGAAGCAGGCGAGGTCGAACTCCTCACCACGCTCCTCGCCCAGCCGCGCGACCAGCTCGTCCACATCGGACGGGTTGTAGTACGCGTGCTTGTACGCGGCGATCGCCTGCCGGGCGGTGAGCCGCACCGCGTCGTCGACGCTCAGGCCGGCGAGGTCGATGGAGCAGATGCCAGTCTGGCTGAGCGGGCTCATCGAGCGGGCGAGGCCGGGCCGGAAGCGGTTGTTGACGACCACCTGGACGGCGACCGGGTTGACGCCGGTCACCCGCGCCATCGCGATGGCCCAGGTGGCGAGCAGCAGCGGTGAGGCGTCCACTTTGGTGCGTGCGGCGAGCACGCGCAGCGCGAGCTGGGCGGCGGGGGAGCGGAACTGGCCCTCCCAGTGCCGCGGCGAGCGCGGCTCGTGGCGGTGCGGAAAGCGCCGGGACGGTATGGTCCGGAGAACCTTTTCCCAGTGGCGCAGGGCAGCCGTGTTCTGCCGCTGGCCAGCGGGGGACGACTGCCACCGCACCTGCTCCACGGGAGGCATGGCGGTGGGCTCGGCGGGTCGCGACGCGGCCTCCTCCAGCATCACCATGCCGCCGAACGCGTCGAGCACCAGGTGGGTCATGACGGTCACCAGGTGGCTTGGCGCGCCCCGGTGCCGGACGATGCCGATCCAGACCGGCCAGCCGTGCACGAGGTCGTAGTCGCCGTCCCAGTAGCGCTGGCGGACCCGGTCGGCGACCTCGGCCGGGTCTTCGTCGTCGGCGGCGTCGACGATCTCGACGTCGATCTCGCCGGAGCCGGCGACGACCTGCCGGACCTCGCCGGCCGCGTCGTGGCGCAGCGTCGTGCGGAGCGTGGGGTAGCGGCTCATCATGAACCGCACCTCGTCCGCCAGATCCTCCACTGTGGTGCCTGGTGGCACGGCGCGGGCGTATCCGATCGGCAACCACCACTCCTGGCGCACCATCGCGGTCCAGATCTCCCGCTGGCCCCAGGCAAGCTCGGCGACGGTGTCGTCCGCGGGCGGATCCGCCTTGAAGGAGACGCTTATCATGCTGCCACCCCCTGAAAAACCCGTACCGAAGGATCGAAAGCCGCTGTCACCGCGAGTGCCTCCATGCCGCGGACGCACGCCTCCATGTCGGCGGGTGCCACGTGGTGGGTGTCCGCGAAGACCTCGTAGTCGAGCGTGTCCGGCTCGTCGTTGATGGTGGCGAAGAGCCGCTCGACCGGCTTGTCCTGCTGGCTCCACCGCAGCCGGCTGCGGCCAAGCGCGGCTGTGATCTCGTCCGGCGCCGGTGGCGGCGCCTCGGTGAGGTCGCGGGTGGCGAGCCGGCGGTCGTTGAAGAAGCAGGACAGGTCGATCTCCTCGCCCCGCTCGGCGGCCACCCGCGCGACGAGCGCGTCGAGGTCGCGCGGGTCGTAGTACGCGTACCGGTAAGCGGCCATCGCCCGGCGGTGCACCA
Source organism: Phytohabitans sp. LZ39 (assembly GCF_059359075.1). NCBI lineage: Bacteria > Bacillati > Actinomycetota > Actinomycetes > Micromonosporales > Micromonosporaceae > Phytohabitans > Phytohabitans sp. LZ39. The sequence continues at coordinate 22,384 of NZ_JCADBM010000043.1, read as the reverse complement.
TGGCCAGCGCCTCGTCGAAAGTGGTGTCGCCCAAGGGGATGACGCACAGACCGGTGTGTGTGACCGGGCTGACCGTCTCGGCGAGCCCGCGCCGGAAACGGTTGTGCGCGATCACCCGGGTCACGAGCGGGTCGGCGCCGGTCACCCGGGCGAGCGCGATGGCGAAGAGCGCGAGGAGGATCGACGAGCTGTCCACTGTGGTGCGCGCGCGGATCACCCGCACGGCGAGCAGCGTCGCGGGGGAGTCGAGCCGCACCTGCCAATGCCGCGGCTCGCGCGGGTCGGCCGGGCCGGGAAAGCGGCGCGCCGGGATGGTGCGCAGCAACCCTTCCCAGCGCCGGAGCACGGCGGCCAGTTCGCGCCGCCCGGCCGGCGAGGCCTCCCACCGGGCTTGCGCCATCGGCTCCGTCGCGGTGACCGGCGGCACGGGCCTGCGGCCGTGTACCAGGTCGCGGTCTTCGATCTCGCGGATGACGACCATCGCGCCGAAGCCGTCGGTCACCAGGTGGCAGACGATGACGACCTGGTGGGTGACGACGCCGTGGTGGCGCACGACCGCCATCCGCACCGGCCAGTCGCGGGCGAAGTCGTGGTCGGCGTCGCAGAACCGCTGCCGCACCGCCTCGGCGACGGCCGCGGGATCCTCGTCGGGCGAGGCGTCCACGATTTCCAGGTCGATCTCGCCGGACGCGGCGACCACCTGGCGGTCGTGGCCGTCCGGGTCGCGCCGCACCCGGGTGCGCATCGACTGGTAGCGGCCCATCATGAACCGCAGCTGCGCGACCATGTCGTCCACTGTGGTCCCTGGCGGCACCGGCAGCGCGTATCCCATCGGCATCCACGTGAACTGGCGGCGCATCGCCTCCCACAGCTCACGCTGGCCCCACGACAGCTCCTCGACGCCGCTGCCGTCGCCCTCGAACCTCACCGGAACACGATGGGTCATCATCGGCAGGAGTCTAAGTAGACGGAGCTTGACTCCCGGTCGAAGTACGAGCGGTGGTGGGCTTGACGTCCGGTCAAGGCGCTTGTTGCGCATCGAGGAAAGGCCATACCGTCCCACCCGTGAAACTCGCCCGCGACACGTGGCTGGTCTGGCAGCGCCAGATGTCCCTGATGCTGCGCAGCCGGACCTGGCTCGTCTTCGGCCTCGCTCAGCCGATCACCTACCTCGTGCTCTTCGCGCCGATGCTCAAGCCGGCGCTGGGCGCGGACAGCTACGGCGACGCCTACCGCGTCTACGTGCCCGGCCTGCTCGTCGTGATGTGCCTGTACGGCGGCCTCTTCACCGGCTTCGGCCTGCTCGCCGAGCTGCGCGCCGGCATCATCGAGCGGGCCCGGGTGACGCCGGTGAGCCGCTCCGCGCTGCTGCTCGGCCGGGCGCTGCGCGACGTGGCCTCGCTGCTCGTGCAGGCGCTCATCATCACCGTCATCGCGGTGCCGTTCGGGCTCTCCGTCGGCGTGCTCAACCTGTTGCTGGCGTACCTGCTGCTGGCCGTCATCGCGCTGATGACGACCTCGCTGTCGTACGCGGTGACGCTGCTCGTGCGCAAGGAGGGCGCGCTGGGCCCGGTGATGAACACCGTGGCGCAGCCGGTCGCGCTCCTCGCCGGCGTGCTGTTGCCGATCGCGTTGGCGCCCGCGTGGATCCAGGCGATCGCCGACTGGAACCCGTTCTACTGGGTCACCAACGGCATGCGCTCCCTCTTCGAGGGCCGGGCCGGCGACGTCGAGATCTGGCAGGGGCTCGTCGGCGTCACCGTGCTGGCGGCCATCGCGATCACCTGGTCTACCAGGCTCTTCCAGCGCACCATCCGCTAAAGGGGACAGCTATGAGCGAGCTTGCGAGCGAATCATCAAACTCAGCGTTCTCGCGTACCGCGGGCCGCAAGCAACGCGGGGATCGTTCAGCGAGAATCCGTGCCGCCCTCGTCGCCGACCCGGAGCTGGGTGCCGGCAATGTGCTGCCGAAGCTTCGGGAGCACGGCGCCGACCCGGACGGGCCGGGCATCACGTTCGATACCCCGGTCGACGGGCGCCCGGCGTACGAGCCGCTGACCCTCGGCACGCTCGAGGAGCGGGCCGCCGCGCGGGCCGCCTGGCTGCACGCGCACGGCGTCCGCCCGCGCGACCCGGTGGCCGTGTACGTCACGTCCGCCGCCGACGTGTTCCTCAACTTCTTCGCGCTGGCCCGGATCGGCGCGATCCCCGCGCTGATGAACGGCAACATGCCCGCCGAGGTCGCGCCGGGCTTCGTGGAGCGGCTGCGCGCGTCGCACGTGATCGCGGACGAGGCGCACCGCCAGGCGTTGGCGGGGACGGCCACCATCGACCCCGCGGAGACCGGCACCGGCGACCCGGCACAGGCGCCGCCGTACTACCGGCACCACGCCGACGACCCGGTCGCCATCACGCACTCCTCGGGCACCACCCGGGTGCCGGCGGCGGTCGTGCACTCGCACGCCAGCCTTTTCGCCGCGATCCGCCGGGTGCGCCTGGTCGAGCCGCGGCCGAGCCACGCGGTCCGCGAGCTGTCGGTCATGCCGGCCGCGCACGCCGCCGGCCTCATCACCGTCAACCAGGCGCTCTGCAACCGGTACGAGCTGCTGTACCTCTCCGCCCAAGGTGGACACTTCGCCTCCAGCGGAGCCGCCGTGCTGGACGCGATCGAGCGGTGGCGGCCGACCGGCGTGTTCGGCTTCGCGGTGACGTGGGCCGAGCTGGCCCGCCACGACCTCGGCGCGCGCGACCTCGACTCGGTCAAGGTGTGGTTCAACACCGGCGACTCGGCGCACGAGGCGCACATCCGGCGGCTCGTCGCGGTCGGCAGTCACCAGCGGTACACACCGGACGGTCCACTTAGTGTGCCCGGTTCGCGGTTCATCGACGGCATTGGATCGACCGAGATGGGCCATTCGGCGTTCCACATCACCCACACGGCCGAGAGCAACCGTTACGGGCGCTGCGTCGGCCGGCCGTACCCGTTCGCCGAAGTGGCCCTCCTCGACCTGGAGACCGGCGCGGAGGTGCCGGTCGGCGCGGTCGGGCACGTGGGTCTCAAGTCGCCCACGCTCGCGCCCGGCTACTGGAACGACTCGGTGACCACCTACCGCACCCGCTTCCAGGGCTACTACCTGACCGGTGACCTCATGTACCGGGACGCCGAGGGCTTCTACTATCACGTGGACCGGGCCGTGGACGCGGTCGACCTCGGCGGCGGCGACTGGCTCTACACCGCGCAGTCGGAGGAGCGGATCCTCGTGCGGTGCCCGGACGTGCGCGACTGCACGGTCGTGGCCGGGCGGGAGGGCGGGCGGGTCGTCACCGACGTGCTGCTGATGCTGGACGCCGGCGCGGACCCGGACACCGACCGGACCGCCGCGGTGCGCCAGGCGCTCGGCCCGGCGGCCGGCGCGACATTGCGCAGGGTCGTGGCCGTGCCGGACGACCAGATCGTGGTCGGACCGACCGGCAAGGTGCGCAAGTTCCTCATGCGGCAGCGTCATCTCGCAGGCAGCACGGCCGGGTAAGCGCTTGCCCTGGAAGCATTCCACAATGCACGTGCAGATGCCGTCTCTCATAGGCCTCCATCACTGGTGATCGAGGGCTAAATCCGGATATTCGTGGCGCTCACCAATTGGTGATCGATGCCCGTCACTGCCGGGTTAGGCACAAGTTCCTCGATCAGTCAAACAAATCCGCCCACTCTCCGGGATGGAGGGGTCACTACTCTGGCAGAAACGTGCCCGCACTCGGGTAGATTGCTGATCACCCCAAGCGCGCGCACGTTTCCCCCGGAGGTCCATGTCAATGTCTTATGTCATGGGAAGGGGCCTTGAAATACGGGTCCTTGGACCATTGATGCTCAACTGTGGCGATTCCTCTGCTACCCCCACCGCACCCAAGCCGCGCTCCGTACTCGCGCTGCTGCTGCTGCAAGCCAACCAGACCGTGCCGGTCACCGCCCTGATCCAGGAGCTGTGGGGTCACGAGCCCCCGGCCAGCGCCCTGACCACGCTCCAGACGTACGTGCTGCACCTGCGCAAGCTGTTCAGCGCCGCCCTGGCCACCCCCGCGTCCGAGGTCGCCAAGAGCGTCCTCGTGACCACCCCCGGCGGATACCTGTTCCGCGGCATCTCCGACGACTTCGACCTGGCGCGCTACGAGCGGCTCTCCAGCGAGGGCCGCCAGGCGCTCGCCACCGGCCAGAATGCCCTCGCGGCCGAGCGGCTCACCCAGGCGCAGGCGCTCTGGCGCGGTCCGGCACTCACCGACGTGCGGGCCGGCCCTCTCCTGCAACCGCAGGTCAAACGGCTGGAGGAGTCCCGGCTCACGACCGTCGAGCAGGGCATCGAGGCCCGGCTGCGGCTGGGCCGCCACCAAGAGGTGCTCTCCGACCTCGCCGGCATGATGGCGGAGCACCGGCTCCACGAAAACCTGCACGCCCAGTTCATGGTGGCCCTGCACCGCAGTGGCCGCAGGCAGGAGGCGCTGCGGGTCTTCCAGCAGCTCCGCAACACCATGACCGAAGAGCTCGGTCTGGAGCCTTCCAAGCGGCTGCACCTGCTTCAACAGGCCATCCTCAGTGACGACCCCGCACTCGAGGTCGCCCCCCGCACCGACGGGCTCGCGCAGCTACTCGACCAGATCACCGTCAGGTAAGTCGCCGCGCACCCGTCAATCGCCGTCTCGCGACCACGTCGACTATCGCTAGAACCTGGGAAGATCCCCTCTCGCGGTTTGCCTGGCGGTCGCCTCGCGAATGGATCGCTAATACGAACAGTAAGCAGGCCGCCGATGATGTCGGCCACGTTTTCGCAGCTTGGGAGAGTTTCCGGAAGGCCGCTTAGGTCGGCGATCGCGAAGAGTCGCCGCCGGGCGGCCTTTCGGCATGGTTGACCCCCCTGGAAAGGCGCTGTTAGCGTTCGGCCCGATCGCCGCCAAAACCCTTCGCAAAAGCGCGGCGTGAATACTTTCTATGGGGGCCATTGTGTTTCCTGGCGTGCCGGCCGGCATCGGTATCGACCCATTCGACGGGGAATGGGTGGGCGCCTATCTGCTCGCCGGGCGCGACGACGAGGAGTGCCTCCGCCTCGGCGCGCCGATCACCCGCCGCGAGCTGCGGCGGCGCGTCGCCGCAAGGGCCACCGACCTCCGCGCGGCGGGCCTGCGCGCGGGCGGCACGGTGGCACTCCGGCTGCCACCCGGCATCGTGTACGCGGAAAGCCTGCTCGCCGCCTGGACGGTCGGCGCGCAGGTGGCGTTGCTCGACCACCGGCTCACCCAGCACGAGGTCGACGGTGCCCTGGCCCGGATCGCGCCGCAGCTGGTCGTGTCCATGTCGGACGGTGCGCCCGTCGTCGCCGAGCACCCGGGCCAGCCCGCGCGCACGCCGCACGCGCTGCTCCAGCTCAGCTCCGGCTCCACCGGACCGTCCAAAGTGATCGGCCGCACCTCCGCCAGTCTCGTCTCCGAGGTCGAGCGCTACCGGCTCGTCGAGGGCGTACCCGAGCCGGGCGAGCGGATCGTGCTGCTCGCCTCGACGGTGCACGTGCTCGGCCTGGTCGGCGGCCTACTCTACGGGCTGCACACCGGCGCCACGCTCGTCGTGCCGAGCTTCCTGTCCACCGACGCGATCCTCGACGCGGTGGCGTCCGGCCCGGAGCCGGCCACGGTGCTCGGCGTGCCGTTCCACATCGAGTTCCTCGCCGCGGCCGACCGGTCCCGGCGGCTGCCGCAGCTCAAGCGGATGACGGTCGGCGGCGAGCTGGTCCGCCCCTCCATCCGCGAGGCGTTCGCCGCCCGCTGGCCCGTACCCCTGGGAAACATGTACGGGATGACCGAGGCCGGCGTCATCGCGACCGACCTCTTTGGACAGCACCGGCCGGCGCTCGCGCCCGCACCCGGCATGGCGCTGCGCGCGGAGGGCGGCGAGATCCTGCTCGCCGCCGGCGCCAGCCCGTACGTGGGGCTGAGCGACCCGACCCGCTGGGTCGACGGCTGGCTGCACACCCGCGACGCCGGCGACGTCGACCCGGAGACCGGGCTCGTCACCATCCGCGGCCGGCTCGACTCGCAGGTGTCGGTCGGCGGGCTCAAGGTCGACCTGACCGAGGTCGAGCAGGCCATCGCCGGGCTGCCCGGGGTCGTCGAGGTCGTGGTCGCGTGGGACGGCGCGATCGAGGCGTTCGTCGTGCACGACACCGGCACGGCCGGGCTGCCGGCGCTGAAGGAGGCGCTCGCCGGGCGGCTGGCCGGATACAAGCGGCCGCGCCGGCTCACCTTGGTGCCGCGGCTGCCCCGCACCGCCACCGGCAAGCTCGTCCGCGCCGTACCGGCCCTGCGCGCGGCGGCGTTCCCAACCCCGCCGCTTCGACCGGCAATACCCGTACACGAGTCACCTACCGCGTGAAAGGAGGCGCCGCCGATGTCCGCTGACGTGGTCGCGTTCACCATCGAGTCCCTGCGCCAGATGAACTTCGACGTCGACGGTGCCGGCGCTGACACGGTCTTCGGGCCGGCCGGCGTCGACCTCGACTCCCTCGCCGTCGCCGAGCTGGCCCTGCGCGTCGAGGACGCGTACGGCGTGAAGTTCGGCGAGGAGGACATGGAACGGCTGGCCATCATGACGCTCGGCGAGTTCGCGGCCGACGTCTCGGCCCGCGCGTCCTCGTTGGACGGTGCGGTTAAGTGAGTGAGCGAGTTGGCGCGGCGGCGTCCGGACCGAGCCGTCCCGCCGACGACGTCGGGGTGGCGCGGTGAGACGCCGTGCGGTGATCACCGGGATCGGGCTGCTCACGCCGCTCGGTGCCGACGCCGCCGGGTTCTTCGACGGGGTGTGCGCCGGCCGGTCCGGGCTTCGCCGGCCGGCGGACACCCACCCGCTCGCCGGGATCCTCGAGGCGGCCGGGTTCGCGCCGGACGTCGACCCGGCCACCGTGCTCCCGCCCGCCGAGGCGCGGCGGGTGGACCGGTTCGTGGTGCTCGCCATGGCCGCCGCCGACACCGCCCTCGCCGACGCGGGCATCGCCGTCGGGCGGGACGCCGACCCGGCACGCACCGCCGTGGTGCTGGCGAACGCGTTCGGCGGCCTGGGCATGTTCGAGGCGGAGGCACTGGCCCGGGAGGCGAGCGGCCACACCGCGGTCAGCCCGTACCTGCTGGCCGGGATGCTGCCCAACATGGCCACCGCCCGGATCGCCATCAAGCACGGCGTGCGCGGCTACAGCTCGACCATCTCCACGGCGTGCGCCTCCGGGGCGTACGCGGTCGCCGAGGCGCTGCGCCTCGTCCGGGACGGGCTCGCCGACGTGGTGGTCTGCGGCGGCGCCGAGGCACCCCTGCTGCCCACCGCCGCCACGACGTTTCGCAACTCGCGGGCGCTCGCCGGCGGCTGGGCCGCACCGGCCGAGGCGAGCCGCCCGTTCGACCGGCGGCGCAACGGCTTCGTGCTCGGCGAAGGCGCGGGCGTGCTCGTCGTGGAGCGCGCCGAGCACGCCGCCGCCCGCGGCCGCCCCGCGTACGCGGAGGTCGCCGGCTGGGGTGTGGCCACCGACGCGTACCACCCGACCGCGCCGCGGGCCGACGGCACCGGAGCCGTGACCGCCATGCGGCTGGCCCTCACCGACGCCGGGCTGGCACCGGCCGACGTCGGCTACGTGAACGCCCACGGCACCGGCACCAAGCGCGGCGACGCCGCCGAGGCCCGCGCGATCCGGGCCGTCTTCGGCGCGCACACGCCCGCGGTCAGCTCGGTCAAGGGCGTCACCGGCCACCTGCTCGCCGCCGCCGGCGCCGTGGAAGCCGCCGCGACGGCGCTCGCGCTGCGCCGCGGCGTGCTGCCGCCGACGCACAACCTCGACGACCCCGATCCCGAGTGCGACCTCGACCACGTCCGCAAGGCACCCCGCGAGGCGGCCGCCGGCGTCGCGCTCTCCAACTCGTTCGCGTTCGGCGGGCACAACGTCAGCCTCGCGCTCGCCCACCCCGGAGGTCCATGATGGACGTGACGATTGTCGACCACGTCGAGTTCTACGTAACCGACGCGGAGGAGACGGCCCGGCCACTCGTCGAGGCGTACGGCTTCCGCCGCCTCGGCGAGAGCGGGCCGGGCCTGCCCGGCCAGCGCACCATCCTGCTCGGGCAGGGCGGCATCCGCCTGCTCGTCACCGCCGCCACCGACCCGGCACACCCGGTCGCCGCCCACGTGGAGCGGCACGGCGACGGGGTGGCCCGGATAGCCCTGCGCGTGGCCGACGCCGCCGAGGCCTACGAGGAGGCGCTGAGCCGGGGCGCTACATCGGTCGCCGAGCCGCGGTCCTGGGGACCGGACGTGGTGACCGCAGACGTCTCCGGCCCCGGCGCGCTCGCGCACCGGTTCGTCGAGCGGCGCGGCGAGGAGTTCCTGCCGGGCGCCATCGAGCCGCTGCCAGCCGGGGCGCCATCCGATGTGGACATGCTGGAGATCCTCGACCACACGGCGCTGTGCGTGGCCGGCGGCGCGCTCGACGAGACCGTCCGCTTCTACACCGAGGTCTTCGGCTTCAAGGAGATCTTCGAGGAGCGGGTCGAGGTCGGCGACCAGGCGATGGACTCCAAGGTGGTGCAGAGCGCCTCGGGCGAGGTCACGTTCACGATCGTGTCGCCCGACCCGGCGCGCAAGCCGGGCCAGCTCGACGACTTCCTGCGCGCCAACGGCGGCGCCGGCGTGCAGCACCTGGCGCTCAGCACGCGCGACATCGCCGGTGCGGTCGCCGCGCTCGGCGCCCGCGGCGTGCGCTTCCTCAGGACGCCCGGCAGCTACTACGACGCGATCGAGCGGCGGCTCGGCGAGGTCAGCCTCTCCGTCGCGGCGCTGCGCGCCGGCAACATCCTCGTCGACCGCGACCACTGGGGCGAGATGTTCCAGATCTTCACCGAGTCCACGGTGGAACGCCGCACGTTCTTCTTCGAGCTCATCGAGCGGCACGGGGCGCTCACGTTCGGAAGCAACAACATCAGGGCCCTGTACGAGGCCAAGGAGCGGGCGCGGGCCGCCGCGGAGACGCGGGTTTGACCGTCCGGAAGGGACCGAAATGACTACCACGATCCCGGTGGAGGAGGACCTCCTACCGTCCGAGGCCGATGTGCGGTCGTACGAGGAGCACGGCTGGTACCTGTCCAAGAAGCTCTTCACCGACGCGGAGGTCGACGCGCTGGTCGCGGAGAGCGAGGCGTTCTACGCCGGCGCCCGCAGCCGGCGGCTCGGCAAGCGACCGTCCACACTGGCCTACTGGGAGCCGTCCAATGGGGCGGTGCAGCGGCACAACGACTACATCCACTACGAGAGCGACCCGATCGCGGCGATCCTGCGCAAGCCGATCGTGGGCGCGGTGGCCGCGCGGCTGGCCCGCGCCGACGAGATCCGCCTCTTCCAGGCCACGCTCATCTACAAGCCGCCGCGGCCGGAGGAGCCAAGCAACCTCGTGCCCTGGCACTTCGACCGGCACTACTGGCAGACCTGCACGTCCGACCGGATGCTGACCGCCTTCATCCCGTTTCACGACTGCGGCGAGGAGATGGGCACCATCACGATGGTCGACGGCAGCCACCGGTGGAAGGAGTTCGGCGGCGGCGACAGCACCGCCCGGCACTTCGCCGATCGCGACGCGGCCGAGCTCGACGAGCTGGTCCGGGAGAACGCCCGCTACAACGGCACCGAGATGCGCACCGTGCCGATGGTGATCCCCAAGGGACACATGAGCTTCCACCACTGCCGGACGTACCACGGCAGCGGTGCCAACCGGTCCGGCCAGCCGCGCCGCGCGATCTCGCTGCACCTACAGGACGGCGACAACCGCCACCGCTACCACACCCTGTCGGACGGCACGCCGGTGCTGTACAACCACGACCACTTCGTCCGCCGGACGGCCGAGGGCGCGCCCGACTACAGCGATCCCGAGTTCTGCCCGGTGCTCTTCCGGTCTCAGGTCTAGGAGGTCCCGCATGTCCCGATACGACTGGGGTCAGACGCACCCTGGCATCAGCCGCCTGGAGAGCGCCGTCGACGACGCCCGCGCCCGGGTCGTCACCCACCCGCTCTACGCCAACCTCGACAGCCAGGCGGCGATCGTCACGTTCATGGAGCACCACGTCTTCGCGGTGTGGGACTTCATGTCGCTGCTCAAGTCGCTCCAGCGCAACCTCACCTGTGTACGCGTGCCGTGGGTGCCCACCGGCCCGCCCGGCAGCCGCCGGCTCATCAACGACATCGTGCTGGTCGAGGAGAGCGACGAACTGCACGGCGGGTTCATCAGCCACTTCGAGCTCTACGTCGAGGGCATGGTCGAGTCGGGTGCGGACACTTCGGTGGTGGGCGCGTTCATCGACCTGATCCGCTCGGGGGTACACGTGAAGGCGGCCCTCGACAGCGCGGGCGTGCCGGCCCCGGCGGCCGAGTTCGTGCGGGCGACGTGGGGTTTTATCGAGGACGCGCCGGTGCACTGCCAGGCGGCGGCGTTCGCGTTCGGCCGGGAGGACCTGATCCCGGACATGTTCACCCAGGTGGTGGCGGTCAAGGAGCGCGGCGCGAAGCTGGACACGTTCGTCGACTACCTGGAGCGCCACATCGAGGTCGACGGCGAGGAGCACACGCCGATGGCCATGCAGATGGTCACCGACCTCTGCGGCGACGACGAGGCGAAGTGGCGGGAGGCCGCCGACACGGTCAACCACGCCCTCACCGCCCGGTACGCCTTCTGGGACGGCATCCTCGCCGCCATCAAGGCGGTCTGACGGGTGAGCGGGAGCCGCGAGGCCACGGGCCTTGACCACGACGGCGGACGAGCGCCGAGCGGCGGAGCGTGGAAGGCTCAGCGCCCGGCTCCGGAGGCTTTGTACGGCACGATGCGGCTGATCCGCCGCTTCGAGGAGCGGTGTATCGACCTGGTCCGCTCCGGCGACATCGGCAGCGGCATCCACCCCTGCATCGGGCAGGAGGGTGTCGCGGCCGGCGTGTGCGCCGCGCTGCGCCCCGACGACGCCCTGCTGAGCAACCACCGCGGCCACGGCCACTTCCTGGCCCGGGGGAGCGACCCGGGCCGGTTTCTCGCCGAGCTGACCGGCCGGGTCGGCGGCATCGACCGCGGGCGGGCCGGCTCGTTCCACCCGTCCGACCTGTCCGCCGGCATCTGGGGCGCGAGCGGAACGGTCGGCCACGGCGCGGCGATCGCGACCGGTCTGGGCTGGGCGCTGGCCCGCGACGGCGACCGGATCGCGGTGAGCGTCTTCGGCGACGGTGCGGTGACCCAGGGCGCGCTGCTGGAGTCGTTCAACCTCGCCTCGCTGTGGCGGGTGCCGGTCGTGTTCGTGTGCGAGAACAACGGGTACGCCACGACCCTGCCGGCCGGTGCCGCGATCGCCGGCTCGGTCGTCGGGCGGGCCGAGGCGTTCGGCATCCCGGCGTCTACTGTCGACGGACAGGACGCCGAGGTGGTGTACGACGCGATGGCCGCCGCGGTGGACCGGGCCCGGAGCGGCGGCGGGCCGTCGCTGGTGGAGTTCACCACCTACCGGTACGAGGGACACCACACCTTCGAGCGGCGGATGCGCCTGGCCTACCGGGAAGAGGCCGAGGTGGCCCGGTGGCGGGAGCGCGACCCGCTCGCCATCCAGTCCGCCCGCGTGCCACTGCCCCTCCGCGAGGCGATCGACGCGGAGATCGAGGAGGTGCTCGACGCGGCGGTGCGCTTCGCGCTGGAGAGCCCGCGGCCGGACCCGGCGGACGCGTTCGACTACCTCTACGCCACGCCGGTACGCCTCCGCGCGGGAGTTTCGCATGCCTAAGCTGTCGTACGCCAAGGCCCTCAACCGGGCGCTCACCGACGAGATGGAGCGCGATCCCGACGTCTTCGTGCTCGGTGAGGACATCAAGTTCGCGCTCAACAACGTCACCACCGGCCTGCTCGACAGGTTTCCCGACCGGGTGCTCGAGACGCCCCTGTCCGAGCAGGGTTTCACCAACTTCGCCACCGGCGCGGCGATGGGTGGCAAGCGGCCGGTGGTGGAGTACCAGATTCCGTTCCTGCTGCTGCTCGTGCTGGAACAGATCGCCAACCAGGCCAACAAGTTTCGGCTGATGAGCGCCGGCCAGGTGACGGTGCCGGTGACGTACCTGCTGCCGGGCACCGGCTGGCGCCCGGGCTGGGGCGCACAGCACTCCGACCAGCCGTACGGGGTCTTCGCCCACCTCGGCGTGAAGACGGTGATCCCGGCGACCCCGACGGACGCGTACGGCCTCTTCCTGTCCGCGATCCGCGACGACGACCCGGTCGTCGTCTTCTGCCCGATGCCGGCCCTCGCCCTGCGCGAGGACGTGTCCTACGTGGACCTCGCGCCGATCCCGCTCGGCGTGGGGCGGGTCTGCCGTTCCGGCACCGACGTGACCGTCCTCGCGGTCGGCCACCTGGTGCACGAGGCGCTCGCGGTCGCCGGCGAGCTGGCCGAGGACGTGTCGGTGGAGGTGTTCGACCCGCGCTCGCTGCATCCGTTCGACTGGGCCGGCCTGGCCGCGTCGGTGGAGCGCACCGGCCGGCTCGTCGTGTTCGACGACGGCAACCGGTTCTGCGGCGTGGGCGCCGAGGTGCTCGCCACCGCGGCCGAGGAGATGCGGCTGGTGGCCCCGCCCAAGCGGGTCACCCGCCCGGACGCGGCGGTGGTGGTGGGTTGTGCTCCCGAGCTCGACCTCGCGGTGCAGCCCAGCCGCGCTCAGCTGGTCGCGGCGATCCAGGCGGTCGTCAAGAGCTGACCCCTGGGAGTCGCGACCGATGGGCCGCCCGCCAGCGTCCTCGTGGCGGGCGGTCCACCCTGGGCGGCCGGCGTGCGCGCGCGGCCGCTGTCACGAGCTAGCGGCAAGCCGTTCCAGGTGTGACGCCGCGGCCGGGGCACCCCCGGCCGCGGCGAACGAATCCCGCACCCGCCCGGCCGCGGCCGCGTAGCCGGGCTCGTCGAGCACCGCCGTGAGCGCGGCCGCGAGCTCGTCCGCGCCGGAACGGCCGAACCGCACCCGGAGCCCCGCGCCGGCCGCGACCACCTGGGCGGCGGTGACCGGCTGGTCGTGCTTGATGGGCGCGACGACGAGGGGCACGCCGTGGGCGAGCGCCTCGCAGACCGTGTTGAGCCCGGCGTGGCAGACGACCGCGGCGAGGCGGGGCAGCAGCGCCAGCACGGGCACCTGGGGCAGCACGATCGTGCCGGGCGGCGGGTCGGGCACGGCGCCCGGCGGCGCGGCGACGACCGCCTGGACGCGGCCCTCCAGCGCCCGCAGCGCCCCGACCATCCGGGGGTAGAAGTCGCGGGCCACGTCTTCGGCGAGCGTGCCCATCGTGACGAGCACCGCCCGCCGGGCCGGGTCGAGGGCGTCCCACGGGAAGTCCGGCGCGGCCGCACGGGTGCCGAGCGCCGGCCCGACGAGCGCGTAGTGCGGCGGGAAGTCGTGCGCTCCGGTCAGTGCCCGACTGGTGAACGCCAGCACCAGGTGCGGCGAAAAGCGCGGGTCGGCGCCGTCTCCGATGGACAGACCGGCGTTGTCGATGCCGCGCCGGATCCATTCCTCCACTTTGGGCAGTGCGTGGAAGGGGCGGGTCAGCTCCATCGACTGCGGCGCGAGGCTGGCCCAGCGCACGCCGTGCCGGTGCGCGGCCACGGCGCCGGCGAGCGCGTGCTGGTCGGCGGCCACCACGTCCGGGCCGAAGGCAGCGAGTGCCTTCTCCACGGCCGGCAGCGTGAACGTCGCGTATGGCAGCACGAAGCCCTCCCACAGCGAGCGCACCGCCCGGAAGCCGCGGTCGCGCTGCCCCCGGTACGGGCGCATGCCGGTGGAGTACACGGTCATGCCGTCGCCGAGCATGCGGCGCAGCGTGGTCTCCGGGCCGGCCCAGGCCACGTCGTGTCCCCGCTCGGCGAGCGCGCTCGCGACGGCACCGGCCGCGTACACGTGGCCGGCCAGCGGCGGCGCGACGAAGAGGAAACGGCTCACGCGCGCACCAGCCTCGCGAGGTCGCCGACCTTCAGGTCGACCAGCTGGTCGAGGTCGAGGTCGGCGAGGTACGCCGGCAGGTCGACGCCCCACCGCGCGTGCAGCGCCTCGCCCAGCGCGGCCACTTCCACGCTCTCCAGCCGCAGGTCGTCTTCGAGCCGGCTCTCCGGTGTGACCGCCGCGGCCCACCGCTCGTCCTCGCCGGTGACATCGCGCAGCATGCCGGCGATCTCTCGCAGGGTGTCCATAGTGGTCTCACGGTATCCCGTTGCGGAACAAGGCGGGAGCGGCCTTTAGCCCACTTCCACGGGACTTCGAGAGCCGGCACATAAAGTGAGGGCCATGATTGTGACCAGAGGCCTGCGCAAGTCCTACCGGTCCGGTCGGGGTCGCAAGGCCACGGTCGTCGAGGCGGTGCGCGGCGTCGACCTCGACGTCAAAGAGGGCGAGATCTTCGGCTTCCTCGGGCCGAATGGCGCTGGCAAGACCACCACGCTCCAGATGCTCACCACGCTCATCCAGCCCGACGGCGGTGAGGCGACGATCGCCGGCGTCGACCTGCTCGGCGACCCGGCGCAGGTGCGCGTGCGGGTGGGATACGTGGCGCAGGGCGGCAGCACGTGGGAGGACTCCACCGCCCGCGAGGAGCTCGTCCTGCACGCGCGCATGCACGGCTTCAGCAAGGCGGAGGCGCGGCGGCGGGCGGCCGACGCGCTGGAGGCGTTCCAGCTGACCGAGTACGCCGACCGTCCCTGCCGCACGTACTCCGGCGGGCAGCGGCGCCGCGTCGACATCGCGCTCGGCATCATCCACCGGCCGCGGCTGGTGTTTCTCGACGAGCCGACCACCGGGCTCGACCCGCAGAGCCGGGCGCACATGTGGGACGAGATCCGGCGGCTGCGCGACGGCGGGATGACCGTCTTCCTCACCACGCACTACCTCGACGAGGCCGACGCGCTCTGCGACCGGATCGCCATCATCGACAACGGCGAGATCGTCACCGAAGGGTCACCGGAGCAGCTCAAGCGGGAGATCACCGGCGACGTGCTCGTGGTCGGCCTCAACGGGGCCACCCCCAAGGCGGCGGAGTTGCTCGACGGCGCGACGTACGTGCGCAAGCTGGAGACCGACGCCGCCGGCCTCCGGTTGTACGTGGACGACGGCGCCACCGCGATCCCGCAGGTCATGCGCGCGCTCGACGGTGCCCACCTCGACCTCGACTCGATCCAGCTGCACCGGCCCAGCCTCGACGACGTCTTCCTGGCCAAGACCGGCCGCTCACTCCGTGACTGACCACCACGCGGTGCTGACCCGCAGGGGCTCCGGCCCGTGGAGCGCGACCGCGCCGGCGAAGCCGTCCGGCACCGGCAGGTCCACGACGTGGTACGCGCCGCGGACCACCGGGCCGGCGGCCACCGGGAGCGCGAGCCCCTGGGTGAGCCGCCCACCGGTCGCCTTGACGCACGCCTCCTTGCGCGCCCACAGCGTGGCGAAGACCGCGGCGCCGGTGACGAGGCGGGCTTCGTCGGCCGGAAAATACCGCACCGCCATGGCACGCGTGTCGAGGCCCGGCGTGTGCCGCTGCACGTCGACACCGACCGCCCGCGCGGGGGTGAGCGCCACCGCGGCCAGGTCGCCGGAGTGGGAGAGGCTCATCCGCACGCCGTCGACCTCGGGCTTGCCGTGCGGCCCGTACTCCCACCGCACGTCCCGCGGCGCGGTGCCGACCCGCTCGGCGACGAGCACCCGCGCGGCGCCGTGCGCGGCGACGAACCGCCGCCGCCCCACCGGGTCGAGCGCGGCGGCGCGGTCGCGCTCGCGCGGGTCGAGCAGGCCGGCCAGGCGGTCGAGCACGGCGTCCGGCAGCGGTGAACGCACCAGCCACACGCACACCTCGTCCACACCCATATCCTTTCCGTCCGCGCTCGAGACCGGCTAGGAGACCACCGTGGACACCCTGCTGAGCGTGGCCGAGTACGAGGCGGCCGCCCGCGAGCGCCTGCCCGAGGGGATCTGGGACTACATCTGCGGCGGGAGCGGAGAGGAGCGGACGCTCGCCGCCAACCGGGAGGCCTTCGCCCGGCTCGCCCTGCGCCCCCGGTTCTTCGTGGACGTGTCGCGGCCGGACACGTCGACGGAGCTTTTCGGCGCCCCGCTGCGCGCGCCGATCGGTGTCGCTCCCGTCGCGTACCACCAACTGGCCCACCCGGAGGGCGAGGTGGCGACGGCGCGCGCCGCCGGGCTGCTCGTGGTAAGCGTCTTCGCCAGCCGCACGCTGGAGGAGATCGCGGCCGCCGCGTCGGGTCCACTGTGGCTACAGCTGTACTGGTTCCGCCGCCGCGAGGTCGTGACCGGTCTCGTCCGGCGGGCCGAGGCGGCCGGCTACCGCGCGCTGGTGCTTACCGTTGACACGCCCCGCGTCGGGCGGCGCCTGCGCGACGTGCGGCGCGGCTTCGCCGTACCGGCGGGGATCGTCGCGGCCAATGTGGACGCCGCCGTGATGGCGCGGTCGCACGAGGCGGTCGAGGGGGAGTCGGCGCTGGTGCGGCACTCCCGGGAGCAGTTCGACCCGGCGCTCGGCTGGGCCGACCTGTCCTGGCTGTGCGCTCAGACAGACCTGCCGGTGCTGGTCAAGGGCGTGCTGACCGGCGCGGACGCGGCCCTCGCGATGGCGCACGGCGCGGCCGGTGTGGTGGTCTCCAACCACGGCGGCCGCCAGCTCGACGGCGCCGTCGCGAGCGTCGACGCGCTCGCCGAGGTGGCCGCCGCGGTGGGCGGGCGCGGCCCGGTGCTGCTCGACGGCGGCGTACGCACCGGCACCGACGTGCTGCGCGCCCTCGCGCTCGGGGCGAGCGCCGTGCTGGTCGGCCGGCCGGCGCTGTGGGGCCTGGCCGTCGACGGGGAGTCGGGGGCCCGGGCGGTGCTCGACATCCTCGCCGCCGAGCTCGAGGAGGCGATGGTCCTCTCCGGACGCCCCCGACTCTCCGATGTGGATTCCGCGCTACTCGCCGGTGCTCAGCACCAGTAGAGGTTGGAGCTGTTGCGGGTCACGTTGCGGACCACGTTGTTGCTGCCGGTGCAGGGGCTCCACCGGATGTTCGTGTTGCTCACGGTCAGGTTCTGGAACGTGATGTTGGACGACGGCGCGAACTCCGTCCGCGCCGCGATCCGCACCTCGCCACCGCCGCTGATCGTGCCGCTCTGCGCCGCTACCGTCACGTTGTAGCAGTTTTCCACCAGGATCGAGTTGTTGCCGTTGTTGCTCAGCGTGATCCGGTCGATGACCGCGCCGCCGCTCTCCGAGACGCAGAAGATGCCACGCCCGCCACCACGCGCGATGACGTTGCCGACCCGGATGTTGGTCGGGTAGCTGCTGCCGATCCGCCCGTTGCGGTTGGCCATCCGGAACGCCGCGTATCCGGTGCCGGCTGCCACGTTGTCCGCGTCGACCGTACCGATGGTGGCGTTGATGGTGTCGTTGAGCAGCAGCCCGGAGTAGCCGACGCGGCGGGCGGTGACTGTGCCGACGGTCAGCCCGTCGACGCCGTACGTCTCCACGCCCTGGTTCGTCGCGCCCTCGACGTACACGTTGTCGATCCGGATGTTGCGCACCTTGACCGCGCGGTCGCCGCCGTGGTTGTCGATGCGCACCGCGAGCCCGCCGGACAGGCGCATGTCGATCTGGCCGAGCACGAGGTTGTTCACGTTGCGCATGAAGATCCCGTAGAGCGGCGCGCCGCGCACCTGGAGGTGGCGCACCTCGATGTCGCGGGTGCCGCGGGAGTAGATGGGCGCCTGGTCGCCGGAGCCCGAGCCGTTTACGGTGATGGCGCCGCAGACGTCGAGGATCGTGTAGCTGGGCACGGAGATGCGCGAGCCGGCGCTCATCGTGCCGGAGCCGCGCACGACCACCGACTGCTTGGAAGTGCGGCCGGCGGTGAGGCTGTCCAGCGCGGCCTGTACGGCGGCGCGCATGTCGGAGCCGGTGTAGACGGTGCGGCTGCCGTTGCGCGAGGTCCAGGTGCTGCCGCTGAGCACGGCCTCGGCGTTGAACGACCCGTCACCGCACGCGGCCAGGGTGGTGACCGGCGGCGCTTCCGGCGCCGTCGCGGCGTAGGCGGCGCCGGGGACGGCCAGCGCGGCCGTGGTGAGGAGGACCAGCCATCGTGGTTTCACGGTGCCCGCCTTTCAGGAAGGGAAAGGGCTTTCCGGACGTGCCGGCACCGTATCGAACCGTTTCAATCCAGTCAAGCTTATCTATGCGCTCTGGTGAACTCCCGCAGCCTGCGCACCCCGTCGTCGATCTCCGCCACCTCCAGGTAGCTGCACGAGAGGCGGATCTGCCGCTCGCCGCCCGCGCCGGCGTAGAAGTAGCTCATCGGCGTCCACAGCACCCCGTGGTCGCGCGCCGAGCGGGTGAGCGCCGCCTCGTCCGCCACGAAGGGCAGGCTCACCACGAGGAAGAACCCGCCGTCCGGCACGTTCCAGCTGACCGCGCCGTCGTCACCGAAGTGCCGGCGCAGGGCCGCGAGCAGCGCGACGAGCCGCTCGCGGTAGCGCCGGATCCGCTCCTCGTTGAGCGCCCGCAGCCGGCAGCCGTAGGTGACGAGCATCCCGCCGATCGCCGCCTGTGCCAGCGGCGACGTATTCACGGTGGTCATGCTCTTGATCTTGGAGAGCTGGTCGGCGAGGAGCGTGACGCCGCCGTCGGGGCCGACCACCGGCTGGTCCGCGATCGCGTATCCCACCCGCGCCCCGGGAAAGCACGTCTTCGCGAACGAGCCGAGGTAGATGGTGCGGCGGTGCTCGTCGAGCTGCTTGAGCGTGGGTGTGCGGGCGCCGGTGCGGGAGAAGAGCCCGTACGGGTTGTCCTCCAACACGTAGAGGTCTTCCTCGACCGCCGTCGCGAGGAGCTCCCGGCGCGCGCCTTCCGGCATGCTCGTGCCGGACGGGTTGGCGAAGTCGGGCACCGCGTAGAGCGCGCGGGGCCGGCGCCCGCTCGCGCGCACCCGGGCCGCGGCGGCGCCCACCGCGGCGGCGTCCACACCGGACGGTCCCTCCGGCACCGGCTCGACGGCGATGTCGAGGAGGCGGGCGGCGCCGGTGATGCCGACGTAGCAAGGGGAGGCGACGAGCAGGACGTCGGCTGAGTCGCGAAACAGGGCCCGGAGCGCGAGCAGCATGCCCTCCTGCGCGCCGACGGTGACCACGATGGACTCGGGTGACACCTCGATGCCCTCGTCGTTGGCCACGGTGGCGGCGACCAGCTCGTGGATCTGCCCCTTCGTCCGTCCATACTGGAACAACAGGCCGCCGACCTGCCGCTGTGACAGGCCGCGGTCGCGCTCCAGGTACTTCGCGTACGCGTCGAGGTAACCCGCCACGACGCTCGGGTCGAAGGGCTCGTCGTACGGCCGGCCGGGCGCGAAGGAGACCGCGTCGGGGAAACGGGCGGTCACCTCGTTGAGAAAGTTCATCGTGTCGAGCAGCGGGTCACTCAACGAGCCATGCAGGTCGGTGAGTTGCACGGGCGGGACCTCTGTAGGAGTATGCGTTGCGGGGATTGGGTTTCGGTTTTCTCACCGTATCGACGGCACCTCCAGGAGCCGTCGAAAGTGGCTAGGAGGACACCGATGCCCCTGCATCCGCAGCTCGCGTTGATGCGCGCACACCGCGCCGCTTCCGGCGCCCGCCCGCTCTACGAGATGTCCATCGCCGAGGCCCGCGCGGCCGACCTCGCGTCCATCAAGGCCGATCGCGGCGCCGCCCATCCGGTCGGCGACGTGGTCCCGCTGCGCATCCCCGGCCCCGACAGCGACCTCGACGCCCGCCTGTACCGTCCGGCCGGCGCTCCCGACGGCCCGCTGCCGCTCCTCGCGTACTTCTTCGGCGGCGGCTGGGTCCTGGGCAGCCTCGAGACGAGCGACGGCATCTGCCGGCGGCTCTGCGCCGACGCGGGTTGCCTGGTCGTCTCGGTGGCCTACCGACTCGCCCCCGAGCACCCGTTTCCGGCCGCGCCGCGCGACTGCCACGCCGCGGTGACGTGGCTGGCGGCGCACGCGGCCGAGCTCGGTGGCGACCCGGCCCGCCTCGCGGTGGCCGGCGACAGCGCGGGTGGCAACCTCGCCGCCGCCGTCACCCTCCAGGCGCGCGACGCCGGCCCGGCGCTCGCCGCCCAGGTGCTGGTCTACCCCAACGTGGCCTACGGCGCCGACACCCCGTCGATGCGCGACAACACCGACCCGTTCTTCTTCAACCGCACCTCCGTCGACTGGTACTGGGGCCACTACCTCGCCGACCCGGCCGACGCCGGCGACCCGCTCGCCTCCCCGCTGCGCGCGGACTCGTTGAGCGGCCTTCCGCCGGCCCTGGTGGTCACCGCCGAGTACGACCCGCTCCGCGACGAGGGCGAGCAGTACGCCGAGCGCCTGCGCGCCGCCGGGGTGCCGGTCGAGCTGGCCCGCTACGACGGCATGACCCACGGCTTCTTCACGATGACCGGCACGCTCGCGGCGGCCCGGGAGGCGACCGCGCGGGTGGCGGAGTACCTGCGGAAGGCCTTCGGCGTGCCGGCGTGAAACCGGGTGGCGGACCCGTCCGGGCGATGGGGGACAATACCGACCGTGACGGATCTGATCGACGACCTGCATTGGCGAGGCCTCATCCAGGATTCCACCGACCTCGACGAGCTGCGTGCCCGAGTGGCCGCCGGGCCGGTGACGTTCTATGTCGGCTTCGACCCCACCGCGGCCAGCTTGCACGCCGGTTCCCTGATGCAGGTGCTGACCGCGCGGCGGTGGCAGCTGGCCGGGCACCGCCCGCTGCTGCTCGTCGGGGGCGCGACCGGCCAGGTCGGCGATCCCAAGGAGAGCAGCGAGCGCACGCTCAACCCGCCCGAGGTGGTCGCAGGCTGGGTCGAGCGGATCCGCGACCAGCTCGCGCCCTTCGTCACGTACACCGGCGACAACGCCGCCACCCTGGTCAACAACCTCGACTGGACCGGGCCGATGTCGGTGGTCGAGTTCCTCCGCGACGTGGGCAAGCACTTCCCGGTCAACCGCATGCTCGCTCGAGAAGTGGTCAAGGCGCGGCTGGAGTCGGGGATCAGCTACACCGAGTTCAGTTACCAGCTGCTCCAGGCGCACGACTACTTCCAGCTGCACGAGCGGCACGGATGCGAGCTCCAGTTCGGCGGGTCCGACCAGTGGGGCAACATCACCGCCGGCGTCGACTTCATCCGCCGCCGGGGGGCGGGGCCGGTGCACGCGTTCACCACGCCGCTGGTGACCAAGAGTGACGGCACCAAGTTCGGCAAGAGCGAGGGTGGGGCGATCTGGCTCGACCCCGAGATGACCAGCCCGTACGCGTTCTACCAGTTCTGGTTCAACACCGACGACCGCGACATCGGCCGGTACCTGCGGTACTTCTCCTTCAAATCGCAGGAGGAACTGCTCGCGCTGGAGAAGGAGATCGCCGAACGCCCGGCCGCCCGTGCGGGGCAGCGTGCGCTGGCGGCCGAGCTCACCGCGCTGGTACACGGGGCCGACGTGGCGGACGACGTGATCGCCGCGAGCCACGCACTCTTCGGGCGGGGCGCGCTCGACTCGCTCATGCCCGCGACCCTCCAGGCCGCGCTGGCGGAGGCGGGGTTGCATCGGGTACAGGGTGAGCTGCCTCCGGTCGCCGTCCTCTTCCGCGACGCGGGGCTGGTGGCGAGCCTCAACGAGGCCCGGAGGGCGATCGCCGAGGGGGGTGCGTACGTCAACAACGAGCGGGTCACCGACGCCGAGGCGCCCGTGTCGCCGGACGCGCTGCTGCACGGGCGCTTCCTGGTGCTGCGGCGGGGCAAGCGCACGTTCGCCGGTGTCGAGGTCACGGCCTGAGTACACGGAACGCGGCGTCCTTCCGCGGGGCGCCGCGTTCGTGTTTCCGGGATGGCGCGATGACGCTCTGTTGTGTGACGTGGAACAAGGCGCGCCGATTTGACGTTGTCCCCTCCGCACACGTAACTTTCTCCCTGCCCACGGGCGGTGCGGAGCCGATTTGGCGACGCGAGACCGACCGGGTAAGGTTGACGACCGGCAGGGCACCGGGCGAGCCGCGGGATCACCGCGAGCGGCCGGTTCTGCCAAACCCCGAGGATCATGGTCAGCAGCTTCTTGCTGTCCGTAACTTCGGGACAAACCTGTCGTTAGCTCCACAGATCGGGTCACACCGGTTTGACGGGAACGAAGCGGTCAGGTAATGTAAAACAAGTGCCCCACGGCGGGGAGCTCCTCGGAGGAGATCCAAGTCGCGGTGTGTGTTTGTTCTTTGAGAACTCAACAGGGTGTTTGTATAAGCCAGTGCCAAGTTTGGTTTATTTTTCCC
>NZ_JCADBM010000042.1:0-44388 GCF_059359075.1 Phytohabitans sp. LZ39 | reverse complement strand
AAGACCCGAAGTCAGTCCGTCGTAGGGTCAGACCCCCGACGGGAGGTGCTCACAAACATCATCTCTGTCCGTCGTGGTCCAGACCGCTGCTCCCGCGGCCTCACCCGTCCACCGCTGGTCACGCTCACCCCGGATGGCGCCGCGCACGGCCCGTTTGTCCACAATGCCCCACCGAAGCGACGGGCGCCAGGGCCGGACAGACACGCCGTCACCACGAGTAACCGCCACAGCGGCGTGAAACAGGGTCCGATGCCAGATCTTGGAGAGTTAGGGCGCCATTTCAACCCTAAGTCTCCTAGATCTCAAAGCCCGACCCCGGACGCTGGTAACGCTACGTCAGGATGTCGGAGGGGTAGAGGCATACGGCTGTCCGCGAACGGACCCGAGGGGCTTGCACCGCGGACCCGGCAGTGGACGGCCGGCGGTTTCGGCTCGCTCCGCGAGCCGCCAGCCGGCAGCGGTGCCCGCGGGAGCACACGGTCTACAACTGACAGTGAGCGCGGGCAAATCCAGAAAGGGCAGACACCCTGACTCCGAAAGGTCTAGAGACCTTTCGGGGTAGGGATCAGGGCGCTGTCCACAGACGTCCCCCAGTCGGCGGCGATGGCGTCGAGCGGCCTTCGTCGCCGCCAGTAGCCACCAAGACGGCATCCACGGCGCGAGCTTCGAGATCTAGAACGGTTAGGTCGGCAGATCAGCCCTAACCGTTCTAGATCCGGAAGCCCCCTCCAGGCCGGTAACGCCGCGTCACATGCGGTGCGGCGACAGCCGGGCCGGGCCGCGGCACCGGTCCGACAAGGTGCGGCCCAGGGGGCTCGCTCCCGGGTCAGGTGCGCGGCAGCGGGACCTTGGACCAGTCGGTGTCGGAGGCCAGGTAGAAGCTGGTGTACGACGGCTGGTTGTAGGTGGTCTGCTGCCTCGCGACCTCGGCGCGGTACTGCGGGTCGTGCATCAGCGTGTAGAGCTTGTGGCCGGTGACCTCCGTGCTCAGGAAGACCCGGATCGCGGTGCTGTCGAGCGTGCGCACCAGCAGCTCCTCGCGCCAGTCACCCAGCACGTCGGCGACCAGGCCCGGGTTGCCCTTGGTGCCGTTGTTGGTGGTGGTGCCGGTGGCGGTGAGCAGCCGGCCGCGTTTCCAGTCGTCGACGGTCGTGTCGGCGGGCGCCTGGCCGTTGACGATCTGGGTGGTCAGGTCGGCCGCCCAGCGGATGCTCATGTTGGTGCCGGGCGTGGTGGGCGCGAGCAGGTCGCCGTCCGCGGAGAAGAGGCCGATGCCGAGGTCGGCCGCGTTCGGCGGCATGGCCGGCCAGGCCTCCAGGCCGGGCACGGCCGGCTCGACGTCGCCGACCATCGCGCGTCCGGTGTCGCGGCCGGTGTAGTCGCCGAACAGGACCTCGCCGGTGGCCGCGTCGCGCATGGCGTGGCCGTACGGTGCGAACGTGCCGCCCTCGTGGCAGGTGTAGATCTCCAGGCCGGGGCGGGCCGGGTCGATGTCGGTCACGTGCATCGCGTCGCCGTGGCCGAGGCGCACGTTCTGGCCGGCGACCGCGCTCGCCGGTGGGCCCACCGCGAACGAGCTGTACAGCAGGGTGCCGTCGTGGTCGATGGTGGCCGCGCCGTACACGATCTCCTGCTTGCCGTCACCGTCCACATCGGACGCGCTGAGCGAGTGGTACCCCTGCGTGGTGAGCGTCTTGAACTCGGGGTCGGTGCCGTCGCGGCCGTGCGGGCTGTCGTTGAACGGGTTGGTCATCGGCGTCCAGCCGCTGTCGACGTACCACCGCTCGCGCAGGCGCCGGCCGTCCCAGTCGTAGGCGACCAATGTGGACCGGGTGTAGTAGCCGCGGGCGAAGACCGCCGAGGGGCGCTTGCCGTCGAGGTAGGCCACGCCGGCGAGGAAGCGGTCGACGCGGTTGCCGGGCTCGATGCGGGACATCGCGTAGTCGCCCCACATGAGCCCGTCGTCGTGGCGGCCCGGCTTGTAGTCGACCGTCTGGAGCTCGCGGCCGGTGGCGCCGTCGAAGACGGTCAGGTACTCCGGACCGTCCACGATGAAGCCTTCGAAGTTGCGCAGGACGTTGCGGGCGCTGCGGGCCGGTGCGTACACGTCGATGAAGTGGTCGACCAGCGCCTCGGCGTCCACACGCGACAGCGGGTAGGCGTACGCCGGCGGGATGCCGAGCGCGGCCTCCAGTGTGGACGGCCACCGGCCGGCGACCACCTCGGGGTGCCTGTCCCAGCCCTGGAAGACGCCGACGAGGCGCTCGCGGTAGTCCGCGGCGCTCAGCCGGTAGTCGTCGGCGTGCGAGTACCCGGCGCGGATGTCCCGCCTGGGCATCGTGACGTAACGGGTCTCGCCCGCCGTGCCGTCCCGCTTGTACCGGGTCACCCGGGTGCCCGGCGCGGTCTTGAACATCATCTCCGAGCGGCCGTCGCCGTCGAAGTCGTACACGAGGAACTGGGTGTAGTGCGCGCCGGCGCGGACGTTGACGCCGAGGTCCACGCGGTACAGGAGCGTGCCGTCCGCCTCGTAGGTGTCGATGTAGACCGGGCCGGTGTAGCCGACCTGGGACACGTCCTTGGAGTTGGAGGGGTCCCACTTGACCACGTACTCGTACTGGCCGTCGCCGTCCACGTCGCCGACGCTGAGGTCGTTGGCGGAGTAGGTGTACGCCTCGCCGCGCGGGGTCACGCCGTCGGCGGGCTTGCGCAGCGGGATGTCGCGGGAGGCGCCGGACCAGGGGGTCACCGCCGCGCTCCGGGCCACCTCGCGGCCGCGGACCAGCGTGCCGATCCGGTACCGCGACGTGGCGGTGCCGGCCGCGTCGAGGTAGTTGGTGCTGTCGGTGACGGTGGCGATCGGCCGGCCGTCCCGGTACACCCGGAAGTCGGCGCCGGTCAGGCCGGTGGCGGAGTGGCCGGTGGCCTCGTGGCCGAGCAGCCGCCAGCTGAGGAAGATCCCGCCGTCGGTGGTGGCCGCGACGAGGCCGCGGTCGAGGCGTTCGAGGCGGGGGCCGGTGCGGCCGTGACCGCCGGCCGAGGCCGGGACGGCGCCGAGGGTCATGAGGGCGATCGTGCAGGCGCTCGCGAGCAGCGCGCGGGTCCGGGTATGCATCAGCGCCTCCGTTGGTGGGCGGCTGGGTATCGACGGGCACAGTGATGAAACGTTTAAACAAAGTAGAAGGCTATGGATTCAGGAAAGCGCTTGTCAAGGCTCTGGCCTGCGCGATCGTTAGGCCGTTTTGTCCAGCTCGACCGCTGCCGCCGGATCTGTCTCGCGAAGCACGGCGCGGGCCAGCAGGCGCTCGTAGCCGTCGCCGTGGCGGGTGACCTCGCGGGCGCTCTCCCGCCACAGCTCGGGATCGCCGTCGATCGTCATCAGGACGCCGACGAGCTCCTGGCGCAGGCAGTCGAGCGGCGGGTCGTCGTAGTCGTACCACCCGGTGGTCGTGAGGTGCCGCACCAGCGGGTCGCCGGGGCCCACCTCGTCGGCGAAGTACCGGATGGCGGCGACCAGGTCGACGTCGCGGTCGGCCTCGTCGCCGTACTGGTTGAGCGCGGCCAGCGCCCACAGCCACAGGCGACCGCCCGGCTCCTCGGGGTGCACCAACTCGGCCGCGCCGGGGACGCCGGCGGCGAGGAGCGCGGTGGCCGCCGCGAGCCGGGGCAGGCCGGAGGCGTCCGGGTCGGGGGCGATCCGCATGGCCGCCGCGAGCCGGTCGCGGCGGCTGAGAAAGGTGACGGCCGCGGCGCGCACGTCGTCCGGTGCGGACCGGTCCACCGCCAGCCGGGCGAGCGTCTCGAGCGCGCCCTCGTCCGCTGTGGAGTCGTCTTCGGCCAGCGCGGTCGCGGCCGCCGCACGGACCAGCGCGGTCGTGTCCGGCGCGGACATCGCCTCGACGCCTACGGCCGGCTCTCCCGCGGCGACGAGCATCGCCACCGCGAGCGCGCGGGCCTCGTCCGGCGCCGCCGGGTCGCCGAGCATGGCGCGTAGCACCGCCAGGCCTTCCGGATCGCCCTCGTTGGCTACGTGCCGCGCGGCGAAGGCGCGGACGACCGGGTGCGTGCCGGCGCCGGTGGGGACCGGCACGCCGGTGGCGTACAGCTGGATGCCGAGCACCGCGTGCAGGCGGACCCACCAGGTCGGGCCGTTCGCCGCGAGGTCGGCGAGCACCTCGGCGCCGTGCCGGGCCAGGCCGTCCGTGCCGTGCTCGGCGAGCGCGGCGGCCGCGGCGCAGCGGGTGTCCACCGGTGCCGCGGGGGCGGTTGCCAGGCGGGTCAGGACCTCGGCGGCGTTGTCGAAGTGGCGGCGCAGCGCACCGACGGCGAGCTCGCGGCCGTCGCCGGTCGTCGCGCGGTCGGTGACGATCGACTCCAGCGCCGCCAGGCCCGCCGCCCGGCGCGGACCCTCGTCCTCGCCGGCCAGCCACCGCGCGACCGGGATGCGCACCGCCGGCGCCAGCGCGCCGTCGCCGGCGAGGCGGACGAGCGCGTCGTAGTGGTCGGCCGAGTAGAGGGCGTACGCGGCGGACAGCCGGTTGTCCTCGGGGACCGCGGGGTCGCGCGACAGCTCCAGCGCGGTGTCCACCGCCTTGGCCGCGCGCACCAGCAGGTCCGCCATGAACTGGCTGTCGTCCGCCCGCATCGTGGACTCGCGCAGCAGGGCGGCGAGATGCCCGGCGGCCGCCGCCTCGTGCGCGGCGGTGACCGGGCGCATCGTGGTCAGGAACGCCTGCGCGACCCCCAGTCGCAGCACCGGGTCGCCGGCGAGGTGGATCGCGGCGTCGTGCGCCTCGCGGTCGCCGTGCTCGACGAGCTGCTGGGCCGCCTCCAGCCGCATCTCCACGTCGAGGTCCGGGTCCGCGGCGAGGCTGGCGAGGACCCCGGCGGCCAGGCGGGCGGCGGCACCCTCGCGGCTCCGCATGACGCCGGCCGCGGCGACGACCCGGGCCCGCGGGTCGGCCGACCGGTCCTGTGCCCGCCGCTCCAGGTCGGCGCGCTCCGCCGCGCCGCCGTGCTGGTACAGGTCGCGGGCGGCGAAGTGGCGCACCACCGGGTCGGCGGCGGGGTCGTCGAGGAGCTCGGCGAAGGCGCGCAGCGCGCCCGCGAGGTCGGCGGGCCCGCCGTCGTCGGCGAGGGCCTCGGCGGCGCGGTAGCGGGTGCCGCTGGCCAGGCCGCCGTCGGCCGCCCACCGCCGGAGCGTGCGCCGCTCGGGCGGGCCGCCGGACTGCACGAGCGTCTTCGCCACGAGCCCGCGCTCGACCCAGTCGTCGCCGGCGTCGCGCACCAGCCGCTCCATCAGCGTCCGGGCGGCGGCCCGCTCGCCGCCGGTGCCGAAGCGGAACAGCCCGTCGAGCACCTGGCCGCGCAGGCGCCCGGTCGTCCCGGCGTCCGCGCCCAGCTGGGCGAGCCAGGCCCGGTCGGCCGCGGTGCCGTACTCGGCGAGATCGACCGCGGCGTGCCCCGGCACGATGTCCCACGGGTCCGCCTCGGGCGGCCGGCCCGCCTCCACCAGAGCGGTCAGCGACCGCCGCCCGGTGGCGCGCTCCACGGGGTCGCCGTGCAGCGCGAGGCCGCGGGCGGCGGCGAGCCGCACGTCCGGCGGGTCCGCCGCGCCGACGGCTTCGGCCACCGCGGCGAGGCCGGGCGGTCCCCCGTACGTGGCGAGCGCGCGCAGGGCTTCTTCGCGCTCGTACGCCCTCACGTTGGCGTCCCTCGCGATCGCCCGCAGCACGTCGAAGCCGACACCCCGATCGGCGGCCGCGCCGTCGCGTAGTAGCGCAACCGCGACCATGCCACGCGGACCCGTGCCCACCGAAGGGTCGCGAGCGAACGCCGCGGCCTGGTCGGCGCCGGGCCCGTGCGCGACGAGGTCGACCAGGATCGGTCCGCGATCGGACTCCTCCGCGCGGTTCAGCAGGCCGCGGACGGTGTCCACGATGGACTCGCGCTCGTCCGGACCGGCGAAGCGCAGCATGCCGCCGACGGCGGCGCGGCGGATGCCGGGCGCCACCGCGCGGTCGGCGGCGACGGCGGCGAGGCGCCGCCGGGCGTCCGGCCCGCCGTACTCGGCGAAGGGTGCGACGGCGAGGATGTCGTCGGTGAGCAGGCCGTCGAGCACGTGCACGGCGCCGGTCCGCTGTGCCGCGTCGCCGTGCCGGGCCAGCGCGGCCGCGACCAGCACGCGCCAGTAGCTGGACCCCTCCTCGGTGGCCCGCGCGAGCAGGCCCGCGCGGTCGGCGTGCGTGCCGTGCTCGGCTAGGGCGACCGCGGCGTCGTGGGCGGCCCAATCCTCCTGGTCGCCGCCGGCCAGGGCGCGCAGCGTGTCGAGCCCGCGGGCGGCCACCGGCCCGGTGCCGAGCCCGGCGGTGACCTCGGCGAGGGTGGCCCGCTCGGCGGCCGTCAGGTCGGTGTCGTCGAGCGCCGGCAGCAGCGCCTCGACCGCCTCCGGCCGGCCCGCGGCGGCGAGCAGGCGGGCGGCGGTGCCCCGGAAACCGGCCGGCTCGTCCGCGCTGCCGGCGACCGCGGCGAGGCGGTCGGCCGCGAACGGGTGGGCGGCCACGGCCGCGACCGTCTCCTCGTGCCGGAAGCTGCCGTACCGCCGGCCGGCCTCGCGGCACCGGGCGACGATGTCGGCGGCGGCACGGCGCTGGAACGCCGGGTCGAGCGGCACCCCGTCGGCGAGGATCTCGGCGAGCGTGCGCAGGTCGACATGGTCGCCGTCGAGCAGCGCCTCCACCGTGGCCGCGGCGGCCGGCTCGCGGCGGACCGCCGCCGCCACCGCGAAGAGGCCGAAGCCGCGGGTGGCGCCGTCGTCCACCGCCGCGAGGCTCTCCGGCATGCCGAGGGCGCGGTGCCGGGCCGCCAGGTACTCGGTGAAGCTCGGGTGGGTGAACTCCGCGTCAGCGCCGGCCGGACCGACCAGCCCGGTCTCGGCCAGCAGCGCGGGCACCAGATGCGCCCACGCGGGGTCTGCGGCGACGAGCCGGCGGGCCCGGTCGCCGTCCCCCAGCACGTCGGTGACCCACGTGGTGGCGATGCCGGCCAGCGGGGCCGGGTCGCCGGCCAACCGCCGGTCGGCGAGGTGGCGGAGCAGGTCTTCGGTGTGCAGGAACAGCTCCCACAGCAACGCCTGGCCGCTCGGGTCGCCGCGCCACACCCGTGCGCGCGGGTCGTCCGGGTCACTCTCGGCCACGTCGCGGGGGCTGCGGCGGCGCCGGAGCGAGAGGTCGACGTACGCCTCGTACAGGCTGGCCCGGCCGGCGGGCAGCGGCTGGTCGAGCGAGCGCCCGAAGACGACCGCCGCGATCGTGGCGAGCAGCGGCGTGCGGACCAGCCCGCCCAGCCGGTCGGCGGCGACCCGGGCGAGGAAGCGGCCGGCCAGGTCGCCACCGTTCGGGTGTACCGCGGCGAACCAGCGGCGCGCGAACACGGCCAGGCCGTCCACATCGAACGGTCGCAAGTGGAACTCGGTCGCACCGGCCGCGCGCAGCGGGGCCAGCTCGCCCTCGCGCGGCGGCCGGGTCGTGACGACGATCCGGTGCGGCGCGCCGGGGTCGGCCAGCCACATCGCGAGCCGCCGCACCACGTCGCGGCGCTCTCCCGCGTCGACGACCTCGTCCAGCCCGTCGACGACCACGAGCCAGTGACCGCCGCCGGGCGGCGCCGCGGCGAGCAGGGCGGACAGGTCGTCCTCGGCGAGGCGGGCGGTGCGGGCCAGCCCGGCGGCGACCGCCCGGTGCAGGTCCGCCGAGGGGCCGAGCAGCCGCGCCGGCACGACGAGCGGGAGACCGGCCGGGCCGGGCGTGCCCTCCCCGGCGGCCAGCCACCGCTCGGCGGCCTCGGCCACCACCCGCGAGACCACTGTGGACTTGCCCGAACCGGCGCCGCCGACCAGCACCGCCCCGCCCGGCGCGGAGACCACCTCGGCCAGGTCGACCTCGGTGACCCGCGGCTCGGCGGGTGGTTTGCCCTGGTCGGGTGGGCCGGCGACGGCCGCCGCCCGCTCGATCCGGCCGGCGCGGAGCGTCACGTACACCGCGGCGAGCTCGGGCGCGGCACCGCCCAGGGCGGCGAGGTAGGGCAGCGCCCCGGCGTACGCCCGCTGGGCCCGCAGCAGCGCCGGCAGCACCGGCGGCCGGGCGGCTGGCCGCGGCGGCGGTGCCGGACGGCCGGACCGCCACTGGAGCACGGCCACGACGACGCCCGCCACGGCGACGACCAGCCCGCCGAGCGCGATCCACTCCTCCAGGGCCATGTCACGGGAGCGTACGACCGCTGGGCTACCCGTGGAGGGCCCGCCGGAGTCGGATGCCCGCCACAAGCGTCACCAGTGTGCCGCCCGCTCCGGCGAGCACGAACGTGACCGGCGCCGACGTCGCATCCAGCAGCACGCCGCCGGCCACATAGGACAGCGCGGCGGCGGCGCCGACGGCGCCGTACAGGGTGCCGAAGACGCGGCCCATGAGCCCGACCGGCACGAGCCGCTGCACGAGGGTGTTGCTGGCGACGTCCATCGCGGCGATGCCCAGCCCGCGCACCGTCTGGAGCGCGAACGCGGCCGCCACCGCCCAGGCCAGCCCGGTGAGCAGGTTGCCGACGCTGCTCACCGCGAACCCGGCCACCAGCAGCCCGGCCATCGCGAACCGGCCGGCGTACCGGGTCAGCAGCGCGTACCCGGCGAGCAGGCCGATCCCGACGCCGGCGAGCAGGACGCCGACCGCCGCGTCACCGGCCCGGAACGTGTCCTTGGCGAGCACGACCAGCGCCACGTCGTCGATGCCGGTGAACGCCACCACGCCGCAGAAGCCGAGCGCGACGACCCGTACCGCGGGGGTGGCCCACATGTAGCGCAGCCCCTCCCGGGCACCGGCGAGCAGCGCGGGCGCCGCCGTGGCGGGCGGGATCGGGCGGAGCGTGGCGAGCAGCACGGCCGAAATGGCGAACGTGGCGGCGTCGACGAGCAGCGCCCCGCGTACCCCGGCGAAGGGAAGGAGCGCGGCGGCGAGCAAGGGGCCGACGGCCTCGGCCCCGTTGGTGCCGAGGCCCAATGTGGAGTTCGCGCCGGGCAGGTCGCGGTCGGCGACGAGGGCCGGCACGGCGGCCCGGGAGGCCGGTAGGAAGATCTGGCCGGCCAGCGCGCGGAGGCCGACCAGGACGAGCAACAGCGGCAGGTTGTCGAGCGAGAGGGCGATCAGCACGAGCAGCGCGCCCTGTGCCAGCTCGCACCCGATCATGACGCGGCGCAGGTCGAAGCGGTCGCTGATCGCCCCGGTCAGCGGCCCGAACAGCGACGGCGCGAAGTCGCCGACCAGCAGCAGCACCGAGACGGCGAGCGCCTGGCCGGTCGAGTCGGCGACGTGCACCATGAGCGCGACGAGGCTGAGCGCGTCGCCCGCGCTGGACAGGAAGCGGGCCGCGAGCAGCGTGCGAAACAGTGCGGTCCTCCCCCGTCACGGCTGGCGCGACACGAGGCGCCGGCTCTCCTCCAGCTCGACCAGCGCCGCGCGCACGTGGTCGAACGAGGCCGCGGCGCCTCCGTCGATCGCCGCCAGCAGCGTCGCACGCCGGGCCAGCTCGGCGAAGAACGACGCGGTCATCCCGGCGGTCGCCGTGACGATCTCCGCCACCTGCGGCTCGGTCAGCGACAGCCCGCGCCCGTACAGGCGCAGCAGCGCCGCGCGTCCGGCCTCGTCGGGCAGCGGCAGCTCGACGGCCAGGTCGACCCGGCCGGGCCGCTGGGCCAGGGCCGCCTCCAGCAGGTCGGCCCGGTTGGTGGTGAGCAGGAACGCCACGTCGGCGTCGCCGGAGAGCCCGTCCATCTCGTTGAGCACCTGGAACAGCAGCGGGTTGTCCATGCCGTGCCGCATGTTACGCGACTCGGCGACGAGGTCGACGTCCTCCATCACCACCAGGGCCGGCTGGAGCAGGCGGGCCAGCCCGCACGCGTGCTGGATGAACTGCTGCGCCATCCCCGGCAGCAGTACCACCGTGAAGTCCGGCAGCCGCGACATCAGATATCGGACGGTGTGGGTCTTGCCTGTGCCCGGTGGGCCGAAGAGCAGCACGCCCCGCTTGAGCGGGTGGCCGGCGGCGCGCAACAGCTCGCGGTGGCGGGCCATCCCGACGATCTGGCGGTCGACGGAGTCGAGCGTGCCCGGCGGCAGCACCACGTCGTGCGCGTCGAGCGCCGGCCGCGCGTGGAAGCGCAGCGGCCCGACACCGCCGTGGCCGAAAGCGACCTCGTCCGTCTCGAAGGAGACGACCTGGCCGCGGAAGACGTTGTGCGTGACCATCAGCCGCCGCACCTCGGCGAGCATGCCCTGCGCGGCCGCGGGGTCGGCGGACAGCACCTCCAGCTGCACGGCGGGCCGGCCGTGCCGCGCGGAGCTGCCGCGCAGCAGGGCGACGAGCCGCGCCGGCCCGTCGGAGACCAGGA
Source organism: Phytohabitans sp. LZ39 (assembly GCF_059359075.1). NCBI lineage: Bacteria > Bacillati > Actinomycetota > Actinomycetes > Micromonosporales > Micromonosporaceae > Phytohabitans > Phytohabitans sp. LZ39. Next base: position 33,950 of record NZ_JCADBM010000042.1, on the reverse strand, counting down.
AGATGCCGAAGTTGACGACCCGGCGCTCCACGCCGACCCCGGCCGGCGCGGTCGCGTAGTCGACCCCGCCGGGCGAGAACATGTGGTGCCGCGCGGACAGCTCGACCACCTCGGCGAGGCTGTGCATGTCGCGCATGCCCTGGCCGGCGACCCCGATCAGCTCGGCGGAGCGGCCCTCGCCGGCGAGGTATGCCTCGAGCGCCACCTGCACGTTGGCGTGGTCGAAGGTCTGGTAGGACTCCGCGACCACCGGCAGCCCCGTCGGCTCCACGCCCAGGTGACCGGTGATCATCGCGATCAGCTCGGAGGGCCGGTCACCGGCCCGCTCCAGCACCAGCTGGAGAAACCGCTGGAACAGCCGGCCGAACTCGGCCAGATCCGCATCGTTTGGCATCGACCAACCTCCCCCGTTGAACCCACGATCCACGGCGTGCGTGCCTTTGGGCAAGGCCGCCCGGAGCAAGCTTTTCCGGCGGTTAGCCGCACCTTAAGGTTTGCTTCCGGTTGATCCGGCGCCGGTGGGGTGCGATCCGCCGCAAAGTGGCGCAATCCACCGCCATGCTTCCTCAAAACCGGCTTAAACAAAGGGTTTCGCGCGTTTGACGTGCCTCGACGCGCCGGGAGTACGCTCCGCCCGCTGGGCTGACGTTGTCACCGCCGCTGCTCGGTACCCCCGCTCTCCGCACCCTGGAGTCCCGCTCATGGCACACCACGTCCGGATCCGTTTGGCACTCGCGACGCTCACCGTGTTCGCCACCGCGCTGGCCGGCTGCGCGGGCCAGCCCGGCGAGCAGGAGGTCCTGAACGAACCGCAGGCCGCCGGCGATCTCGGAGCGCCCAACGAGTACTCGGAGTCGACCCCGGCACCCGATCCGACCACGCCCGCGGCGCGCGACAAGCCGCCGGCGACGAGCCCGGCCACCCGGCGTCCGGCCCGGCAGCCGGCCCCGCGCACCGAGGAGACCGGCGAGTCCGACCAGACCGACGCGCCCCGGGCACCGCGGCCGCCGGCCGCGAACACCCGGACGACCCGCCCGCCGGTCACCACCGGCCCACCCCAGCCCGGACGCGGAGACGGCACCCACCCGACCACCCGGCCACCGGTCACCACTGGCCCGCCGCAGCCCCCGACCACCGCGCCCCCGCCCCCGCCGCCGACCACGTCCGCGCCACCCGGCCTGGACTTCGGGCCGGACGAGTGCGCGGAGGGAAACGACCTGCCGCGGCACGACGGCTTCCAGAACGGCGGCCGGTGCGTGGACACCGAGATGGGCGAGCTCGCCGACGCCGCGAACAACCCGTCGCTGCTCATCACCGACGCACCCGAGCGGGTCGGCGTCAACCAGCCCTTCACGATCCGGGTCAGCACCCGCAACCTCGTCCGCGACCGCTTCCTGCCGGCCGGGCGCGGCGGGTACTACGTGGACATGTCGATCCTCAACGAGCGAGGCCTGGTGCGCGGCCACTTCCACACCGCCTGCCGCGTGCTCACCAGCACCCGGGTGGCACCCGAGCCCGCGCCCGCGCCGGCGTTCTTCGTCGCGACCGAGGACAGCCGCGGCGGCACCGAGCCGGACATCATCGAGATCCGGGTACCTGGCCTGCCGCAGGAGGGCACCTTCCAGTGCTCCGCCTGGGCCGGCGACGCCTCCCACCGCGTCCCGATGATGCAGCGCGCCAACCAGATCCCCGCCCTCGACTCGGTACGCGTCGAGGTCCGCTGACCCCCGGCCGCCACAAGCGGCCGGCGCGATCGGGATGCCACGTCGGGCCTCTCCTTGATCGGCGCGTTCGAACAAGGAGATTTGAGCTGCCGCGACGCCCGTCGTGGTCCAGACCGCTGCTCCCGCGGCCTCGCCCGTCCGCCGCTGGTCACGGTCACCCCTTTGCCCGGCGGATATGCGGCCCGCGGTGCAGGGGTGTTTGTCCACAATGCCTGTTGCCGAACAGGCGGCGAGAGACCGAAACAGGCCTTCGTCTCCCTGAGTAACCGCCGCCGCCGTGCGTGAGTGGCTTGCGTCTGGACCACGACGGGCGTCGCGGTAGCTCACCGAGCCCTCGCGTCGGTGGCGCGGGGCGTGAGCGCGAGCCCACGCCCCGGACCGATGGCGCGGCTACCGCGTGAAGGCTTGGAACTCGGACACGCGTACCTGGGTGGCGAACGGGCTGGCCGTCGCGCAGTCGGTCGCCGCCGTCGGGTCGGCGTCCTGTTCGCCGGCGTAGGACGGGTTGCCGGTGCACTGGCTGGCCACCACCTCGAGGCGCAGGTGGGTGGCGGGGGTCGGGGCGAAGCGGAACTGCCGCAGGTTGAGCGTCGGCGCGGTCGGCCGGAAGCTGAACGACGGGAACGCGTTGGTCTCGCTGCGGTACACCCGCCGCCAGCCGGCGTCCGTGGCGCAGTCGGCCGTCGTGGCGTCGCAGGCCCACACCGCGAACGAGCGGAGCGCGGAGAACCTGTTCTGCACGTTGGGGTCGACGTCGCCGGTGATCGGCGGGCGCAGCAGCGCGCTCACGTTGACCACGCTGACCTTCTGCGGCAGGTCACCGGTCAGGTCGACGGTGAGGGTGCGGCCGGCCACGCCGTCGAGCGAGGCCCAGTTGGTGCCCTCGGTCTCGTCGATCAGCTTGTCCACGTTGACGCCCGGTCCGCTCACCGTGGCGCCGCCGGCCGCGGAGGCCAGGTTGCGCGGCAGGTTGACCTTGAGCTCCTGGGCGCGGCCGGGCAGGAAGAGCGTCGTGAACTTGCGGTGGCCGTACCCGGGGCCGGCGGCGACGAGGTTGAACTGCTTGCCGCCGAGGATCTCGAACGTGTCGGGCAGGGCGGTCTCCGGGTCGGTGTCGGCGACCGGGGTCACCCGCGCCTCGTAGTCGCCCACGTACAGCCGGATCGGCGCACCGTCGGAGTCGCCGAGCGGGCGGAGCGTGACGGTGGCGTTGTCCGCGTACGGGGAGGCGAAGCTCGGCACCGGGTCGGCGTCGCTCGGGCCGCTGGTGGCGTCCCGGCCCATGCCGGCCTGCGCGAACGCGTTCCACATCAGCTCCTGGTTGGCCCCGCCGAAGCGGACCAGGTCGGCGGCGAGCATGTTGTCGCGCATGTCCAGCATGCTGAACTGGCTGCCGGCCTGGAGCAGGAACGAGTCGAACAGCAGCTGCGCCCACCGCCGGTTGCCCGGGCAGGAGCTGACCTCGACGAGGCCGTCGGCGCAGCGGGCCTGGAGCGACGGCGTGCCGTTGCCGTACTTGGCGAGCAGCGCCGCGCGCAGGCGCACCTGGGTGGCGCTCCAGATCTCGCCGTCCGCGTGCACCTGCTGGCCGACCAGGTCGTACCCGACGTCGGAGTAGTTGAGCGGGCTGCGGGTGGAGTCGTAGTTGCGGATGCCGGTGGTGGTGTTGCCGGTGACGTACGCGCCGGTGATGAAGGGGCTGTCGCCGGGCGCGCGCAGGCCGTACTCGTACAGGTACTCGGCGGCGATCAGGTCGCTCCACGACTCGCCCATCGCGCCACCCTGCGCCGAGCCGATGCCGGTGTCCGGGCCGGCGATCATGCGGTTGGTGATCGCGTGGGTGTACTCGTGGCCGATCACCGTCATGTCGTAGTCGCCGTCGACGCACGGCGGGTACGCGCCGCCGGCCTGCGGCTGCCAGAGGAACATGTTGGTCACCGGCGGGAGGCCGTCGCGGCCGGTGTTCTGGTTGGCGTTGTTGCGGCTGCCGCCGAGCGCGTTCGACTGGGCGCGGCCGGTTTCCGGGTCGGCGCCGAGGCCCTCGCCGGAGACGTTCACCAGCTGCATGTTCCAGGCCGACTCGGTGAAGCCGAGGTGGAACGCGAAGTCGTGCATCCGGTTGTGCATCGCGAAGAGGTTGGCGATGGCCGCGTCGGCGTCGTTGCGCTGCGCGGAGGTGAAGACCGTCGGGTTGCAGCGGGCCTGCCGCCACTGGTCGGTGAACGGGTAGATGTACTCCCGGTTCGGGCTCGGCGTCGCCGGTACGGCCGGGGTGCCGGCGCCGAGGCTGAGCGTGTTGTCGGCGGCGTTGCCGCGCGAGGTGAAGGTCGGCAGGCCGGTGGCGACGTCGACGTCCCAGGCCTGGCCGGTGTTCGGGTCGCGGACCTCCCGCACGCACCGGCTCGACGGCTGGAGGCACCACAGCACGCGCGGGTCGCGGCCGGCGACGACGCTGGCCGGCGGCGTGGTCTGGAATACGGCCCAGCGCGGGTTGTCCGAGTCGAAGTCGACAAGGTCCTCGCGGACCAGCACCCCGCCGGTGCGACCGTCCACATAGGTGGTGACGGCGAGCGGGTCGGCGACACCGGCCGCGGCGGTGAGCGTCACCGCGTACGCGTCGCGCGGCCCGTCGGCGGGGGTGGGCACCGCGACCCGCTTGACCGCGCTCGTGCCGACGCCCGCGCCCAGGCCGGCGTCCGCGCGGGCGACGGCGACCGCCTCCGCCTCGCTGAGCGTGGCCGGCTCGGGCGCGCTGGTGTCGCGGGAGAGCGACGACGTCACGCGCACCGCCTTGCCGCCGCTGACCAGCACGGTCACCAGGCCGTCGTGGCCGGCGGGCAGGTCGCCGAAGCGCTGCCGCAGGGTAACCACGGTGCCGCTGCCGATCGGGCGGACCAGCAGCGGCTCCAGCGCCGCGACGGCCGCGTCGTCCAGGCCGAAGAGGTCGCTGTTGCCGGCCAGGTACGCGCGGGCGGCCGCCTCCGCGTCGGCGGGCAGGCCGGTCGCGAGCGGCTTCGCGCCGTTGCCGAGCGCGCTCGGTGTACCCAGGGCGTTGAACCTGACCGCGCCCACCGATCTGGCGCGGGCGCGCTGCGCGGCGTTCGGTGCCACCGCGCCGCCGCGGTTGTCGAGGTCGCGGGAGACGTGCTTCTCCCCGGGCAGGCTGAGGTCGGCGGGTGCCGCGGGAGCCGCGGTCGCCGCGGTCGAAAAGGTCGGTGTGCCAGCGATGACGACGACGGCGGCGATCCATGCCGCGGCCACTTTGCGCACGACGGCCCCCCTTGGTCGATGCAAGTCTTTGCATGTGTGGATACTCGCCCACCTGCGACCGAGCAAGGGCAGGCCGTCGCATATACTCCTTTCGATGGCTCGTTCACGCAGGTCAGGACGGCGCCACCCGGAGTGGTATAGATCAAGCGGTATGGATGGCGCCGGCTTTAACGGTGTTCGTCCCGGTGCGACCGCAACGTCCCACGTCCTGATCGGGTTCGAGTCTTCGGATGATGTGTGGGAAAACTCCCGATCCGCGCTCAAGCCTGTCGCCGGGACGTCACATGCGGTTAGGTGAGCAGGCAGAGGGGTATGAACCTGCTTTCCCTACGGGATTTTCTTCGGTAACCGAACTCTTGGGCGATCGAGCCTCAATGCGGAGGTGGCGGCCATGGCGAGCACAGATGCGCCTGTTGCGGTTGGTGTCAAAGATCTTGTGACGGACGCGGCCGCCGTGCGCATGGCCGCCTCGGAGGCGGCGGCCACCGGCCGCCCGTTACACGTCGTACACGCGTTCATGTGGCCGCTGGAGCTGCCCCCGGGCGGCAGCGGCGAGGAACGCGAGCAGGCGGAGCGGATCGTGGCCGACGCGGCCGCGCAGGCCCGCGACTGGCACCGCGAGCTGGTCGTGTCGTCCGAGGTGGTCGACGGCGAGACGATCGAGGTGCTGCTGCGCGCCGCGGCCCGCGCCTCGATGCTCGTCCTCGGCAGCGACGACCCGGGCGGCCCGGCCGACCCGAGCGAGTCGGTGTCGTTCCAGGTGGCGGCGCGGGCCGTCGGGCCGGTGCTCTGCGCCCGCGGCTCCGACACGGCCTCCGGCCCGGTGGTGGTCGGCGTCGACGGCTCACCGGACGCGTCCGTCGGCCTGGCGACCGCCGTCGAGGAGGCGCGGCGCCGCGACGCCGGGCTGGTGGTGCTGCACGCCGAGGGCACCGCGTGCGCGGAGACCCTCACCGCGAGTGACCTGAAGGTCGAGCACCGCCGCGTCGAAGGCCCGGCCGGCCAGGCATTGATCGAAGCCTCCGGCGGCGCCCAGCTCGTCGTGGTCGGCGCGCAGGGCGACCGCCCGACACCGCTCGGCCCGGTCACCCAGGCGGTGCTGCGGCACGCGGACTGCCCGGTGCTGGTGGCCCGCAAGCGGCACGTGCCCGCCCAGGCCCGCATCTCAGGCCGCCGCCCGTCAGCCCGCCTAGGCCCGGCCCTGACGTAGCTCGCCCAGAGAGCTTCGCGCCCGCCCAGGCCGCATCGCGGGCCGCCGCCGTCGGCCCGCGTAGGCGCCCCTGCCCACGCATAGCTCGCGCGGGGACACCGCGGTAGCTCAAGTCTGATTTTGAACCAAGGCTTCGCGGCCGCGGCGGCCCTAACTCCGAACGGTCGCTTATGCCCGTCCCTCGCGCAGGACGTCTTCGAGGTCGAAGTTGACCGGCTCTTCGAGCTGCTCGTAGGTGCACGACCGCGGTTCGCGGTCGGGGCGCCAGCGGACGAACTGGGCGGTGTGGCGGAAGCGGACGCCCTCCATGTGCTCGTACCGCACCTCGACCACACGCTCGGGCCGCAGCGGCACGAACGACAGGTCCTTGCCCGCGGCCCACCGGCTGCCCTCGGAGTTGCGCGGGGTGCGGTGGCCCTCCATCTGCCGCGCCCAGTCCCACGGGTGGTTGTCGAACGTCGTCACCAGCGGCTGGAGCTCCTCGAACAGCTCCGCCCGCCGGGCCAGCGGAAACGCGCCGATCACGCCCACGCTGGCCAGGACGCCGTCGTCGTTGTAGAGGCCGAGCAGCAGCGAGCCGATGCGGTCCGGGCCGCTCTTGTGCAGGCGGTAGCCGGCCACCACGCAGTCGGCCGTGCGCTCGTGCTTGACCTTGAACATGACGCGCTTGTCCGGCTCGTACAGCCCGTCGAGCGGCTTGGCCACCACCCCGTCGAGCCCCGCGCCCTCGAACTGGTGGAACCAGCGCTCCGCCACCTCGCGGTCGGTCGTGACCGGCGTGGTGTGGATGGGCGACTTGGCCGGCGCGAGCGCCTCCTCCAGCGCGGCCCGCCGCTCGGCGAAGGGGCGCCCCGTCCAGTCGGTGTCGCCGAGCGCGAGCAGGTCGAACGCGACGAAGCGGACCGGCACGGTCTCGGAGAGCATCTTGACCCGGCTGGCGGCGGGGTGGATGCGCTGCTGGAGCATCTCGAAGTCGAGGCGGTCGCCGGACTCGCCGACCAGGATGATCTCGCCGTCGATGACCGCGCGCTCCGGGAAGTTGGCCAGCACGGCCTCGACGAGCTCCGGGAAGTAACGCGTCATCGGCTTTTCGTTGCGGCTGCCGACCTCGACCTCGGCGCCGTCACGGAAGATGATCGAACGGAAGCCGTCCCATTTCGGCTCGAAGCTCATCGCGCCCTCGGGCAGGCCCTTGACCGCCTTGGCCAGCATCGGCGGGACCGGCGGCATGATCGGGAGTCGCATGACCCCATTCTGGCCTGTCCGCGGGCCCGGGTCCGTACCCTTTTGCTCGTGGATCGTCCCGCGACGCCCCGCTTCGGCGCACTGCTGGCCGCGATCGTCCTGCTCTACATCCTGGTCATCGCGGTGGGGCGGAGCTCCGCGGCGGTACCCCTGCGGGTCCTCGTCCTCGGCGCGGCGCTGATGCTGGCGGTGCGCCTGGCCGGCCCGCGGCGCTGGGCCCGGGCGGCGCTGGCCGGCGCGGTCGGCGCGGTCGCGGTCAGCGCGGTCGCGGTCGCCGCCGGCGGCACCCGGCTGGCCACCGGCCTCAGCAGCGCCGCCACCTTCCTGCTCGTGTGCGCGACGATCGCCGCCACGGCCCGCACCGTCGCCGGCCGCCGGCGCGTCGACATCCAGGCGGTGGCCGGGGCGCTCGCCACGTACCTGCTGCTCGCGCTGCTCTTCTCCAGCCTCCACCAGATGGTCGCCGCGATCCTCGGCGGCCCCTACCTGACCGGTGTGGACCGGGTCGACGACGCCTCGGCGTTCCTCTACTTCAGCGTGGTCACGCTCACCACGGTCGGCTTCGGCGACATCGTGCCCGCCTCGAACGCCGCCCGCGCCGTCGTCGTCGCCGAGGCGCTGACCGGCCAGCTGTACCTCGTGTCGGTCGTCGCGGCCGTGGTGGCCCGCTGGACGCCCCGCACCCCGGCATGATGGGGTGCGTGCCCATCCGGATCCTGGTCGTCGACGACGAGCCGCAGATCGTGCGCGCGCTGCGGATCAACCTGCGCGCCCGGGAGTACGAGGTGGACACCGCCGCCGACGGGGCGAGCGCGCTGCACGCCGCCGCCAGCCGCCACCCCGACCTCGTCGTGCTCGACCTCGGCCTGCCCGACATGGAGGGCGTCGAGGTGATCCGCGGCCTGCGCGGCTGGACCGAGGCGCCGATCATCGTGCTCTCCGGCCGCGCCGGCAGCACCGACAAGGTGGCCGCGCTCGACGCCGGCGCCGACGACTACGTCACCAAGCCGTTCGGCGTCGACGAGCTGCTGGCCCGCATCCGGGCGGTCACCCGCCGGGTCGGCGCGGGCGGCGGCGGGTCACCCACCGTCCACATCGGACAGCACACGGTCAACCTGGCCGACCGGGTGGTCAACGCCGCGGACGGCAGCCCGGTCCGCCTCACGCCGACCGAGTGGCACCTGATCGAGATCCTCGCCGCCAACCCCGGCAAGCTGGTCAGCCAGCGACTTCTGCTGGAACGCGTCTGGGGTCCCACCTACACGCGGGAGACCAACTACCTGCGCCAGTACATGGCGCAGCTGCGTCGCAAGCTGGAGGACGACCCCGCGCACCCGCGGCACCTGCTCACCGAGCCCGGCATGGGCTACCGCCTGCTGCCCGGCGCCTGAGCCGCGGGCGACAGCCGGGGTTATCGCGGGCGGGGGCTGGGGCTGGGACGGCGCCCGCGCAGCGACTCCCCGAGCGTGGAGAGGCTGATCATCTGGGTGGGCGCCGAGAGCGCGGCCCGTAACCGGTCGTTTCCGGCCGGCGGCGCGGGTGGCACCACGCCCGGCGGCGGCTCCTCGACGTGCGGCTGCGCCTCGCGGGCCAGCAGCTCCCGCCAGCGCGCCGACACCTCCTGCCCCGCGGCCAGCTCCTCGCCCCGCCGCAGCAGCTCCCGGTCGTCGGCCGCGCGGCGGCGGCGCCTGTTGCGCTCGGCCGCGTCGCGGGCCACCTGCCGCGCCTGCGCCGCGCCCCGGGACAGGGTGGGCGGCACCGCCACCCGGCTGCGCCGCAGCCACTCCTCGCGGGCGGCCTCCTGCGCCGCGACCACCTTGCGCCTGTTGTCGGCGATCTGCCTGTTGACCGGCGGCAGCGGCCCGTCGTCACCGTCGAGCCAGCCGCGCAGCCGGCGCTTCACGTACGCCTCGGTCGTCCTCGGGTCGGCCGCCGCCGTGGGGATCTCGCCCGGCTGCGTCTCGCCGGTCGGCAGGTGGTCGAGGGCGTAGAGCACGTCGCGCGGCGTCCAGCCCGCCTCGAACCACAGCTGGAGCAACACCCGCAGCCGGTCGCTGCCCGCGCGGCGCAGCGTCGGCGAGACGTAGCAGAGCCACTCGCAGGCCATGAGCTGCTCGGTGTACCCATCCGGGACGTCGTGCATCGGCCACTGCGCGGGCGGGCGGCCGAGCGGGTGGCAGGCCCGGCACTTGCGCACGCCGTCGGTGTCGCGCACCATCCGGTCGCGCTTGTCACACCGCCCGCACCAGGCGCGCCGGCGGTACGGGTCGTCGTCGCGCCCGGCGAGCGGGTTGCACCGCTGGCACCTCCGCCCATCGGCGGTGAGCCGGGTGCGGCGATGGCACTCACCACACCACCGCCGCGCTTCCTCCACCGAGACGGCGGCGGACGGGTGGCAGGCGGCGCAGGGCTGCCCCTCCGGGTCGATGCGCGAGTGCGGGTCACACGCGCCACACCACGGAGAACTCACCCCTAGGTTTCTACACCGCCGCGGGCGCTCCGGTCGGGCGTTGCCCGATATGTTCCCGTTCACGCGTGTCGGCCGCGCCCCGGGAACGGCGATCAGCTGGTAACGGCTTCACGCCTGTCGGCCGCGCCGCGGGAAGGCGATCGGCTAGTAGCCGCGGAACAGCCGGCGCAGCAGGTCGAGGTCGGCTGCGCCGGAGGTGGTGACGCTGGCCGGGGTGTGCTCGGGTGCGAGCCGGCCGGCGACCAGGCGCAGCCACGACTCCGCGGGCAGGGTGATCTCGCCGTCGGGTGAGTCCGGTGCGGTGAGGTCCACGCTGATCGGCGCCACCAGGTGGAGCGCGAAGACGGACGTGGGCTCCGTCGTCGTCACCCGCAGGACGGCTTTGTGGCCGTCGAGCACCTCCGGCCGGCTGGCCCAGGCGAGCGTTTCGGGGGCCGCGTGCAGCAGCACCGCGGTGGCCTCCGGCGCCACCGCGGCGTGCTCGTCGAAGCCGACCCGCACGTCCCACGAGTGCAGGGCCACCTCGTTGAGGCGCATCCGCGCCGCCGTGGCGACGTCGGCCGGGGCGGGCAGAAAGCCGAAGTCGATCCGGAGGTCTTCGCGGGTCCGGGCGTCCAGCGACTCGAAGCGGGCGGTCAGGGCGTCGTTCGAGCGCAGGAACCCGTCCGCGCGTTCGCGGCGGGTCATCGCGTTCCAGCGGTCCCAGACCGACTGGTTGAAGTCGCCGCCGGGGCTTGGCCGGCCGGCCAGGGCGGCCTCGAGGACGGCCAGGGCGATCTCCGCGCCGCTGCCGAGGTGGCTGAGCACTCCGGAGACGTCCCACTCGGCGGCGCCCGACGGACCGGCCAGGTCGTCGTCGCTCAGCCCGGACGTGAACGCGGCGAGGCTGTCGTGGCCGGTACGGAGTGCGGCGATGACGGTGTCGGCGTTGCTCAAGCTCTCCTCCAAAGGGTTGACGCGCGGGCTTGCGCGCGAGGGTCGACGAGCGGGGTCTACGCCCGGCGCAGCGAGCGGGTCAGGCCCGCGGCGATGGTGGTGGCCAGCAACCAGCCGGCGGCGATCAGCAGGTACGCGAGCCACTGCTGGCCTCCCGACGGCTGGAAGGCGCGCTCCTGGCCCAGGTCGACGATGGGCAGCAGCAGGTCGAGCGTGTAGATCACCGGCTGGAAGGAGGGTGCGGGATCCTCCACCGGCTCGGGGCGGAAGCTCGCGTGCAGGACCGTGCCCACCACGAGCAGCGCGAGCAGCCACCCGGCCGCGCGCAGGGGGCGGTAGCCGTAGCCGACGGTGACGTCCTGGAGGGTGCCCCACGCGCGGGCGTACCAGGCGCCGACCGCGCTCTGCCGGCGTTGCTTGGCCAGCAGCACGGTGCGGGCCCGCGGGCCGTCGCCGAGGGCCTGGTAGACGGCGGCCAGCTGCTCGTACGGCTGGGGGCGGAAGCCGCTCGGTCCGCGGGCCAGCCAGGGCAGGCGGGAGTCGTCGCCGGACGGTTCGAGCACGTCGTAGCGCAGGCCGTCGAGGTCCATCGTGGACGACCAGGTCCGCGGGTCGTCGCGGAGGATGCCGACCGTCGCGTACCGCAGGTCGACCGTGCCCTCCGGCGCGGTGGCCCAGCGCAGGGCCAGCTCGGGCGTCTCGAGCCGCCAGCAGGAGACGGCGATCTCGCCCGGCGCGCGGACGGTCGCGTCGTCGAAGCAGACGCGGCTGCCGACCTTGGCGCCGGCGAGGCGTACCCGGCCCTCGGCCACGAAGCCGTGGCAGAGGTTGAACAGCGCGCCGACCGTCACACCGTGCGCGGTGAGCGCGGCGCCGCCGGGGTTGCGCAGGTGGGCGCCTTCCATGTGGACCGGCCCGGTGACGGTGGCGTCGAGCAGGCTCGTCTCGCCGTCGATCGTGAGGCCGCCGCGGCCGTCGAGCATGCCCTCGATCGTGGCGAAGTCGGCGTGCAGCGCGATCCCGCCGGGGTGGCGCAGCGACGCGCCGTCGAGCCGCAGCGTGCGGACGACGCGGGCGCTCAGCACCCGCACCTGGCCCTCGGCGGTGAACCCGTCGTGCAGGTAGAGGCCGCCCTCGAGGGTCGCGCGGCTGGCCCGCAGGGCGACACCGCCGGGGTTGCGCAGCACCGTGCGGCTGAACGAGAGCGCGGCCGCCACCCGCGCGTGGCGCAGCGTCACCTCGCCCTGGATCTCGGCCCACCGGCAGTAGAAGGCGGCCTCGACGGCGAGGTTGTCGGCGTCCATGGCGTGCGCGGCGGGCGCGGCGGTGATGCGCACGCGGTCGAGGTCGGCGGTGCCGCCCAGCCGGGCGTTGGTGAGCGCCAGGCCGCCGTCGAGCTTGGTGCCGGTCAGCACGAGGTCACCGCCGATGGTGGCGCGGCGGGCGTACAGCGCCCACTCCGAGGCGCTGCCGCCCAGCACCGCGTCGGCGACGAGCAGGCCGCCGGTGATCTGCGCGCCGGGCAGCCGCACCCCGTCGCTCACCGTGCAGCGGCTCATCTGGAGGTGCCCGTCGACGCGCACGTTGGAGCCGAGGAACCCGGGCATCCGCGACCCGGCGAAGCTGGTGTGCGACATGCGCGCCCAGTACAGGTCGGGCACGTCGTCGAAGTCGCAGTCTTCGAGCAGCAGCGGGTGGGTGACCTCGGCGAACGCCAGCCGCAGCCGGCCGGTGACCCGACCGCCGCGCAGGTGTACGGCGGCGGCCCGGCCGGGCGCCTCCTCGCGCAGCAGGTCGGCGACGACCGAGGCGCGCACCGAGGCGCCGGCGGCATCGACCAGCGTGCCCGTGGCGAACCCGTCCCACAGGGCCTTCTCGACGTCGGTGAGATCCGGGGGCGGCGGCACGCCCTACATTGTGCGGTGTGGGTCGAGAGGCAGCCGAGCGGGCCGTCGCGGAGGCGCACCGGCGGGAGTGGGCGTTCGTGCTCGCGGCGACGGTGCGGGTCACCCGCGACCTCGACGTCGCCGAGGAGTGCGTGCAGGACGCCTACGTGACCGCCCTCGACACGTGGAGCCGGGACGGAGTCCCACGCAACCCCGGTGCCTGGCTCACCACCGCCGCCCGAAACCGGGCACTGGATGTGCTCCGGCGGGACAAACTCTTTCGTACCAAGATGCCGCTTTTGATCGAAAGGGAGGGCACGGAAGGCACGGAGGCCGAGCCGGCCGGCGGCGAGATCCCCGACGACCGCCTGCGCCTGGTCTTCACCTGCTGCCACCCGGCGCTGGCCCGCGAGGCGCAGGTGGCCCTCACGCTGCGCCTGGTGTGCGGGGTGGCCACGCCGGACATCGCCGGCGCGTTCCTGGTGTCGGAGCCCACGATGGCCGCGCGGATCACCCGCGCGAAGAAGAAGATCGCCGCGGCGGCCATCCCTTACCGGGTACCGGCGGCGGCCGAGCTGCCGGCGCGGCTGGACGCGGTGCTGACGGTGATCCACCTGCTCTACACCACCGCGCACACCGCGCCGACCGGCGCGAGCCTCACCCGCGCCGACCTGGCCACCCGCGCGCTCGACCTGGGCCGCATGCTGCTCGCGCTGATGCCGGACGAGCGCGAGGTGAAGGGGCTGCTGGCGCTGCTGCTGGTCACCGACGCGCGGCGGGCTACCCGGGTCGACGCGGAGGGGCGGCTGCTGCGGCTGGAAGACCAGGACCGCTCGCGGTGGGACCGCGACGCGATCGAGGAGGGCCACCACCTCGTCGTGGCGGCGCTGCGCGGGGGCGGCGGCCGCTTCGGGCTCCAGGCCGCGATCGCGGCGCTGCACGCGACCGCGCCGAGCTACGCGGAGACCGACTGGCCGCAGGTGCTCACCCTCTACGACGCGCTGCTCGCCGCCTGGCCGTCACCCGTCGTCGCGCTCAACCGGGCGATCGCGGTCTCGATGGTACGGGGACCGGAGGCCGCCCTCGCCGACCTCGCCGCGCTGGAAGGCGACGAGCGGCTGGCCGGCTACCGCTACCTGCCGGCCACCAAGGCCGACCTGCTGCGCCGCCTGGGTCGCGCCGGCGAGGCGGCGGTCGCCTACGAGGCGGCCCTCGAGCTGGCCGACAACGAGGCCGAACGCGAATTTCTCAAAACTCGTCTCGCCGAGCTGTCGAATTCGCGGTGACCCGCCCGTCGGGATGTCAGGAGCACCCCGACACGGACGGAGCATCACCGATGGACACCATGACCGCCACTTCGACCCCGGCACCGGCACGCGCCGGGCGCCGCGAGTGGATCGGGCTGGCCGTGCTGGCCCTGCCCACGTTGCTGCTCTCGCTCGACGTGAGCGTCCTCTACCTCGCCCTCCCCCAGGTCACCGCCGACCTCGGCGCGAACGGCACCCAGCAGCTGTGGATCCTGGACATCTACTCGTTCATGCTGGCCGGCTTCCTGGTCACGATGGGCACGCTCGGCGACCGGATCGGGCGGCGCCGGCTGCTGCTGGCCGGCGCGGCGGCGTTCGGCGTGGCCTCGGTCGTTGCCGCGTACTCGACCAGCGCCGAGATGCTCATCGCCACCCGCGCGCTGCTCGGCGTGGCGGGCGCGACGCTGATGCCGTCGACGATGGCGCTGATCCGCAACATGTTTCCCGATCCCCAGCAGATGGGCACGGCGATCGGCGTCTGGTTCACCTGCTTCGTCGGCGGCATGGCGGTCGGCCCGCTGGTCGGCGGCGCGCTGCTGGAGCACTTCTGGTGGGGTTCGGCGTTCCTGCTCGGCGTGCCGTTCATGGCGCTGCTGCTGGTGGTCGGCCCGATCCTGCTGCCCGAGTACCGCACGCCCGGCGCCGGCCGCCTCGACCTGGTCAGCGTCGGCCTGTCGCTGGCCGCGATCCTGCCCGTGATCTACGGGCTCAAGGAGCTGGCCCGCGGCGGGTGGGACCCGGTCGCCGCCGGCGCCGTCGTGGTCGGGCTCACCTTCGGCGCCACCTTCGTGCGCCGCCAGCGCGTCCTCGCCGACCCGCTGCTCGACCTGCGCCTGTTCGGGTACCGCGCGTTTCGCGCGTCGCTGAGCGTCATGCTGCTGACCGGCGTGGTGATGGCCGCGGTGTCGCTGATGTCCAGCATGTACCTCCAGGCGGTGCTCGGACTGTCCGCATTGGACGCCGGCCTGTGGCTGGTGCCGCAGAACGTGGCGATCGCCGCCGGCTTCCTCGTCGCGCCGCGGCTGGGCGCCCGCTTCCGCCCCGCTTACGTGATGGCCGGCGGGCTCGTGTTCGCCGCCTTCGGCCTCTCGCTGCACCTGCTGATCGACCCGGGCGACGGCACCCCGCTGCTGATCGGCGGGCTGGTGATCGCGCAGCTGGGCATCTCGCTGCCGATGGCCCTCGCGGCCAACGTGATCATCGGCTCGGCGCCGCCGGAGAAGGCCGGCTCGGCCGCCTCCCTCATGGAGACCGGCGGCGAGTTCGGCATCGCGATGGGCATCGCCACGCTGGGCACGCTCGGCACCGCGGTCTACCGCGACAGGTTCCACGCCCCGGCGGCCGTACCGGCCGAGGCGGTCGACACGGCCCGCGAGAGCGTGGCGGCCGCGGCCGGCGTGGCGGCGGGCCTGCCCCCGGTGCCCGCGGCCGAGCTGCTGCACGCGGCGCAGGTGGCGTTCACCTCCGGGGTGAACGTCGTGGGCGCGGCCGGCGCGGTCGTCTTCCTGGTCCTGGCGGCGATCACCCTGCGGCTGCGCGGCTCCGCTGGCGGCGACGCATAAAGCCGGTGGTGGGGACGCAGGCGGTACAACGCATAAAGCCGGCGGCGGCTCCGCATAGAGTCGGGGGGTGGCGGAGCTGCTTTCGGTCAACCTCGGTGTCCCACGGTCGAGCCCGGCCACGCGGATCGGCGTGACCGGGATCGACAAGCGTCCGGTCGACGGACCGGTGGAGCTGCGCGCGCCCGGGCCCAGGGGGTCCGGGCTCGGCAGTGGGGCGGTCGGCGACCGCATCCTCGACGGCGGCCACCACGGTGGCGACGACCAGGCGCTCTACGCGTACGCCCGGGAAGACCTCGACGAGTGGGGCGCCATACTCGGCCGCGCGCTGGCCGGCGGCGTCTTCGGGGAAAACCTCACCACCCGCGGCCTCGACGTGACCGGCGCGCTGATCGGCGAGCGCTGGCGGGTCGGGCCGGAGGTGCTGCTGGAGGTGTCACTGCCGCGGATCCCGTGCAACACGTTCGCACACTGGATGGACGAGCGCGGCTGGATCAAGCGGTTCACGGAGCGGGCGGCGCCGGGTGCCTACCTGCGGGTGCTGCGGGCGGGCCACATCCGGGCCGGTGATCCGGTCGAGGTGGTCGAGCGGCCGGACCACGACGTGACGATCGGGCTGACGTTTCGGGCGCTGACGCTGGAGCCGGACCTGCTGCCGCGGCTCCTGGCCGCCGGCGCGCTCCCCGAGAGCGTCCTCGCGAAGGCGCGGCGCCGGGTGGCCGCGGCCGGCTAGGCGGCCAGCGCGTGCGCGCCGCGCGACGCCACCGTGAGCGCCCACCGCATGCGCAGCGCCGCGCTCTCGGGGTGCTCGCCGTACTCGGCGGCCATGGCCGCGGCGCATCCGGCCGCACCGCCGCGTACCAGCAGGCTCGTGTGGATGGCCCGGGCCACCTGGGCGTCGGTGGGCCGGTCGGAGGGCTGGAGGTCACTGGCGAACAGGGCCTCGGCCCGCATGTTCTCGGTCACTGTGCTCACCGCCTCGGGATGTTTTCTGTGGTACGCGTTACAGACTCCCGTGGTTCACGGCTGACGCACATCCGGAGCTTTCCCAGACCGATCCCTTGGCTTACATCCCCGGGTTTCCCCTGAGCCAGCCGCTGTGATGGTCAACACCTTTGGCGCCTAAACGGAGTGAATCTGTCGGAGGCGATCTTTAGCCTCTCGAAGGCACCCAGAAAACGCAGTCGACACCGCTGCCTCGACCCCTCCGAAAGGGTATCGACATGTCTCAACAGACCGCCACGGGGGCGGACGCAACGGCCGGCGGCCAAGCGGTCGATCCGAAGCGGTGGCTCGCACTGCTCGTCATCGCCATCGCGCAGCTGATGGTCGTGCTCGACGGCACGATCGTCAACATCGCGATGCCGTCGGCGCAGGCGGATCTCGGCATCTCCGACGCCAACCGGCAGTGGATCGTCACCGCCTACACGCTGGCGTTCGGCGGCCTGCTGCTGCTCGGCGGCCGGATCGCCGACTACGTCGGCCGGCGCAAGATCTTCCTCATTGGCCTGATCGGCTTCGCCGGCGCCTCCGCACTCGGCGGCATCGCCGCCAACGCCGGCACGCTCTTCGCCGCCCGCGCCCTCCAGGGTGTGTTCGGCGCGCTGCTCGCACCGGCGGCGCTCTCGCTGATCACGGTCACGTTCACCGACGTGAAGGATCGGGCCAAGGCGTTCGGCGTCTTCGGCGCGATCTCCGGCGTCGGCGCCACCATCGGCCTGATCCTCGGCGGCGTGCTCACCGACTACACGAGCTGGCGCTGGACCCTGCTGGTCAACATCCCGATCGCGCTGATCGCGTTCGCGCTGGCGGTGCCGATCGTGCGGGAGAGCAAGGCGCACGGCAACACGCGCTACGACATCCCCGGCACCATCCTGGCGACCGGCGGCCTCGTCGCACTCGTGTACGCGTTCACCAAGGCGGCCGAGGACGGCTGGTCGTCGGCGGTGACGCTGGTGTTCTTCGCGATCGCCGCGGTGCTGCTGGTGGGCTTCGTGGTGTTCGAGTCGCGGACGAGCAACCCGCTGCTCCCGCTCCGCGTGGTGCTGCACCGCAACCGGGGTGGCTCGTTCCTTGTCTCGGTGCTCCTGGGCGCCGGCATGATGGGCATGTTCCTGTTCATGACGTACTACTTCCAGAGCACCCTGCACTACTCGCCGGTGCGCAGCGGCATCGCGTACCTGCCGTTCTCGCTGGCACTGATCGTCACCGCGATGGCGGCGAGCTCGTTGCTGCCGAGAGTGGGGCCGCGGGCGATGATGACGGTCGGCGGCCTGCTGGCCACCGGCGGCATGATCTGGCTGACCCAGCTGCGCATCGACTCGTCGTACCTGACGCTGATGCTCCCCGCCCTGGTCATCATGGCGGTCGGCATGGCGCTGGTCTTCGTGCCGCTGGGCAACACCTCGCTCACCGGCGTCGACAACCACGACGCGGGCGTGGCCAGCGCGATGGTCAACACCACCCAGCAGATCGGCGGCTCGCTCGGTGTGGCGCTGCTCAACACGGTCTTCACGACCGCGGTGACCGGCTACATCACCGACCACGGCCCCGAGTCCGCGGCGCTCGGCGCCGTCCACGGCTACAACGTGGCGTTCACGGTGAGCGCGGTGCTGCTGGCGGCGTCGACGCTGGTGACGTTCCTGCTGATCCGCAACACCCGGCATGACACGACGAAGGACGGCGTCACCGACGACGCGCCGGCGCTGGCCCCGGTCCACGTGGGCTGAGCGCGAGCGAGCGAAACGAGCGAGTGGGCGGGCTTCGGCCCGCCCCTCGTTTAGCGTGAGGACATGCGCCCGATCGGCGTGCCAGTGATCGCCGTGCTGGCCATGTGCGGGCTCGGCGGCTGCTCCGGCGCGGCTCCGTCGCCGTCCCCGTCGGCCCCGTCCGCGCAACCGTCGCCCGCGGCAGTGCGGCCGTCGCTCCCGTCCGCGCTGCCGTCTTCGGGTGCCTGGCGGGCGCCGCCGGCCAACGCGGTCTTCGACTACCAGATCGGCGGCGTGTACCCACCCGCCGCCGCGGTCGGTGTCGTCGACCGCGACCGCGCGGCCGCGCCGGTGCCCGGCCGCTACAACATCTGCTACGTGAACGCCTTCCAGACCCAGCCGGGCGAAAACGCGTGGTGGCAGGCGCACCATCCCACGCTGCTGCTGAAGGACGCGGGCGGCCGCCACGTCGAAGACCCGGACTGGCCCGGCGAGCGGCTGCTGGACATCGCCGACCCCGCGCGGCGCGAAGCGGTGGCCGGGATCGTGGGCGGCTGGTTCGCCGACTGCGCCGACCGCGGATACCAGGCCGTCGAGCCGGACAACCTGGACTCCTGGACCCGCTCCGCCGGGCTGCTGTCGCGGGCGGACGCGGAGGCCTACGCCCGCCTCCTGGTCCGCGCGGCGCACGCGCACGGCCTGGCCATCGGGCAGAAGAACACCCCGGAGCTCGGCGACGCCGGGATCGGCTTCGACTTCGCGATCGCCGAGGAGTGCGCCGTCTACGACGAGTGCGACGCGTACACCGCGGCCTACGGCGACCGGCTCTACGAGATCGAGTACACCGACAACGGCACCGACGCCTACCGCGAGGCCTGCACCGACCACGGCGCCCGCGTCTCGGTCATCCTGCGCGACCGCGACGTCACCCCGACGGGCGACGCCGCCTACCACTACGAGTACTGCTGACCCGCTACTCGATGTAGCCGGTGGCGGGGTCGACCTGGGCGAGGAAGTCGCGGATCGCCTCCCGCGCCTCCGGGAGGCCCAGGGCGGAGCGGTCGGAGCTGGCCACGGTGAAGCCGTATCCGGCCGGCCCGGTCAGCCACTCGAAGTCGTAGACGCCCGGCTCGCCTGCGCGGGCCCGCACGACGAAGTCCTGGCCGTCGACCGTCACCCTCTCCACGCCCGCAGCCTATCGCCGCCCCGCCCCGCCTCGTCCGGTCCGTCCTGTGGCGCTCAGGCGGACGTGATGTGGGCGTGCGTGTCCGGGCGGGTGTCGGGCTCGGGGCGGCGGTGGTCGGCGCGCCACTCCGCGCCCGCGATCAGCAGCGCCACCATCACGGCGCCGGCCGCCGCGCACACCGCGACCATCACCGCGACGTGGTCCTCGCCGGTGGCGGCGAGCACGACGTAGTACAGGCCGGGCAGCAGCGCCGTGCCGACCGCGGCGCCCACGCGTTGTCCGGTCTGGAGGGCGCCACCGGCGGCGCCGGCCATGCTCACCGGCACGTTGCGGAGGGTCATCGTGACGTTGGGCGAGATGACCAGGCCGCTGCCCACGCCGCCGATGAGCAGTGCGGGAGCGACCGCCCAGGCGGGCGCCCAGCGGAGGACGAACGCCGTGGCGACGAGGCCTACCGCTACCGTCACGAGTCCGAAAACGGTCAGCCGCCGCCCGAGGCGGTCGACAAGACGGCCGGCGACTACCGCGGCCACGGCCGAGCCGACCGAGAACGGGGTCACCGCCAGCCCGGAATGCAGCGGTGACCAGCCGAGCCCCTCCTGGAAGTAGAGGGCGAGCACCAGCCAGATGCCGCTGAACCCGACGAAGTACATCGTGCCCAGCGCGATGCCGCCGGCGTACCCGGGCGTGCCGGTCAGCAGCCGCGGGTCGAGCAGGGGTTCGCGGCCGCGGCGTACCGCGCGGGCCTCCCACCACGCGAAGCAGGCGATCAGCGCCGCGGCGGCCGGGAAGAGCCACCAGAGCGTGCGCAGCCCGCCGTCCTCGGCCTGTACCAGCGGCAGCATCGCGGCCAGCACCCCGCCGCCGAGCAGCAGGACGCCGACCGGGTCGAGATGCCCCCGCCCCGCGGCCGCGCGGGAGGAGCCGGGCAGCAGGCGGGCGGCGAGGATCAACGCGGCCAGGCCGATCGGCACGTTGACGAAGAAGATCCACGGCCAGCTCGCCACCGCCAGGATGAGGCCGCCGACCACTGGGCCGATGGCGGTGGAGATGCCGACGGTGGCGCCGAAGAAGCCGAACGCGCGGGCCCGCTCGGCGCCGCCGAACATCTGCTGGATCAGCGCGGAGTTCTGCGGGGCGAGGCTGCCCGACGCGATGCCCTGCGCCAGCCGCGCGATCACCAGCAGCTCGATCGACGGCGCGGCTCCCGCGGCCGCGCTGCACAGGATGAACGCGGCGAGCGCGACGAGGAACATCCGCCGCCGCCCCACCGCGTCGCCGAGCCGCCCCGCCGCGACGAGGGTGAGACCGAAGGTGAGCGCGTACCCGGAGACCACCCACTGCACCGATGCGGGTGAGGCGCCCAGCTCGCGCTGCATCGAGGGGAGCGCCACCGCCACGATGCTGACGTCGAGCAGCGTCATGAACCCGGCGACGAGGGTGACCCAGAGGGCCCGCCAGCGGTGTGGCAGCGGCTGGGTCAAGGGCCCTCCCCCGGGAACGGATCACACCATGGCTACCACAGATCGGGCCGCGATACTCCGCGCTACGAGATCCGCGTCCCGGCCCGCCCCACCGACCAGCATCGAGCTGAACGCCCGCTGGAACGCCAGTCCGGTGAAGTAGAGGCCCGGCACGCCCGGCTCGTCGAGCGGCCACCCGTCCTCCCCCACGACCGGCAGCTCGATCCAGCTGAAGTCCTGGCGGAAGCCGGTGCACCACACCACGTTCGCCACGTCGAGCACCCGGCCGTCACCGACGACGGGCTTCCCGTCCCGTATCCCCGTCATGCGATCGGTGACGCGCTCCACGCCGGCGGCGGCGAGATCGGCGCGCTTGACCCGCAGGAGCGGCCCGCCGTGCGCGCGGACGTGTCCGCGCATCTTGCGGCCGACCGGGGTGCGGAGGTTGAGCACGCGGGTCCACATCTGCCACAGCAGCGGGAAGATCGCGTGCGCCATCCGCCCCTCGATCGCGAACGGGATCTGCCCGGTGTCCCGCCCGCACAGGTACGTGCGGTGCGCGGCCGCGACCTCGTAGGCGACGTCCGCGCCCGAGTGCGAGGCGCCCACCACGAGCACCGGACCCTCGGCGAGCTGGGCCGGGTTGCGGTACTCGCTGGAATGCAGCTGGCGGATCTCCGGCGCGAGGCCGGCCGCGAAGTCCGGCACGCGCGGCGCCCGCCCGAAGGTGCCGGTCGCGACGACCACGTTGTCCGCCTCGTACCGCTCCTCGCCGGCCACCACCAGGTAGCGGTCGCCGTGGCGGACCAGGCGGTCGACGTGGACGCCGGTACGCACCGGCAGGTCGAACTCGGCGGCGTACGCGGCCAGGTAGGCGGCCACCTCGTCCTTGGTCGGGAACGACCAGGCCGGCGCGGGAAACGGCATGCCGGGCAGGCCGTCGTACCGGGCCGGGCTGTAGAGGCGCAGCGAGTCCCAGTGGCCGCGCCAGTTGTCGCCGACGCGGGCGTTGCCGTCGAGGATCAGGAACGGCCGCCCCCGCCGCGCCAGGTGGTAGCCGGTACTCAGCCCCGCCTGGCCGCCCCCGATGATCACGGTTTCGATGCGTTCGGTGTTCATACCGGAAACGCTATGGAGCCGGCGGCGCCCCCGCTTCGGGCGAACTCCGCAACCCGGGAGCGGCCGGCATGGGTATTTCTGCGTACGCCAGCCCGTGCGCGAACGCGTACGCGGCGGCGGCCGTGCGGGAGCCGACGCCCAGCTTGGTGAAGATGTTGCTGATATGGCGGGCGACGGTCTTCTCGCTGAGCACAAGCTCGCTCGCGATCGCGTGGTTGCTGAGGCCGGCGGCGACGAGCCCGAGCACCTCGATCTCGCGGGGGCTGAGCCCGGCGTGCGGGCGCCCGGCCGCCCGGGCACGGTCCGGCTCGGCGCCGAGCCGCGCGAACACCTCGCGGGCCGCCTCCAGCTCCATCGCCGCGGTGTCGTCGTCGCCGAGCGCCCCGCAGGCCCGCGCGACGAGCACGCGGGCGCGGGCCGCCTCGTAGGGCGCGTCCAGGGCGCGCCAGATCCGCCAGGCCGGGCGGGCCGCCGCGAGCGCCGTCTCCGCGTCACCCTCCGCGAGGGCGACGGCCGCGCGGGCGCATCCGGTACGGGCGTGCAGCGCCGGCCGCCCGAACGCCTCGGCGATCTCGTGGAGCTCGGCGGCGCACTCGCGGGCCGCCGGCACGTCACCGGTAGCGAGCATGATCTCGACGGCGGCCGGGAGCAGCCGCACCCGCGTCAACCGGTCGGGCGTCTCGGCGAGCGCCCGGCGGATCGCGCCCGCGGCGGCGTCGAGCCGGCCCTGGGCCAGCCGCAGCAGGGCGAGGCCGGGCTGCGCGTCCGCGCCGTAGCGGCTGGCCTGCCGGAACGCCTCCTCGGCCGCGGCCACCTCGCCCCGCAGCCGGTGGATCTCACCGAGCTGGTAGAACGCCGCGCCGGCCAGCATCTCGCCGAAGCCCTGGGTGAGCCGCTCGCAGGCGGTACGCGCCTGGCGGGCCGCGTCCGGCCAGTCGCCGGTGAGCTGGAGCAGCTCGGAACGGTGGATGAGGCAGATGCCCGAGTAGCCGCCGGTGAAGCGGGGGCTGCCGTCGACCCAGGCGTTGAGCGCCATCGTCCACTCCCGCGCCCGCGGCACCTCGTGCAGGTCATGGCAGATCGCGATGAAGCTGCAATAGATCGACCCGGCGATCCGCGGGCTGACCTCCCCGGACGCGACGGCCACCATCGCCTCGTCGAGCAGCGCCAGCCCCTCGTCGACCCGCTCCTGCCGCACCCGGGCCAGCCCTTGTACGTGGGTGGCGGCGGTGAGCAGGTCGGGGTCGCCGCAGCGCTCGGCCAGCTCGCGGACCTCGGTGGCGGTCTCGAACGCGCCGCCGTGGTCGCCCGCGCGCAGCCGCCCCTCGGCCTCGGGAAGCAGCAGGTAGCCGCGCTGGGCACAGTCGGGCGCGCCGTCGGCCAGGCGGGTCGCGCGGGCGAGCCAGCCGCCCGCGTACGCGAACTCGCCGCGCATCGCGAGCGTCTCGTGCAGCCAGTACACCGACCGCAGCGCGCCGGCGACGTCGCCCGCCTCGACCCTCGCCCGGTACTCCCGCTGGAGCAGCCGCACCGCCTCCTCGCCCCGGCCGAGCAGCTGGGTGGCCTCGCCGTAGCGGGCCAGGTCGTCGATGCCGAGGGTCTCGCCGGCGTCGGCAGTGGCGTAGTGCGCGCAGGTGTCCGCCCACGCCTGGCGGCGGTGGCTCTCCCGGGCGCGGGCCAGCGCGGCGGACACCTCCACGTGGTCGAGCCTATGCCGTCGACCCCGTGTCGACGTGTCGTCTATCCGTACGGGGTGTGCTGGTGAAACGTTTTAGGGTGCGGGAGGTACGGGCATGACGGCGGACGGCGTCACCGTGGGTGCGGACCACCGGTTCGCGCGGACGGTCACGGAGGCGTTCGCGCCGGCCGTGCTGGCGGCGGCGATGGTGGTGGGCTTCGCGCTGAGCAGCGCCGACTCGCTGCGCGCCGGGGTGCTCTGGGCGCTGCTCACGGCACTGTTCACCGCGGCCGTGCCGTACGCGATCGTCCGGGCCGGCGGCCGCGGTTTCCTCCCGCTCGGCCTGGCCTCCTGCCTGGCCGGCATCGGCGCCCTGGCCGCGCTGGGCGCGCCTCGCCCGCTGACCGCCGTCGTGGTCGTGCTCCTCACGACCGGCGTGGTGGTCACCGCCGTCAACCGAGCCTGGCGGCTCAGCGCCCACGCGGCCGTGGCGGCGGCGTCGGCGGAGACCCTGGTGATCGCGTTCGGCCAGTGGATGACGCCACTGTTCGTCGTGGTCGCCCTGGTCGCCTGGTCCCGGGTACGCCTCGGCGACCACTCCCCCGCCCAGGTGGTCACCGGCGCGATCGCGGGCGTGGTGCTGGCGCCACCGGTGTACGTGCTGGTCGCCTAGTCTCGTTGGCGTAGTGGGCCTCGCCGATCGCCTCTTCGGGGTGCGCCGGGCCCACCGCCCGCACCAACCTGTACGGCCGCGTCCTTGCCGACTGGAGCGGCGCCGAACGCGAGCAACTGACCGCCCTGCTGGGCCGGGCTGATCGAGGCCCGTGAGCCACGCCGGGCGCCCGCGCGGGACCACGCGCCGCCGCCTACGGTCGTCACATGAACCAACCGGACGCCCACGACGCCGGCACGGCTTTCGAAGCATGGCGGCGGGCGTTGATCCACCTGACCCGCACCGAGGCCGCCGCCCGCGAGTGGCGCTACGCCAGGTCCGCCTTCCGCCACCGGTTGGGCCGGGAGATCGCCGGCGCCGCGACCGGACCGGCCGTGTACGGGGTGTGGCTGGAGTGGGGCCTCGTCTACCTGGGCCAGACTCTCGACGCGAGACGCAGGCTGTACGACCTGCCGATCGGCGACAGCCACCACCTGGCCAACACGTTCCCACCCGAGGTGTGGCATCGGGTAGTCGTCACGACCTGGCCCGAGCTGCCCGCCGCCGCGGATATCGGCGAAATGTCTCCAGTGGACGTCGGGCTGGGTCTGGAGTACGGCCTGCAACGCCGGCTGCGCCCGCTCGCCAACGCCGAACGCCGCACGTCCGATGGCGCCTGGCGCCGCAACGACCTCGATCGGAGCCGCTCCCGCGGTGCCCGCGCCTACGACCGGGTCGGCCCGCTGGTGGCGGCGGTCGAGCGAGCTTGGGCGGTCGCGGGCTCCGCCGACCCCGGAGACATGCCGCCCCTCCCAGCGAGCCGCGTAATCCTCCCGGGAGCGCTGCTGTCCACCGCGATGACGTGAGAGGTCCGCGGGTGTCGACCCGGCTCGGGGCATGGGGCCCCGGTCTGACCGACGCCCGGGGGCGCGAGGATGTCCACGTGACCGTCATCGACAAGATCGCGTGGATCCACCTGGCGGGTGGCGCGGTCCTGAGCACCCGCTCGAAAGGCAAGGACGTGTACTACCTGCCCGGCGGCAAACGCGAGCCGGGCGAGAGCGACATGGACACCCTGGTCCGGGAGGTCCGCGAGGAGCTCGACGTGGCCATCGCGGTTTCGAGCTCCGAGCACCTCGGCACCTTCCACGCCCAGGCACACGGACACGCCACCGGCACCCTCGTGCGGATGACCTGCTACACCGCCGAGTACGCCGGAGTGCTGGGGGCGAGCAGCGAGATCGAGGAGATCGCCTGGCTGACACACCGCGATCGCCCGCGCGTATCTCCGGTCGACCAGCTCATCTTCGACCACCTGCGCGACACCGCCCGCCTCACGTCTTGAGGTGGTAGAGGTTGCGTCGGGGCTGTCGCTGTGGGTCCACATAGGCCGGTGGGATGAACTCCGGCAGCCCGTCGTCGCCGAGCCGCACCACCCAGTGTCCACGGTGGATGATGCGGTGGTGGTGACCGCAGAGCAGCACGCCGTTGTCGACGCTGGTCGGCCAGCCGTCCACCCAGGGGCGGATGTGGTGCCCGTCGCACCAGCGCGGCGGCCGATCACAACCCGGGAACGCACACCCGAGGTCGCGTAGCTCCAGCGCCTGCCGCAACCCCCCGGTGAACAGCCGCCGCCCCCGCCCCACGTCTAAGACCTGGCCGTCGCTGCCCAGCACGGCCGGGATCAGCTGCGCGTCACAGGCCAGCTGCCGGACCTGGGTGGCGCTGAGCCGGCCACCGGTGTCCAACAGGCCGATGCCGAGCTTTTCGTGCAGCCCGTCGTAGGGCACGGTGACCACCACGTGCGGCCGCTGCCCGCCACTGTCCGGCAGCTGCTCGGTCCGGATGGCCAGCCCGCAGACCTCCACCAGGGCGTCCGCGCGCCGCTGCGCGGGTGTGCGCGGCTCGCCGTGATCGTGCCGGGGCGCGCACAACGGGTCCAGGGCGGCGTTGACCGTGGCGGCGCCGGCCTCGTCCAGCCACCCGGTCACCCGGACCCGGCCATCACCCTGCCGGGTCAGGTGAAACGCGCGGCCCTGATGCGCCCGCTCTTCCATCCGCCGCAACGCCGCGGCGTCGGCCGCGTCGGCGATCTCCGGTGCCACGTGGGCGAGGATCCGCTGGCCGGCCTTACCCAGGATCGTCGGCTCGAACTGCCCAGCCTGGCCGATCAACACCGCCTCGGCCTTGTCGACCAGCTCGGCACCAAGGTCGGCGGGCAGCTGCTGGAGCGCGGCCGCGACGACGGCGGCCTGCTCGACGTTGACCGCACCGGCGGCCAGCGCCGCGTCGAGGGCCGGCCGCCGCTCCAGCTCCGCGGCCAGGTCGAGCATCCGCTTGGCCGCATGGACGCTGATCCGCAGATGCTCCCGCAACCACACCGCGGTGCTGGACGCGTGCTGAGCGACGGGCAGACCACGACCATCGATTTCCCGAACCACATGCAACTGCGCCGCCGCGATAGTCTGCGCGACGCGGTGAATGGTGTCCAAACAATCGACGAGCGCGGCATCGGAAAGCGACCACGTCGATACGTCAGCGCACTCAGCCGCGAGGCCTTCGAGCTGGGCTAACGCATCCACTAACACCCATTAATCGTCGCGCCCCGCCACCAAGAGCACCAGGTCCTCTCGCCGCCAACAGCAATTAATGCCACGATATCGTGGCATTAATAAATTGAGCGGATCACCGGTCGAAGCCGCGCCCGTTCCGCGGTCCCGGGCCGGCGACGGCCGCCAGACCGCCGCGAGCCGTGCCGGACACGGCGAACGCGACACCTAGGCCCCCGCACCGCGACCCGCTTTAATACCCGGACACCCGAGTCCGCCGCCGGACACAATGGCGCGATGCGCATCCGAGCGGTCCGTCAGGCCGAGCTGCCTCTCCTGCGCGACATCGAGCGTGCCGCCGGGGAAGGCTTCCGCGACATCGGCATGCCACAGATAGCCGACGACGACCCTCTACCGCTCACCACGCTCGCCGCCTACCACCAGGCGGGTCGGGCCTGGGTCGCCACCGACCCCACCGACGTTCCGGTCGGCTACCTCATCGCCGACGTCGTCGACGGCAACCTCCACATCGAACAGGTATCCGTCCATCCCCGCCGCGCCCGCCGCGGCATCGGGCGACGGCTCGTCGACCACCTCGCCGCATACGCCACCGCCACCGGCGTGCCGGCCCTGACCCTCACCACGTTCGCCGACGTGCCGTGGAACGCGCCGTACTACACCAGGTGCGGCTTCGTCACCCTGCACGACAGCGACCTCACCCCGGGCTGCGGGCCATCCGTCGACGCGAAGCCGCACACGGGCTGGACCGCTGGCCCCGCGTTTGCATGCGCCGAGACCTGTAAACGAACCTGCGACGAGCGCGCGAGACCCACGAACCTGGACTCTTCCCCAGTGGGAGGGTCCATGCTTGGCCGCGTGAACGGAGATCTTCTGCCGATCGGGCAGTTCGCCAGGTTGAGCCGGTTGAGTGTCAAGCAGCTGCGGCACTACGACGAGCTCGGGCTGCTGGTGCCGGCGCACGTGGACGCCGACTCCGGCTACCGCTACTACCGGCGCGACCAGGCCCGCGAGGCGTTGTCGATCGGGTTGCTGCGTTCGCTGGACGTACCGCTGCCCGTCGTTGCCCAGGTGCTCGCGGGCACGACGGGCGCGCTGGAAGGGGTACGCGAGACGCTCGACGCCGAGCTGGCGCGGCGGCGGCGCACACTCGCGGCGCTGGAGCGGGTGATGGCCGAGGGTTTGCCGGCCACGCCGGTGCGGGTGGTCACCGAGCCGGCCAGGCCGGTGGTGATGGTCCGGGAGACCGCGGCCGGGCCGGCCGACGTCGCCCGTGCCACCTCGGCGGCGATCGCCCGCCTGCTCGCCACCACACCCTTCGACGGCCCGCCGTGGCTGGTCGGCCTCTTCCCGATCGAGCTTGCCGACAGCTTCGAGGTCCGCGCGGCGCTAGCCGTGAACGCGGGCGAAACCCTCCCCGGCGGCACCTTCGCCTCCGCCACCCACGTCGGCCCGTACGACCAGATCTCCCTCACCGCCCACGCCGTCCTCGCCTGGTGCGCCGAGCGTGGGCACCCCCTGCGCGGGCCGATCCGTGAGGTCTACGTCTCCGATCCCGCCGTCACCGCACCAGAGCAGCTCGTCACCCACCTGATGATCCCGTTGGAGGACCGACCATGACACCGACCGTCACGACCTACGGCCGCACCACGTACCTCAGCGTCACCGGGCTGGGCGAGCCGGGCGGCGGCGAGCACGCCGCGGCCGTCCAGGCCCTGTACACGGTGGCCGCCGCCCTCGGCGTCACGCCCGGCCCGCTGGAAGGCCAGTGGTGGGTCGAGGACGAGCGGCCAGGCCTCCAGGTGCCCCGCGACCAGTGGCGCTGGCACGTGCTGCTCCCGCTGGCGGACGCCCCGCACGAGGGTGCGCTCGAACGCGCGGCGACGAACACGCGCGCCGCGTGCCGCGCCGTCGACCGGGTGCGGCTGGCCACCGTCACCGAGGGCGAGTGCGTGGAGCTGCTGCACGAGGGGCCGTTCAGCGAGGAACACCTGTCGCTGAAGGTGATGGAGGAGTTCATGGCCGAGCACGGCCTCACCGTCGACGGCCCGCACCACGAGGTGTACCTGACCGCCTTCGACGACCCGGCGCCCCGTACGTTGCTGCGCCAGCCGGTACGGCGGGCCTGAACGCCGTACGGCGCGCAACACCCAGCCGAACGGCCATGCCTCACAGAGAGTCGCTTTTGGCGGACAGCGAGTGCGTTTCCTGAGGACGATCTCCACTGACCCTCGCATGAGCAAAATGACCATGACCAATGCGGGCACAGCAAGGAGAACTCATGACACGTAGAGGTCGGACGCGCCGCACGGCGCTGCGAGTGGCTCTCGCCGCGACCGTCGCGCTCGCGTCGACGCTCCTCCTCGGCTCACCGGGCGCGCCGGCGGTGGCCGGGCCCACCACCAACGCCGCGCCCACCACCAACGCGGCGCCCACGCCCAACGCCGTCGTCACCTGGGACGCCCTCGCCCAGGAGTCCATCTGGGACGTCGCGCAGCAGCCGCCCAACGCGCAGGGCCGCAGCTTCGCGATCGTGCACGGCGCCATCTACGACGCGGTCAACGCGATCGCGGGCAAGCCGTACCAGCCGTATCTCGGTGCCCCGGCGGCGACGGGCACCGAGTCGGTCGACGCCGCCGTGGCGACCGCGGCGTTCCGCACACTCGAGTGGCTCTTCCCGGCCCAGCAGGCGGCGATCCAGGCGAAGTACGACAACTTCATGGCCGGCATCCCCAACGGCACGCCGAAGACGGCCGGCGCGGCGATCGGCCAGAAGACGGCGGCCGCGATGATCGTGGCCCGCACCAACGACGGCGCGTTCGGCCCGCGCCAGTGGGTAACCGGCACCACGCCCGGCGCGTGGCGGCCGACACCGCCGACGTTCGGCTCGGACGGGGCCTGGACGATGGACGTCAAACCGTTCCTGATCCCCAAGAACTCCAGCTTCCCCGTCCCCGCCCCGCCGAAGCTGACCAGCGCCCAGTACACCCGGGAGTTCAACGAGGTCAAGGCCATCGGCGCGGTCAACAGCACTACCCGCACCGCCGACCAGACCGACTCGGCCAGGTGGTGGCACGACCGCAAGCTGACCGAGTGGGAGATCAAGCGCCAGCTCGCGGTCAACAACGGGCTGACCAACCTCCAGGCCGCGCGGATGTTCGCGATGGTCGACATGGCCGAGACGGACTCGCTGATCGCCTGCTACTACGAGAAGTACAAGTGGAACTACTGGCGCCCGGTGACGGCGATCCAGCAGGCGGCGAGCGACGGCAACCCGCAGACGGCTCCCGACCCGGCCTGGATGCCGCTGCTCGTGACGCCGCCGTTCCCCGAGTACACGTCCGGACACACCTGCTACACGTCCGCCTCGATGGGCATGATGGCGTACTTCTACGGGACCGACCGGATGTCCTTCAGCGCCACCAGCGCCGCCACCGGCACGACCCGCTACTTCACCAGCTTCTCCGGTGCCCTGAAGGAGGTCGTCGAGGCCCGGATCTGGGGCGGCGTCCACTTCCGCGCCGCCGACGTCCAAGGCGTCAAGATCGGCACCTCGACGGTGGCGTACATCGTGCCCCGCTATTTCCGGCCGAACTACTAGAGAAACCGGGAGGGCCGGGCCACGCGGTCCGGCCCTCCCGCCGTCTACGCTCCTGGTCGTGCGGATCGGCACCTACAACGTCGAAAACCTCTTCAACCGGGCCCGCGCCCTCGACCAGCGCACCTGGTCGGCCGGGCGCCCGGCCCTCGAGGCGTACGAGCAGATCTGCGAGCTGCTCGAAGAGCCGCTGTACACACCGGACATCCAGGCGGACATCCTGCGCGTGCTGCGCAAGCTCGACCTGCTCAACGGCGACACGGCGAAGTTCGCCCGCCTGCGGCAAAACCGCGGCCGCCTGCTCCGCCGCTCGCGCAAGGACGGCGTGTTCGTGGTGGCGAAGGGCCGCGGCGACTGGATCGGCTGGGTCGAGCTGACCACCGACCGCGTCGACGAGCAGGGCATGCTCAACACCGCGCGGGTCATCCACGACGTCGGCGCCGACATCCTCGGCGTGATCGAGGCGGAAAACCGCATCGCGCTCAAGCGCTTCACCGACGCGGGCCTGCTGGTCGGCGGCGCCCCCCGATACCCGCAGGTCATGGTCGTCGACGGCAACGACGAGCGCGGCATCGACGTCGGCGTGCTCGCGACCGGCGCCTATCCCCTGGTCGGCCAGCGCAGCCACGTCGACGACACCGACGAGGTGGGGCGGATCTTCAGCCGCGACTGCCCCGAGTACCACTTCGCCACCCCGGCCGGCGGCCGCCTGGTCGTGCTCGTCAACCACCTGAAGAGCAAAGGCTACGGCGGCAAGGTGGCCTCCGACGCCACCCGCCGCCGCCAGGCCACGCGCATCGCCGCCATCTACCGCGACCTGCTCGCCGAGGGCATCACCGACGTGGCGGTGGTCGGCGACCTCAACGACACCCCGGAGAGCGAGCCGCTGGCGCCACTGCTCCAGGGCACCGACCTGCGCGACATCTCCACCCACCCGGCCTTCGACGACGGCGGCCGGCCGGGCACCTACGGCTACTGCACGGCCCGCAACAAAATCGACTACGTGCTGCTCTCCCCGTCGCTGTGGGCCCGCACGACCGGCGGCGGCATCTTCCGCAAGGGCGTCTGGGGCGGCAAGCGCGGCGTCCTCTGGCCCATCTACGACACGATGACCAAGGCGGTACACGCCGGCTCCGACCACGCCTGCATCTACGCCGACATCGACCTCTAGCGCGGTTTCACCCATCCGCCGTCGGTCCCGGTTACCCCCTCAACCCCCGGCGAGAGCGACCGCCAAGGGATGGCACCACCAGTCTCCAGGGACCTTCGGGGTCAGGGTCGCCGCACCGTCGTGGCGTTGCTTCGAGGCATATTTGCCCATGTCCGCGTCGGCTGCGGACCGTATGCTCCCGCGGGCACCGCTCCCGGCCGGCGGCTCGCCAGGGCGAGCCGAATTCCCCGGCCGTCCACTGCCGGGTCCGCGGGACAAGCCCGAGGGGGTTTTCGCCGGCGGTCGCCGACCCCTGCCTCCGCCATCTGAACGCAGACCGACGGGTTGTGCATCGATCCAGTCGATGGGGACGCGGTGCGTCACGACGACGACGGGGACGTCCAGTGTGTGGCGACCCTGCCAGCCCTCCGCCACCTCGAACAGCGTCCGGCCACAAACCGGTGCGCCGAGTGAGGACACCCACCGCCGCCCGTGCTCCGAGCTCGGCGGGGTCAGGTGGACGTCGAAGTCGCCGGCGGGAGTCGGGATCTCGATCTCGCCGTTTTGCAGCCAGTCGAAACAACCGGCCGATGGTGTTGTCCTGCTTGGCGACGTACCCGTCGAGCGACATGATCGCCTGCGCCACCACCTTGCCCACGGTGCCTTCCCTCCTCAGGTGCGCTGCGGCCGGTAGACGTGCACCACGATGCCGCTGGCAAACGACACGGCTTCGACGAGGCTCATGTGCCGCGAGTCCGGCAGCTGGTCGAACAATGCCCGTCCTGTGCCCAGCACCAACGGCTGGACCAAGAGGCGGTACTCGTCGATCAGGTCCGCCGCAGCCAGAGCGCCGGCGAACCGTCCACCGCCCCACACGATCACGTCCGGGCCAGGCTCGGCCTTGATCGCGGCAATCTCGGCCGCGAGGTCACCGCGCGCGACCTGAGTGACCGGCCAGGTCGCCTCGGCGTCGCTGAGCGTCTTGGAGAACACGACCTTTGGGATGTCGTTCATCGGGGCCGCGTACTCGTCGTCCGACTGCGGCCAGTACGACGACATCTGCTGGTACGTGACGCGGCCCATGAGGTGGGCACCGGCCTTGCTGATGCGATCGAGCTTCCACTGCTTGAGCTCGGCGCCCTCGGGGATCGCGACCCCGGGGTGCTCACGGTCGCTGTCAACGAACCCGTCCAGCGACATCGACATGTACAGAATGACGTCTCGCATGACCTATCTCTCCTCGATCTTGTTCCCGTCCGGTCGACGGTCGCCGAACAAACATCCCGAACCCTCGGACGACCACCGGTGCCCCGGCACTCTCGAGCACATGGTCTTGTCAGACCTAACACTGTCAAGCTTCTTGGCGACTTCACCCTCTCCCCGCGTGCCGGGCCCGGTCCAACACCTGAAACACGAAGATCCACGCAGTTTGGTTGTAGACCGTGGGCGCCTCCCGGGTCTGGCAGGATCTGGCCATGGCGGACGAGCTGGAGTTCCGGCTGCTGCGGTACTTCGTCGTCGTCGCGGAGGAGCTGCACTTCAGCCGGGCGGCACGGCGGCTGTTCGTCGCGCAGCAGGCAGTCAGCCGCGACATCCGGCGGTTGGAGGAGCGGCTCGGCGTGAGGCTGCCCGACCGGGACACCAGGCAGGTGACGCTCACCCCGGCCGGCGTCCGGCTCCTGGCCCGCGCCCGCCAGTTGCTCGCCCTGCACGACGAGACCGTGCGCGAGGTGCGCGCGGGCACAGCACCGTTGTTCGTCAACGTGGTGGGGCAGAAGCTGACGCCCGCGCTCGTGCTGGCCGCCGCAAAGCCGAGCAGACCAGCGTGTAGCCGCGGAACGGCGCGCCCCTCGGGCGAGCAACCGCCGCCGGAGCTACAGCGGCTCAGGGACCGATACTGAGGATGACTCCACATCGCGGGTGGGGGCGGCCCAGTGTCGCGAGTTGTCCCGAGCCAGCCGAGGCCTGGTCGCGAACCCGCCTGCTGCGGCACACCCGCGGCGGTACGGCGCAGCGGTGCCGGCGCTGCCGCGCCGGCCTTCGTATCGATGCGCTCAGCTCGACAACTTCGACGGCCGGGTACTCCCCAGGTGGGTGACCGCGACCAACGGCGGACGGGTGAGGCCGCGGGAGCAGCGGTCCGGACCACGACGGACAGAGATGATGTTTGTGAGCACCTCCCGTCGGGGGTCTGACCCTACGACGGACTGACTTCGGGTCTT
>NZ_JCADBM010000041.1:0-48426 GCF_059359075.1 Phytohabitans sp. LZ39 | reverse complement strand
CTGAGCGGCGCCGGCGCCGGCTCCGCGGGCTCGGCGGGTTCCGCGCTCGTGCGGCGGCTGCTGCGGCGCCGCTCGGTACAGGCCGCGGCCGTGGGTGCGGTGGTGCTCGCTTTGGTAGCGGCGGCGCTGGCCATGCGACCGACCAGCCAGCCCACGCCGGTGGCCGAGCCGCCTCCTGGGAGCGCCACCAATCCTTCGGCTGCTCCGCCGCCCGCGCGGACGCTGCCGTCTCCGCGCGTGTCCTCGTCGCTGCCGCCCGGGGTGCTACCGCCGTCGCCGATGACGCCGCCCGCGGCGCTGCCACTGGGCACGGCCTTGCCGGGGATGGTGAGCATGGCGGCGCGGTTGGAGCCGGTCGGCACCCTGGTGCGCGGGCGGCCGGGCGTGCTCGCCCTGACGGTCGTCCACTCCGGACAGCAGGGCGGTGTGGGTGGCAGCCTGGCACTGCCGGACACCGGCCCGCTCACCGCGCGGCTGACCCTCCCTCGTGGAGTGAGCCTCCGCTCAGGACCGGCGGGCGACGGCTGGACCTGCGTTGGGACCAGCTGCCGGCGCCCGACGTTGGCCGCGGGTGGCACCACGCGCGCGTACCTGCGCGTCACCATCTCCGGCACGGCCGGCGACGATGCCCTTCAGGTGCGGCTTACCGCACCTCGCGCTGGGGCGGTGATGGCCACCGCCTCCGCTGGGGTACAGGCCAGCGGGCTCCCGGCTCTGTTCGCCGGCACGGCGCCGGCCACGCTCGAGGCCGGCGGGAACTCGCTGCTCTCCTGTGGCGGCATCTCACTCACCTGCCACGACGTCCGGGCCGGTCGGCGTATGGCCGACAACGGTGACTACAACATGACCCGGTACGCCGATCCGGCCGCACCACGCGGCTACCCGTCCGGCGCGGCGGTCAGCGGGGCAAGGATCTCCGTACCCGGCACGGTGCTCTGGGCCGGTCTCTACTGGTCCGGCACCGGCCCTGGGCCCAGCCAAGCCACCGCGCGGCTGCGGATGCCCGGATCCGACCGGTACGTCCCGGTGGCGGCCACCCGGGTGGACACCGCGTCGGGAGCCGACTTCGGGGCCGTGTACCAGGCGTCCGCCGACGTCACCTCGCTGGTGCGGCGCAGCCAAGGCGGCACGTGGTGGGTCGCGGTGGACAAGAAGGCGTTCAAAGGTGGCTACAATGCGTACGGCGGGTGGGCGCTGCTCATGGTCGCAGAGAGCCGTGGTCCACAGCGGACAGTCGCGGTCTTCGACGGCTTCACGCCACTGCCGCGCGGCCGCTCCTACACCTCTCCGCTGTGGGCTGTGCCCGGGGCCGCGAGCGTGGGGCTGGTCGCGTGGGAAGGCGACCGCGCGCTGGCCAGCGAGCGACTAACGGTCGGCGGCACGGCGGTCGGCGGCAGCAACGTAGCCGGAAGCCGGTCAGACGGCACCCCGGCGGACTGGCACACCTTCGGCACGGACGCCCGCGTGTTGCCAGCCGACCCACGCTCGGCGCTACTCGCCGCGTCGTCGACGACGGATTCATGGCTCCTCGGCCCCATCGCGCTCGTATCGGATCCCCACCTCTGATCTCCCAAGCAGCAACACCTCGGCGATACCTCAACCAACGACCTCGTCTCTGTACGTCGTCCACCGAGTCGTCAATCCTGGTCCTTTCCTGCTTGGGCGACCAGCGCGCCGGCTGCGGACAGGTCTCTGGGCAGAGGGACGAGTTGGATGCTTTTCAGGCCGGCTCGACGCAGAGTGGGGCCAGCCTCGTAGCGGACCAAGGCGACCGCCCGCTGCGGTGAGGTGCGGGCCATCGGCGCCTCAGCCGCGAAGACCGACGGCGTACGGGCGCTTGCTTCCAGAAGCAGCGTCACCGTCTCCCACTCGCTGTTGGTGGCCGGCTGCGGCGCCTCGACGACGAGCACAGCCAGCCCGTCCGGGAGCGCGTCGCGAAACAGCCCGATGAACCCGGCCCGCAGTTGCGCAGGGCTCGCGAAGTCGGCGCAGAGCATGACCCGGACTGGTGCCAGCGTTGCGGCCGCCCACGCCTGTGCCAGCGCGCGTATGGCCGGCGCTGGTGGTCGGTCTGATGAGGCCATCTGCTGGTGGAGCGTGAACACATCGGCCAGTGTCGCCCGGATGCCGTGCCCGGACTCTGCCCGCTCGCGGCCCAGTTGCGCGTACGCGGAGGTGGCCGCCCGTCCTTCGATCAGTGCCCGGGTGAGCGCGTCCACGCCCGGAACCCACCAATCCTCCAGCGCCCATCCGTTCTCGGTGGCGCCGGACCGCCATGCGCTCCGTAGCGCCTTGGCGCCCGTCTGGTATCGAATGTTCGTCCGGGCGCGTCGCTCTGCGGCCTTCGCCGAGAGCCACCGGTCGCCAGCCATCGCCATGAACCGCTCCCACGGTTAGGTGCCGAAACCTCGGACACGGGTCTCCTCATCACCAGGACAGGGCGACCGGGAGATCATGACTCCGATTCGCGAAGTTCTGTTGAACGTCCCACATGGACGGTCAAGATGCAGGTGCAAGTCGCGTCCGACTTGGGCCGATACGTGCCTCGGGTGAGCGTCGCAGGAAGTGGCTGTCCGTCACGTCCCCCTCTGCCAACGTGAAGGACGGGTCACAAGCCCGGCGCCTGGTGGGACGTTTCGCTCAGCGCAGGCGGGTCCGAGCGGGATCGGCGGTTCGAACGCCGCGTACCGGTTTGTCTGCCCCGTGTGGAGGCGCTCCTCGGCAGCACGTTCAAGCAGGCCGCGACGTGGAACCTGGAGAAATCTGTTCCGTCCGGACGCTGGCGCAGCGGCGGAGGTCAAGGCCGCGTACCAACGCAAGGTCGCCGCGCTTGCTGGCGTCATTCGTGCTGTCTCGGCTGCCCGTGTGGGAGGTCGCGCAGGCCGACACGTTCCCCGACCAGCTGAGACAGGTCCGCACGGACGATGGCGGCGCGTTGACGTCTCGGATGGGGCGCGGTGCGTTGGCGGTCGAGGTCGTCACGCAGAGCGGGCCGTTGAGCGTCGTCTCGGTGCACCTGAAGTCGAAGCTGCTCTCATTTCCTGGCCAAGCCGGCAGGACCCGGTTCAACCCGCGTGATGAGGCAGAACGTGCCCGCTACGCCGCCTACGCCTTGCACCGCCGCGCCGCGGAGGCGGTCACCGTTCGCGCTCTTGTGGACGGTCCGCTCGCTGGCGAGGGCCGGACCCGGCGGCTGGTGCTGGCCGGGGACCTCAACGACGAGGCGTCTGCCGCGACCACCCAGATCCTGCATGGCCCGCCCGGGTCCGAGTTCGACACCGTCGGGTTCGACCGAGAGGACGTCGGCGACGCGCACCGGCTGTGGAACCTGGCAGCGCGTATCCCGGACAAGGAACGCTTCAGCCGCGTTCCTGGATGGTGGTCGGATAGTGTGGCGATACGCGACGTGGGCGTGGCGAGAGTTCCGCTGTTGTGGTCCCGTGGCTACCGGTCGCGTTGGCGTGGTCTGTCTTCGCGGAGGGTACGGAGCTGTTGTTCGAGTTCGGTGACCTTCACGAAGTCCTGGAAGCGTGATCGTCGCTGCTGTTCGTCATGGCGGTGGACGGTAGCGACGAGTGCGTCTACGCCGTGGAGGGTGGCGAAACAGGCGGCGTGCATCAGCGATGCGCTGCTGGTCCGAAGATCTTCGACAAAGGGCACCCACCGGAAGTCGTGATCGGTGCTGAAGGTGGCTACCGCCGGGCCGTCGGAGGCAACGATGTCCCTGCACACCTGGCAGGCAAGGTGGTACGGGGCGACGGTCATGGCGCAGTCCACTGGTCGGTCGAGTTCCAGGACGCGGGCGTCCGCGGTGCTGGTGCTTCCGGGCAGCACGGTACGCCATCGCGGCGGACAGATCGAGAATGAGCGGCGGTGCGCGACCTGCGCATGCGAGGCAGCAACGCCCAGTGGTACCAGCGGAACTGCCGCGATCCGCTCGTCACGTGACGGCCGGTCCGATCGAGACCGGTCGGGTCGAGCAGATTGGCGATCTGATCGGGGGCCGCCGAGCCCTGCATGCCCATCCAGCTCGCCGCCCTCAGCCATGCCGGAAAGTTCGGTCTGCCCCTGGGCGCCTGGGCCGCGCGGACCGCGCTGGCGATGTTCGGGGGACATTCCGGGCGCATCGGTGTGGCCGACGACGCAGAAGCCTTCGGCAGCGACCTCGATGCCCTGTGGGCCGGTCGTGCGGCACTGGGGATTCGGTCTGGACGCCGCTGTCGCGACGGGCAGGATGGGTACCGAAGTGGGCGTGCCACACCGCGTGACGCAGGGGAGGACTGGATGGCGGACGGTTTCAACCCAAGCGGCGTCTGGGCGCCCGGCAACCGGGCGTTCTCACAGGGCGTCATCCAGGGCGACGGCGTCGTCGTCCATGTGACCGGACAGGTGGCCTGGGACGAGCACAGTGTCATCGTCGGCATGGAAGATGCCGCGGTACAGATGGAACAATCCATCGAGAACGTCCGCAGGATCCTCGCGGAAGTTGGCGGCATCCTCGACGACATCGTGTCGATGACGATCTACTTCGTGGACCGAGCGGATCTTCCTGCGATCCAACAGGTGCGGTCGCAGCACTTCACGGCCGGCACGGCGCCCACAAGCACCCTGATACAGGTGCCCGGACTCGTTGTGCCGGATCTGCTCATCGAGCTGGTGCCACTGGCCGTCGTGCCGCACAGCCGGTTCCGCCGCCCCAAGTCCTGACGCGCCCGCATGACGGCAACCGCGCCGGTTTCCCCAAAGCGACCAACATCCGGCACGCCTAAACGGTCCTCGCGCACCAGGCGGGTGGACTAGCTGCCCGACGCACGATCGTGCCGCCGAACGGGCTCGCCGGCTGCCGAATATCCGGATCACCCTCCGCGCGCGTCTGTAGAGCCGGCAGATCCCATGGGCGGTCGTCGCGCAGTGCCGCGAGCCGGCCGGCGAACGGTGCCCCGGCCTCGCGTAGCTGCTCGACCAGCTGATCCCAGCCGTGGGCGCCCACCGGTGCGGTGTACCACGGGTCCACCTGACCGCCGGCGGGGACCAACACCCAGTGGATCGCGGCCACCGCAGCGCCCACCAGGACCGGGTCCATACCCGGATCGGGCGCTTCGAGATCGACCCACTCGTACACCCGCACCTGCCGGCCGCCCACCCGGGCCAGCACGCGCCCGTCCGCGGTACGTCGCACCGCCGGCGCCGGTACGCCGGCGGTGCATGCCGCCTCCTGAAACTGGGTCGAGGCCCGCACCTGGTCCTCGCCAGACTCGTGGAACGGCACCTTCACCGCCCACCGGCCGTCCGCCGTCTCAAGCCGCCACACCTCGCCCTGCCGGCCCCGAGCGACCGGCCCGTCGGACAGCTTCCGGGCCCGGCCGAGCCCGAACCGGTCGGCCAATTCCGCAGCAT
This sequence comes from Phytohabitans sp. LZ39, assembly GCF_059359075.1. Classification (NCBI taxonomy): domain Bacteria; kingdom Bacillati; phylum Actinomycetota; class Actinomycetes; order Micromonosporales; family Micromonosporaceae; genus Phytohabitans; species Phytohabitans sp. LZ39. The sequence continues at coordinate 43,029 of NZ_JCADBM010000041.1, read as the reverse complement.
CCACGACGCCCACTACAACACAACCGGCACGACCCGCGACGACGCATGCGGCTCAGACTTCATCCCGAGCGCGGAAACGCCGAACTGCGTGGCCAGCTGCGCTGATCCGGACCGACAAACCGATCGAGCGACCTCCACCAAGATCAACCCACTCATCTGCCGCACACTGCGTGCGCGGTTCAGCTGTTGAGTTCGGTGACGAGGGCGCGGAGCCAGGGTTGGGCCAGTGCGGGTTCGCGGCAATGATGATCGCCCACCACGCTCGGGCCGTGCGGGTAAATGAGACCCTGTTCAGCAAGGCCGGCGTACCGGTGCGGGTGATCGCGGTCGCCGACTACATCCGCACCGACCAGAGCAGCGAGATCACCGAAATGAACGCCTGGCGGGTCGCCCTGGGGCTCACCCGCGGTGTCACCAGACGACCCAGCCGTCACGCGGCACGGCGTAGGCCACGGCATGATGACCGAGCAGCAGATGGCTGCACTCACCGCCGCTGCCGGGCCGGCCCCGACCCGGCTCTACCTGGAGCAGATGATCGAACCCCACAACGGTGCGATCCTCATGGCCAAGGGGTACTCACCGTGGGGCGCAACGCGTATATCCGCAACCTCGCCAAGCACGTCGTCAACGAACAGGGCTCCGAGAACGACGTCATGTCCAAGCTGCTGGCAGCGCCGCCCCATCCGTGACCAAAGAGGCGGCCGCGCCGGCGGCCAGATCGGTGGAGGCTCGGCGAGTACTGCTGATGTTGCCCATTGACGATCCTGGTCCGGCACCTCAGGCTGGAGTTTCTGGGCAGATGAGCGGGAGAGCTGAGTGTCGACTGTGTGTATGCGTGGTGGCGGCCCGTCGCGACGACGGCGGCGCGGGTGAGCGGAGGGCACCGTTTCGGGCCGCTGCTGCGGCGGCACCGCGCCGATGCCGGCTTGACCATCGACGAGCTGTCGGCCGTCTCGCGGGTCAGCGTCCGTGCTATCAGCGACATGGAGCGTGGGCGCAGCCTGGTGCCACGGCAGCGTACCGTCGACGCCCTGATCGTCGCGCTCGGCCTCGCGGATGCTGCGGCGGCGGCGCTGCGTGCGGCCGCCCACGGGGGTCGTGGCGGGGCGCGTCCGGTGGCGCTCGCGCCGCCGAGAGCGGTCCGGGACTTCACCGGTCGGGAGGCCCAGCTGCGCTGGGTGAGTGACCTTGTCGCCGGCCCGCCCGGCGGGGTGGCGGTGGTGTCGGGCCCGCCCGGCACGGGCAAGACCGCGCTCGTGCTGCACGCGGCCGACCGGCACGCCGCCGCGTTTCCGGACGGTGTGCTCTTTCTCGACCTGCGTGGCCTGGACGCCGCCCCGCCCGCCCCGGCCGACCTGATGCTGCGGGTGCTCGTCGCCCTCGGGGTGAGGCAGGAGCGGGTGCAGGGCGACGCGCACGCCCGCAGCGCCCAGTACCGTGCCGCGCTGAGCTCGCGGCGCGTTCTGCTGCTGCTGGACAATGCGGCCGACGAGGCCCAGGTCCGCCCGTTGCTGCCCGGGTCCGGGACCGCGATGACCATCGTCACCAGCCGCCGCGTCCTCTCCGGCCTGGAGGCGGTGGAGCGGGTCGCGTTACCGGTCCTGACGCGGAGTGAGGCGGTCACCCTGCTGCGCCGCATCATCGGCGAGCAGCGGGCCGCGGCCGAGCCGGAGGTCGCGCTGTCCGGCCTGGCCGAAGCCTGCGGAGATCTTCCGCTGGCACTGCGGATCGCCGGCAACCGGCTGCTCAACCGTCCGGACTGGCACACCGAGTACCTGCTGCGCCGGCTCGCCGACCGGGACCGGCGGCTCGGGACGCTGGTCGCGGGCGACCTACGGATGTCGGCGCAGTTCACGCTCTCCTACCGCAGGCTGTCCGCGCCGGCCGCCGCGGCCTTCCGGAGGTTGTCCCTGGTCCCCGGTGCGGACGCGGGGCCGGAGCTGGCGGCTCAGCTCACCGGTCTCAGCGAGCCCGAGGCGGAGGCCGCGCTGGAGGAGCTGACCGAGGTCGGGCTGCTCCAGCCGGGTGCGGGCGGTCGCTACCGCTTACACGACCTGACCAAGCTGTTCGCCGGCGAGTGCCTGGTGCGGGAGGAGACCCCGCGAGAGCGCCAGCGTGCCGAAGACGGGATGGTCACCTGGCTGCTCGATACCGCGACCGCGGCGGGCCGCTGGTTCGACCCGACCTTCGCGGGCCGGGCCGCCGGCACCGCGCCACCCGGCCCGGGCGCACCCGCTTCCACCGAGGAGGCCGACCGGTGGCTGGAGCGGGAGAGCACGAACTGGCTCGGCGCGCTGCGACTGGCTTTCGCCGCCGGCTGGCACACCGAGGTGACCACAGTCGCCCATGCCATGCACTGGTATTCCGAGCGGTGGCGGCACTGGGGCTCCTGGCTCGAGGTGTTTCAGATGTCGGCGGCCTCGGCCGAGGCGCTCGGCGACCGGCGCCGCCAGGCGATCCACCTGAACTATGTGGCTTGGGCCTATACGACGTTCGCCCAGCGGCACGACCTCGCCGACGCCCCGGCGCTGGAGGCGATGCGGCTCGCCCGCGAGGTCGGTGACCTCCGGGAGCAGGGCTGGTCCTGGGTGTGCATCGGCGCCGCGGCCCGGCGGCACGGCGACGCCGCCCGGGCGCAGGAGGCGGCCCGGCAGGCGCTGCCGCTGTTCGAGGCGGTGGCGGAGTGGGACGGCTACTCCCAGGCACTCTCGCTGCTGGCCGGCAGCCTCGCCCAGGCCGGGCGGCACCGGGAAGCCATCGACGAGTACCGCCGGCTGGAGGCGCTGCTGGCCGAGCCGAGCCGCGCACCGTCCCCATTGGTCAGCGACATCACCGCCGGCCACCTGCTGTTGAACATCGGCCTCAGCCAGCTCGCGCTCGGGCGGTGGAAGCCGGCCGCGGACAGCCTCCAGGCGGCGCTGCCGCTCGTGCAGCGGTCGGGCGTCAAGCAGAGCGAGGCTCGCTGCCGGTGCGGCCTCGGCAACGCGTTGACAAGGCTGGACCGGATCGACGAGGCGCGCACCCAGCTGCGCCGGACCGTGCGGATGGCCCGGCAGGTCGGGCCCGCGGACGTGGTGGACCAGGCGCTGGCCCGGCTCGCCGAGATCGGCCCGCGCGCGGCAGCCGGCCCGGTACCCGGTGCGGGCCGGGCAGCTGCCACCCGGCCCGCACGCGCGTCCCACTACCTGACCACGTAGGCCTTGTGGACGGTGGTGGTGGCGAGGTTTCCATCCGTGTCCACCGCGGTCGCCCGCAGCGAGACGAATCCCGTCCTGGCCTTCGGATGGCGCACGGTCGAGGTGTAGGTCCCGCCGCGCTTGACCGTCGGGGCCGCCACCCAGGTGGTTCCGCCGTCGAACGACACGGAGACCGTCACCGACTTGATCCGTCCCGCGGTCGCCTGCTGGGCGACGGTCAGGGGGATGGCGATGGTGCTTCCGGCCGCGGCGTCGTTGTACAGCCCCAACTCGGGAGCGAAGCCGATCGAGGTGAGTGGCAGCTCGTTCGGCTCACCCGCCGCGGTGGTGAACGTCCAGGCCGACTCCACTCGCCGGGACAGCCGGTACGGCGCGGGCAGTTCCGCCGAGTACGTCAGCTGGTAGGTCGTCGGTTCGGCGGCCACCTCCCAGTTACCGAAGGCGCCGAACACGCCGGTGAACTCGCCCAGCAGGACGCCGTCCCGCCACAGGCCGAGGCGGTGGTTCGTCACCGGGTAGGGGTGTGCGCCGTGGCCGTCCCCGTCGGCCCAGCCCGTGAGGGTGGCCCAGATGGTGTTCTCGTAGCGGGTGACGGCAGGTGACCCGGTCACCGGGGCCATGGTGACGTTGAGGCCGGCGCCGTTCCAGCGTTCCGTGTAGGCGCGGCCCGGCCGGTAGCGGGTTTCCTCCTGCCGGAGGTCGAGCACCAACTGTCCATCTGCGACGGTCTGCTCCTGCACCGCCGAGACCCACGGCACGTGACCGGCGTAGTACTCGGTGCGCCGGGCCGGCGTCGTCACCGGCGGGAGCTGGCTGCTGTACGGATACGCGCCGGCCAGCGACGGTTCGGGGATGTTGTTGGCGCGCGACGACCGCACGGCGGTGGCGTTCCGCGCGTAGACGACGTCCACTGTGGCCAGATCCGACGGCGTCACGTGCCTGACGAAGCCCGTGACGAAGGAGCCTTCCGACCGCCAGCCCAGCTGGTAGACGTCCGGCGCGCGGCCCTCGCGGGGCTTGCCCTGGAACACCGCGTGGACCTGGGTGACAACGCCGGGCAGACCCTTGGGCCCCACGTCCGCGGTGCGCAGCGTGCCGGGATCGCCGGAGACGCCGCTGTAGGTCGGGAACCCATCGGCGGCGCGGTTGACGATCGCCGCGGCGTCATATGCGGTCGCCTGGCGGTCGGGCACCGTGATGTCGAGCGGCCGTGCCTTTCGCGCGTCGAGGACGATGTCGCGGTCCGCGGTGACGACGACCTTGTTGTTGGTAAGCAGGGTGGTGATGCCGCCCTCCTCGACGTATGCCGCGACGTGCCAGGTGCTGTTCAGGGGCGCCCGAACCGTACCGCTCGCACTGTAGGACACCGCGTCGTCGGGGGCGGACGGGTCGGGTTTGAACAGCGTCGTCATCACGGTCCGGGCCGGGCGGCCATCCCGGCCGATCACGGTGAACCGGAGGTCGGCGGCCGGCGCCTCGAGATAGACGCTGAACGGGGTCTGGAGCGTGCTGCCGCCGCCGGTGGCCTCGACGCGTCCACTGTAGAATCCGTAGGCCTGCGAGGCCGCCTCGTCCGCGACGACCGTGACGCTCGCTTCGCCACCGGCCGGCACCGTCAGCGTCGAGGCGCTGAGCGTCAGTAAGCCGGCGGGTGCGTCGCCGTCCAGCGCGAGGTCGAGGGTGAGCGGCTGGTCACCGGTGTTGCGGTAGGTCAGCTTTCGCGACGTCGGCGCCTCGGTGTGCGGCCAGCTCAGCACCCCGACACTCAGCGAGGCGGGGGAGACGGTGAGTCGCTGGTTCAGCGCCCTGCCCACATTCACCATTCCGGCGCCCTGGGCGAAGACGTCGTAGTCGGGCACCGGCACGGCGCTGGCCATCAGCGTTTCCTTTATCCGCGCGCCGTTCCAGTCAGGGTGGACCTGCGCGAGCAGGGCGGCGGAGCCGGCGACGTGCGGGCTGGCCATTGACGTGCCGGTGAGCGGCAAGTATTGCCCTTCCGGCAGGTGCGCCAGACCGCTGGGGGAGCGTGCGGCGACGATGTCGGTGCCGGGTGCCCCGATGTCGGGTTTGACGGCGTAGTCACCCACCCGCGGGCCGCGCAGCGAGCTCCAGTTGAGGCTCCCGGCCTTGTCGAAGTTGGCCACCGACAGCGCGGCGTCCGCTGTAGACGGCGAGCCGACCGGCGCCGGCTTGATGCCCAGGTTGCCCGCCGAACACACGAACAGCGTGCCGTACTCCGCGGACAGGTCGTTGATCGCCTGCTCGAGCGGGTCGACACCAGCCGCGTCGGGCCCGCCCAGGCTCATGTTGACCACCTTGGCGCCGGACTGGGCCGCCCACTGCATCGCCTCCAGGATGGCGGAGTCCGAGCAGGCGCCGCGCCCCTGGACATTCCAGCACACCTTGCCGTCGAGCAGCGTCACGCCGGGCGCCACACCCTTGTACCGCCCGCCCGAGGCGGCACCGCTGCCCGCGATGGTCGACGCCACGTGGGTACCGTGTCCGTTGAGGTCCAGCCCGGTCTCCACGTCCGGGACGAAGTTGCGCCGGGCGGTCACGCTGCCGGCGAGGTCCGGGTGGGTGTCGTCGATCCCGGTGTCGAGCACCGCTACGGTCACGCCGGTGCCGTCGAATCCGGCGCCCCAGGCCGCCGGCGCCCCGATCATAGGTACGCTGACATCCAATGTGGACTCACGTATGCCGTCGAGCCAGATCTTCCCGCCGGTCAGCGAGGCGCGGGTGGTCTGCCACGTCTTCGCGAGTTCGCCGACCGGCACCTTCGCGGCGAAGCCGTCCACCGCGGCCAGCGGTCGCACGCTGGACAGTCCGCGGACGGCGGTCGCATCCGAGATCACCAGCGGAAGGTACGGCAGCTCGTCGAAGTCGTACTCCAGCAGCGCCGTCACGTTGAACAGCCGCTCGTCCAGCCGGTCGGCCGCCAACAACGGGATCGCGTCGGAGGGTACGACGTAGTCAGCGCCGTCCCGCCGGAAGCGCGCGAAGTGCACCCCGCCGCGCGGCGTCACGGCCAGATCGTCCTTGGTGATCGAAACCCGGTCGCCGGTGAGCAGGGTGACCGTCCGGATGGGCTCCTGCCTTCCGGCTTCCGGAGCCGGCGGGGCCGGGACGGTGGACGGTTGGGCGCCAGCGGGGCCGCTGGCGATGAGCAGCGTCGCCAGCACGGCGCTGAGCGTGCCGTACGCCAGAAGACGGCGTTGTCGCATCAGGGCTCTCCAGTTCGGCGTTGATCAATCCTCCGGTTGCTCAGAGTCTGCTCATCAGCCGGTTTCGCAACCGATACCTCCGCTGTTTCGCCGGCCGCACAGACCAGGCGGCAAAATCGCGGTTCGCGCAGCTCAGCGCCGGTATCGGCGGGCAATCCTGTGATATTCGTCGCGTCCGAAGGGGCAACTTTCCGCCGGAACCGCTGCCGGTCGTTCTGCCGGTCGGCGCAGGCGGCGGGGCCGCACCTGGTCCGTCACCCGGCGCCGAGGCCGGGCATAGCGTGTCCGCCCAATCCTGCCGATCCATTGGCAAGAGCAAAGATCAACACGGTAGCGCCCTGCGGGATCGCCGATCGATCTGCGCGAGCTTCTCGGTGGCGCCCGGCTACTACGGACTGCTGTGTGTTGTATCGGGCTTCTGCGAATTCCTTGATTCCGGGTCCGCTCGAACTCCGGCGCTACGCGGAACGGTTGGCGTGTTCGCGTGACCTGCGCGCGGGGTCGGGGACGCCGGACAGGAAGGCCAGCCGCAGTTTGGTCTCGTCCTCGGTATCGGGGGCCGCGGTAAGGATCACGATCTTGAGTTCTGCGTCGCCGTCGGTCATGACGTCACAATCAACCGCGATCGGCCCTACCGTCGGGTGCTCGACGATCTTGTGGTCTTCGCGGTGTGCACCGACCGCGCCTGCGGTCCACAGTTCGGCGAAGCGGTGGTTGCCCGCGGTGAGTACCCGGATCAGGTTGGTCAAGCGGGTGTTGTTCGGGAAGCGTCCGGTGGCGCGGCGCAAGTCAGCCACGACGGCGGCCTCAACTGTGTCGCGCGCGAGCGAGGTCACCGGCCACTGCGACAGCCGTGGACCGTCGCCATCGATCGGGAAGCTGTCACGGGCGAAGTTGCGAAGCGCCCGCGGCGTTGATGACGGGTCGCCAAGAAGCGCCGCCCAGCCACGGTTCCACCAGATCAGCTGCCAATCCGCGGCGAAGACCGCGACGGCAGCGTCACCGAGTCGGTGGAGAACGCGGTGGATGCCGGGCGGGATGTGGTCGGAGATCTCCCCGTCGGTGGGAGGGACAAGCCGGGCCAGCCGAAACAGATGATCGCGTTCTGCGATGCGAAGTTGCAGGGCACGAGCGAGTGCGGCGACCACCTGTGCCGAGGGGGTGGTGAACCGTCCCTGCTCCAGGCGTACGACGTAGTCGACCGAGATCCCGGCGAGCTCGGCAAGCTCCTCCCGGCGCAGGCCCTTCGCTCGGCGCGCGCGCCCGCTTGGCAGCCCCACGGCTGCTGGGGAGACGCGGTCGCGCCAAGCGCGCAGAGTCGCACCAAGCTCCGTGGCGTGAGTGGCCATACGACGATTGTCTCGCGCGGCCAGCTGCCGAGGGTGGTAACCGTTTTCCTACCGTCGCGCCTTCCCTGGCACACGTCGCGGCGCGGGCGAACGATGGGCGCATGACGATCACCTTTATCACCGGGGCCAACAAGGGCCTGGGCTACGAGACCGCCCGTCGCCTCATCGAACATGGCCACACCGTGCTAGTCGGCGCTCGCGATGCGAAAGCCGGCGCTGCGGCGGCCAAGAAACTCGGCGCCCGCTTCGTCCAGATCGACGTCACCGACGACGAGTCGGTCGCGGCGGCGGCAGCCGACGTCGAGCAGCACGAACGTGCCATAGACGTGTTGATCAACAACGCTGGCGTTCACGGCCCGCACGGTGACCCGAGCGGCTTGACGGGCGCCGACATCATGACCGTGCTGGACGTCAATCTCGTCGGCGTGGTGCGAACCACCACGGCGTTCCTCCCGCTCCTACGACGCTCGGCCGACCCGGTCATCATCAACGTCAGCAGCTCGATGGGATCTCTCGCCGCCACGCACGATCCGTCGCGACCCGAGTCCCGGGTGATCGCCCCCGCCTACACCTCCTCCAAAGCGGCGCTCACCATGCTGACGACCCAGTACGCCAAGGCGCTGACCGACATCCGCATCAACGGGGCCGACCCGGGTTACACAGCGACCGATCTCAACGGCAACACCGGCCCGCAAACCGTCACCGAAGGCACCGACGTCGTCGTCGACCTTGCCACCGAAGGACCGGGACACCACTCCGGGCGTTTCGTCGACCGTGCCGGTGAGATCAAGTGGTCTTGAACCGCTAATCGCCGGTGGGCGCGTCTGCGGGCAGCGCCCCCTGTCGGCCGACGTGACCCCTCGACGCCGCCCGGACACTCTCCAGCGGATGACTGAAGAGATCGTTCGCAATCGCACGTCTTGGCCATGCGTCAACGGACGCCTGACCGACATCCGCATCTGCCGCGATCCGAGCGCCCACCTACGGCCGGCGGGGCGCGCGGTCGTAGCCGATGTGAGTGAGGGTGACCTAGCGAATGCCCTGAGGCAAGCCGCGATCAACCGTCGGGCCTCTGGTCAGGTTCGTGTCCGGAATGGGGCAAGGGTGGCACGGATCTGGCCGCCCGCGCCCCAGTCGTCGTCGAACTGGGCCAGCACCGCGAGGTGTTGTCGCAGTTGGACAATCGGCATGCGGGCCCGCCAGTCGCTATCGAGGCAGGTCAGTTCTGCATAGACCTCGAAGAACGGTTGCGCCTCGGGCGGGGGCGAGGTGGACCACACATGGGCGAGGTCGACCTCGGCCCACATGTAGGACACCGCCGGGTCGATCAGCGCGGGCTGCCCGTCCGAAGTGGCCAGGACGTTCTGTGCCCACAGGTCGCCGTGCGTCAGGCATGCCGGCCGGTCCGGCAGCAGGTCGGGCAGCCGGTGACACAGCCGCTCCAGCGCCGCCCGGTCTGCGTGGTCGAGTGCCGCCTCAACGCGGGGCTCCCCGAGCCATCGAAGCAGCCGGTGCTGGGCGAAGAACGCAAAGCCGTCGTCGTTCCAAGGGTTGGTCTGCCGGCGGCGGCCCAGCCAGTTGTCGCGGTGCCATCCGAAGCGAGGATGGATCGTGCTCATGTGCAGGCGAGCGAGCGCGTGCGCGAACTGCTCCCAGAAGGCTTCGCTGCGCGGCCTCGGCCGCAGCACCGACAACACAAGCAGTTCTCGGCCCGCCAGGATCACCTCGGGTGTCGCCATGCCGCCGAGCTCGCGCAGGGCGGCCAGCCCTTCGGCCTCCGCGACGAAGGCGTCGTCGGCCGGCGAGTCGGTGAAGGCCTTGACGAACACCGGCGGCGCGTCCCGGCGGGTGGCTATGCCCGCGAGCGCCGCGAGTCCACCCGTCGCCGGCTCCACTGTGATGACATCGCGCATCCCAGCCCGGAGCAAGCACTCCAGCAGGAACGTTGCCGAGCGCATCACGACAGGCTCCTCCTTGTCCGGGTGCTTGTTCGCAAGATCTTATGTAACCAACAGTTGGATACCTCTGAAGACCGACCTCCGGGTTGAAGGTCCGACGACCCAACAAGCCGCCGATCGTGCGCTGCGCCCATCGCCAGGACCCTTGATCGGGTGCACGCTCATGCCGCGATCCGCTTGCTACGGAGCGTCATGGGAGCGGCTCACTGGATCGTGCGGGTCGGCCGGGCCGGCGGCCTGAGCGGTCGTGGCGATCGCTAGTCGTTCAGGATGGCCGGCGTCCGTGGGCTTTCCTCGCGGAGTGTGGGTGTCTCGAAGTTCTCCAGTTCGATCGCGGTCTGCTCGCGCATCAGCTCGGCCGCCTCGGCGTCGGTCTGGGCATACGTCGCTGCCGTGAACACGAGCGCGTCACCGGTCTCCATCAGGATGTCGCGGGTGCTGCGCAGCGCGTACTCGCACCGCTCGCACAGGCGGTTGAGATAGTAGGAGTTCAGCGGCCCGAGCGGCGACGGCGTGCCGAACGCGATGTCGCGCCGGTCGGCGACCGCCAACAGCTGAAGCCTCGCTTCCTCGTACCGGTAGGCCGCGGCCGGCAGGTGGGCCCACCCCGCCATGTGCAGCTTGGTGAGGTCGACGGACAGCTCGCCGCTCGACTGGCCCGGGGGCGGTGCCAGTCGCACGTCCGGCCGCTCCAGGATCATCCCGCCGCCCTCGCCGTCCTCCCGGACGTAGATGTTCGGCCCCTCCACCTGGTCGAGGTCATCGTTGATCGCGTTCCGGATCCGCTCGGTCTGGGTGTCCACCAGTTCGTTCAGCCTGGTGATCGCCTCGCGCGTGGTGCGGAGGATCTGGAAGACGAACTCGCCCTCGACCTGCCGTTCCGGGTTGTCGCCGGCTCCGCGAGCGCCCTCCTCGGCGATACCGGAGACGAAGAGCGAGGCGACGGTGATCGCCGCGCCGACGTGCGGCTCGGCCTGGGCCACCGACGCGATGACGCCGAGGATCGTGAAGAAACCGCTGGCGTCGCCCGGTGGATCCTCCCGGTTGAGCGCCGCGATGGCGTCGTTCGCGATGGCCTTGATGTCGTCCTGCGTATGTGCCAGCAGCTTGCGGTACGCGTGCACGACCCGGCCGATCTCCTGGACGTACGCCAACTGGTAGTCGACGGACGTCTCCCACCCCCGTAGGTAGTACATGCGGAACATGTCACCGGCCTGGCCGACCCAGCCGCTCAGCTCGCTCTTCACGAACGGCAGGTCCTCGTTCCTCGCCTTCCGCAGCGTGCGGCGGAAGACGTCCTCGTCCAGCGTGGTCAGCATCTCGTCGAAGGAGGCCAGGCTGCCCTCCATGAAGGGCTCGAAGCTGGCCTCGACATCCGCGAGCAACGCCTCGAGGTCGTCACCGGACATGTGCACCTGGTCCTCCAGCCCCACCGGCCCGTCCCCGTCGCCGACGACCGGCCAGGTGCTGGTGTCGACGATCGGGTCGAACCCTTCGAGCAGGCCCGTGCCGCGGTCGGCCTCCCGGGCGTTCGCCTCACGCGCTGTCTGTTTGAGCGCCTCGACCTTTTCCCGCAGCTCTTGCCGGAACGCCATCGCGAAACCTCCGTAGGTCCTCAGCGCTGAGCACATTGGACGGCTGGCAGGGGGAAGCCCTTCCCCTCGGCTGCGCCATCGTAGGGTCGGCGGGATGCCCGTGAGTCCGTCACTTGACAAACATTTAGGCTGGCCACTCTCGCGCTACGCGGTCGGGCGTACCACGATGACGAGGACTGTGCACAGGAGGTGGACGACCGTGCGGGTGCTGCTCGTGGAGGACGATGTCCGGTTCGCCGGCGCGCTGACCGCAGCCCTGCGCCGCAGCGGGTACGAGGTGGAGCATGCCCCCTCCGCGGCGGCCCGCCTACGCGACCTACGAGGAGCGCCGGCTCGCCGACATACGACGGTTCGCCGAAGCCCTCGCCCCCGGCCTGCGGCCGGAAGGGGCAACAGGAGTGGTACGACAGCCGTGACGGTGGCGAGTTGCCAGAGGTGTACCTCACCGGGGTCGAAGGCGTAGTTGAGGACAATCAGCGCAGCGGCCGCCGACGCCGCAACTTCCATTCCGTAGTCACGGACCTTGAGCCATTCCGCGCAAGCGGCTGACTACTGAACGCGGTCATGTGGTGCGAGCGTGGTCGACGTGGAGGATGACGAGCGCTGCGGCGATCCCGGCCAGCGACTGGGCGCGGTGAGGCCGCCCGCTGCCGGGTCGGTACGGTCGCGGTGATGGTCGGTGCGACGTCGTTAGGTGTGGAGACGCCTGGCGCAGGAAATGCCGTGGTACATCTCCGCCGCGGTGCGGTTCCAGGTCTGGTGGTCCATCAGCGGTAACGCGTACGCCGCGGCGACGAAACCGAACAGCGCAGGCTCGCCCGGGCCGGCTCCGAGCGACACGGCGGCGAGTGTCGCGGCCAGGGGCCGGTCCGGGCGCGATTCCGCGCCACAGCAGGGCTCCACAAGCGACGGTCGCAGCGCCGGCCGCCAGTGCGCGGTCTCACTGTGGAGACGGTAGTCGTCGTCTTTGACGAGGGCTCGAACCGGATCCGCTTGTTCGGTCAAGGAGAGGTAGAGGAACGTTTCCCACTGCGAGAGGAGCGACCGTTGTCCGAGCTTGGTGACGAGGCGTGACAACGTCGATGGCGACGGACGGTCCGGCCCAGGAGGCGCTGCCGGACGGACTGCTGATCGAGCGTTCGCGCGTCGACCCCGAGGCGTTCGCCGCCGTCTTCGACCGCCATGCGGCTGAGATCTACCGGTACCTGTCACGTCGGGCCGGCGCCTCGGCCGCCGACGACCTGACCGCCGAGACGTTCCTGGTCGCCTTCCGTGAGCGGGCGCGGTACGACGGGAGCCGCCCGGATGCGCGTCCGTGGCTCTACGGCATCGCGACCAACATGTTGCGCGGCCACCACCGCGCCGAGGTCAGACGCTTTCGGGCGCTGGCCAAGGGCGAGGCCGATCCGATCGTGCAGCACGACGCCGACGGTGTGCTGGATCGGGTGGCCGCCGGGCAGGCTGGCCGGCGACTGGCGGCCGCGCTCGCCCGGTTGTCGGCCGGTGAGCGGGACGCGCTGCTGCTGTTCGCCTGGCAGGACCTCGGGTACGCGGAGATCGCCGCGGCCCTCGGCATCCCGATCGGCACGGTCCGTTCCCGGCTCAGCAGCGCCCGCAAGCGCCTGCGCACGTCGCTCGCCGATCTCGACCCGGCCCATTTTCCTGACCTGTACACAGAAACGGACCCCTCATGAGTGAGATCGACCTCCTGCGCCGCATGCGCGGCGACCAGCCGGCCGCCGCCGCCGCCCTCGCCCGGGCGCGCGCCCGGCTGGTGTCCGAGACCCGCGGTGGTCCCGTCGCCATGACCCGGGCCGTCCGGCCGCGGCCGCGTCTCGGCTGGCGACTCGCCGCCACGGGCGTGCTGTCGCTGGTACTGGCCTCGGGCGTGGCGGTGGCCGTGGCTACCGCCCCGTCGGGCGACCAGCCGCCGACCGGCGGCGCGGCCCCGGACGCCGCCACGGTCCTGCGCTCGGCCGCTCTCGCCGCACAGCAGGAGCCGACGCTGACGGCCAGGCCGGACCAGTTCGTGTACATCGAGACCGTCTACAAGGGACCACGGCCGACCAACAGCGGCACCGAACGGGTGTGGCGGTCCGTCAACGGCACACGCGACGGGCTCAGGCGCTGGGAGCAGAGCGGCGCCCCGAAGACGGAGGAGCCCATCGAGGGGTGCGTGGCCGCGCAACGGCCGGGCTGCACCCGGTACCCCGGATTCAAGGACGACCTGCCCACCGATCCGGACGCGATGTGGCAGCACCTGGTCAAGCGGGCCGCCGCCGACCCGGTCGCGGACGAGTTCACGATCGCCTTCTGGACGATCCGGCAGTCGTACGTGCCGCCCGCGTCGCGGTCCGCGCTTTTCGCGGCCATGGCTCGGATCCCCGGGATCAGCGTGGTCGAGGGCGTGAAGGACGCAGCCGGCCGATCCGGCCTGGCCGTCGAAACGGGCGGCCACGGTTTGATCTTCGACCCGAGGACCTACGCCTACCTCGGCAACCGCCACTTCACGGCTGCTCCGCGCAGCATAGCGACGGCATCGCCCCCGGCGACCCCTGACGGGAAGATGGAAGGCTCCGCCTGCCTGAAAATCGCGATCGTCGACCGACCGGGCGACCTGCCCAAGTGAATGATCGAGGCGTCCTTCACGTTGCTATGACGACTTGAAGGACGCCTTGATCACGGTAAGTGCTCTCTCGTAAATGACTCCCACGTCCACGTACATGATCTTCTGGTTGTGGTACTGCCTTCGGGCGGACATCAGCCTGCGCCAGCCGTTTCGACCCGGCGTGTCACCCCACCTGCCGACAGTCGGCTACACAGCGTTACCCGTCGTTATGCGGAATGGCTCAGTGACCAAGTCGACCAAGTCGACAATCGCTCGATCATCCCCGTGGTAAGGTTCGGGTGACGTTGATGCGACATCGGATGGGAGAAAGGGGGGCGAGGTTGATGACCGCGAAGGCGGCTGCTGCTGTGTGCAGCGCCCGGATCAATCTTGTGCCCCGGGCCTCGGCCTGACCCAGCCTGTTTCTTTCGCTCGACGGGACGTTCGATCCCGCCCGGGTAGCGCCGGTGTCTGTCGGGGCCCCTCTCCGAAGGGTTTCCTCCGTTGTCATCGTCATCTTCTGTGCCGACCCCATCCCTGAACGCGCCGCGTTCGTACGGCTGGGACGAGGCATACGAGCATGCTTTCGCCGAGCACCAGGCCGCCGGTCTGGTGCCCGCCCGCGTCGTACTCGTCGACCGTGGCCAGGCCACGGTCGTCACCGCCACCGGCTCGGTACGCGCCACCTGGTCGGCACACGCAGGACTGTCACCATCGCCGTGTACCGGGGACTGGGTCGCCATCACCAACACCACGCAGCCGGAGTTGGTCGCGGTGTTGCCGCGCCGGACCGCCATTGTGCGGTCCACGGCGTCGCGCACCTCTCACGCCCAGGTTCTGGCCGCGAACGTCGACACGGCCGCCATCGTGGTATCCATCGCCAATCCCATCTCCGCCGGTCGGATCGAGCGCATGCTCGCGCTTGCCTGGGACAGCGGGGCGATCCCGGTCATCGTCCTGACCAAAGCCGACCTCGCCGAGCGGAGCCCCGCCGACGTACGTGAGGAGGTCGCCGCGCTGGCCCTCGGCGTCGATGTCCTGGTCACCAGCGTGGCCACTGGCGAGGGCCTGGACATCCTCGCCGCGCTGCTGACCGGGACGATCGTGCTGCTCGGGCCGTCCGGCGTGGGCAAGTCCTCGCTCGGCAACGCCCTGCTCGGCACCGAACTGCTGGCTACCGGAGCGGTCCGCGCAGGCGACGGCAAGGGCCGGCACACCACCGTTCACCGTGAACTAGTCCCATTGCCGAACGGCGGCGTGCTCATCGATACCCCGGGCCTGCGCGCGGTTGGTTTGCACGACAGCGAAGACGGCATCCAGCAGGTTTTCGCGGAGATCGAGGAACTCGCCCGTCAATGCCGGTTCACCGACTGCCAGCATGCGAACGAACCTGGTTGCGCGGTACGTGCGGCGATAGATGCGGGAACCCTGTCGCCGCGCCGGCTGGACAGCTATCGCAAACTCCAGCGCGAGTCTGCCTGGGCGGCCTCGCGGGACGACGCACGCCTGCGCGCGGAGCGGGAGAAGCACCGCAAGGCGATCACCCAGCACCTCCGCGCAACCTACGGCTTCCGGGAGCAGCAGTCATGACCGCCCGTCATCCTGAATCGCCGAAACCGTCCACTCGCATCTGGCACACCCGCCTGGAAGACGGGCCGGACGACCGCGCCGCGATTCGCCGGATCAACCTGTCCGCGTTCCCTGGCCCGCTGGAGGCCGACCTGGTCGACGCGCTGCGTGCGGACCGGCAGGCGTGGCTGCCGTGGTCCTCGTGGCTCGCCGAGGACACCGACGGCACCGTCGTCGGCTTCTCCCTGCTGACTCGATGTCACGTCGACGACGTACCGGCTCTCGCCCTCGGTCCGTGCGCGGTGCTGGCCGAACGCCAAGGCGGAGGCGCCGGATCGGCGACAATTCGCGCCGCTCTCGACGCGGCGCGGGCGGCGGGGGAGAACCTCGTCCTCGTCCTCGGTCACGCGCCGTACTACCCCCGGTTCGGCTTCATACCCGCGTCCGGGTACGGAATCCGGCCGCCGTTCGAAGTGCCCGACGAAAACATGATGGCGCTGGTATTCGACCCCGGTCGCCCTGTCCCGAGTGGAACCATCCGCTACGCGGCGGCCTTCGGCGTCTGATCCCTAGCGGTTCCGTCAGGTGCGGGGCGGATCGACCGCCCCGCACCTCCATGTTCCGGACCGCAGCTCAATCCGGAGTATCACCGTGGCCCTGCCTACAGCGCCGCAAATGACGGGCAGGCCCGGAGACCTGGCGGTGTCCGCCTTTGGTCCAGGCCAGACGTAGTCATCGGTGTGTGCCAGGTCATACCGCTGCGGTGAAGGATGCGACCGCCCGCGGAGAAGTATGGGCGTGAGGATCACATCAGACGCGGCGGGGCGCGTTGATGCCGAGACGGTACGGCGCTCGCTCGGCACGCCCGACGAGTTCGCCGCGTTGTTCGAGCGGCACTTCGCCGACGTGCATCGATACGCGGTGCGACGCCTCGGCGAGACGGCCGCCGACGACATCGCCGCCGAGGTCTTCCTGATCGCCTTCCGCCGCCGCGACCGGTACACGGCCGACCGCGGCCCGGTCCGCGCCTGGCTGTTCGGGATCGCGTCGAACCTCATCGGCCGGCACCGCCGCGCCGAGTTGCGGTCGCTGCGCACCTGAGCCCGGGTCGGTGCCGACCCGGTCATCCCCACGCACACGGCGCCGGCCGACCAGGGCGGCTACGGGCTCGAACCTCGACTGGCCAGCGTCCTGGCCTCGCTCTCGGCCGCCGACCGCGAGGTGCTGCTGCTGGTGGCGTGGGTGGAGCTGACCTATGAGGAGGTCGCCGCCGCGCTGGCCATCCCACCGGGCACCGTCGCGTCCCGCCTCAACCGCGCTCGCCGCCGGATCCGCGCCGCGCTCCGCGATCCCGATGACAACCGCCCCACACCTCCCCACCACCCACCTGCCAACGCCCACGACAGCCTCGCCCCGCCACACCTGCAACCACCCGCGACAGCAACGCACCCACCCGCCAACACGCAAGAGGGACTGAGATGGACGAGATAAAGGTGGTCGCGAGCCTGCGCCCGCAGCCCACCGGGCCGAGCCCGACCGCGGTGGCCACGGCCCGCGCTCGCCTTGACCACGAGATTCGGCTGGGCGACGGCGCGCCCAGGCAGAACCGGCTCGGCGGCGCCGACCGGCCCCGGTTCGCCTGGCGGCGGCTCACCTGGGCCGCCGCCATGTCGCTCGTCGCCGTGGCCGGCCTCACCGCGGTGGCGGTCCGGGAAGAGCCTCCTGCCGGGCCCGTCGCGGTGACGGGGCTGCTCGACGCCGCGGCCAAGGGTGCGGCCGCCCGGCCGTTCACCGCGCCGCGCGCCGACCAGTACGCGTACCGGGACCAGATCGTGATCGACACCGACGCCAGCGGCGACCACCGGGAACAGCACCGTTCGTGGCAATCGGTCGGCAATCCGGCGACCGACGTCGTAACGTGCAGCCGGAAGGTCACCGAACCGCTCGCTGAGTTCGACTGCGACCAGCCGGCGCACGCCTCCGCGCCGCCCACCGCCGTCGGTGGCGCGGACATCGACTCGTACCACTATCTGATGTCGCTCTCCCGCGACCCGGACAAGCTGCTCGCCACCCTGCGCGGGACCATCCCCGCCGGTTCGCCCGACGCTGTGCCGGTGACGCTCGCCGGCATGCTGACCGATGTGCTGGCCAGCCCGCTGGCGCCGCCGGATCTGCGCGCTGCCACCGTGCGGGCGGTGGCCCGGCTGCCCGGCGTCCAGACCGAGCAGTCCGTCGCGGATGCGGCCGGCCGTATCGGCACCGCAGTCTCCTGGACCAACGACGGCATGCGCTATGAGCTGGTCTTCAAGGCGGACGGTAGCGAGTACCTCGGCTACCGCATGGTTCTGATCCAGGCCGGCCGCTACCTGGACCTCGCCGGGGTGGCCGCCGGGACCGTCGTGCACAGCCGGGCGCTGCTCGGCAGCGGCATCGTCGACCGCGCCCGCCAGCTCCCCTGAAATCCCTCCGGAAGGAATCCGATGGCAATCCGCCGAATCCGCGCGATCTGCGCGGCGACCGCCGGCATCGCGCTCGTCACGGGCGGTGTCTTGGTGGCCACCACCGCTGGCGCCCAGACCACCCCGGGCACGAGCGTCGCGGCCGGCCCCGACCCCCGGCATTTCCGGCTCGGGCAGGCCGCGCCGAAGGCAACGGCCCGCAAGCTCGCCGCCGGCTCCGCCACCCTGGCCGTGTCGGTCCGGGACCGCGCCGGGGCGGCGCCCGACAGCGACCACGCCGGCTACGCTCTCGCCTTCGACCTCGCCACCGGCGAGTTGACCGTGGTGCCGCTCACCGACGGCGCCGGCACGGCCGAGGTGACTGCCAGCGCGTACCTGGTGCAGGCGTTCGTGGTGACCACCGGCGCCGACGGGATCAGCTCGCTGAGCATGCCGATGCGCGCCCGGGTCGACGTCGCCGGGGATACCGACGTCGCGCTCGACGCCCGCGGCACCGCGCGGGTCGATGTCTCCGTCGACCGGACAGGCGCGGCGCTGCGCGGCGGCACGGTGCAGGTCACCCAGGCATCGCCGGGCGGGCCTATCTGGTACGCGGCCGACTTCGACTACCCGGGCGGCCTGTTCGTCCAACCCACCGCGAACGCCGCCGGGCTGGCCCTCGACGTCTACGGCGCCCTGACTGACCGGGGTGCGGAGCAGAGCCCGTACCTCTACAACGTCATGTTCCACGAGTCCGGCGGCATCCCGGCGCATCCGCGCTACGCGGCCCGCACCGCGGATCTCGCGCCGGTGGACGTGCGGCTGGCAGGCTCGGGCGACGCCGGCTGCGCCCGGCTGGTCACCAACGGCTACGACCCCGACCTGCCGATCGGGCTCGGCCGGTCGATCCGCGTCGACGCCACGCCGGGCGACCATCCAAACGCCGTCTATGTCACCCCGGCCGCGGACGTCGTCTGGCAGCTCAGCGCCGACGTCGGACCGGCGGACTGCTCCGGCGGCGACTACTTCACGGTCGGTGGGCAGCGGTTCTCGACGGCCGTCCGGCGCACCGTCGCCCTCGGCCGGGCACCGCTCGGCCCGGGGGTCGCCGCGCCGCGGGAGGTGCCCGGCGCCTCATCGGCCGCCTTCCGCCAGGGCGACACGCTGTACGTCCAGGTCCCGATGTACACCGACGCCGGTCTGGGACGGGACGGCGGCACCGCGGGGCCGGCCGGGGACTACCCGGCGACAACCGGCGAGACGGTCCTGTCCACAGTGGCCGGCAAGCCGCTCGGCACCAGCGACCGCACCGGCTTCGGCCAGTTCACGGTCAGCCCAGAGAGCACCCGGTACGTCCTCACCACGTCGTCGACCCGGAACGCGAGCTGGACCAACCTCTCCACTTCGCAGCGGACCTCCTGGAGCTTCACATCGCGGGCCGCCGGCGGGGTGACCGACCTGCCGCTGCTCGCCGTCCGCTACGACATCGAACTCGACGACCTCAACCGGGCACCGGCCGGCCTCACCGGTTTCACCGTGTACGCCGAGCGCAACGGCACCACCGGCCGGGTGCGTCTCGCGTCGCTGACCGTCGACGCATCGTTCGACGACGGCGCCACCTGGCGGCCCGTGCGGCTGGTGCGGCTCGGCGACCGGTGGGTGGCAACGCTGCGGCATCCGCCCGGCCCCGGGTACGTGTCGCTGCGCGCATCCGCCACCGACGGGGCCGGCGACACGGTCGAGCAGAGCACGATCAGGGCGTACGCCCGACGACGCTGAAGCTCCGAAAACCATCGGAGGCATGGTCACATTCAATTGATCTCTGGCCGACGCGGCCGTCGATGCCCGGTGCATCGGCTGGCGCGTCGGCCAGTCCGTCATCCACTCCAGGAAGCCGTTGCCGGGCCTGGCCGCGCGACTCGTCGCTCACCGGGGAACGCTGGTCCTGGGGCGGGCGGCGACGTGGCTGACCGCATGGGATGGCGGTCCGGTGCCGTATCTGTCCAGTTCGGACTCGGCGAGGTGGTTCCGTGGGTATCGTCGTGATTGCTCGGGGTACGCGTCCAGGGCGCTCGGGTTGGCTGGTCCTGGGCTGAACCGGCGGGCTTGGCGGCGCGGTCCACGCCGATCGAGGGGAGCGAGCTGCGTGCCGGCGACCTGTTGGTTAATTCGGCGCCGCCTGGTGCAGGCCATGTGGTCACCTTCGATCGATGGACCGACGCGACGATGAGCAGGTACGTCGGGTACGAGCAGTCCGGCAGCGGCGGTACCCATCATCGGGCTATCCCGTACCCGTACTTCGGTGGCTACCAGATGAGGCCGTACCGGTTCGCAAACTGATTTGGAGTTACCGCATCGCTGTCTTACACCGGCCGTCGATGGAAATCGATCGACCTGCTGGGCGCCGCCGGCTCGACCCGGATTAGGTCCTGCTGCGCCTGAACCGACCGGCTGCGGGCCCTCAGGCGGTGATCGTCTGGATGGCGGAAAGCTCTTCGGTCACCTGACTTACCGTCACCCTGGCCCGGAAGTTGTCCGGGTTTGGGCGGATCGCGGTGAACGGTGGTCTACCGGTCACCGTGATCCCAGGATCTTCGTCGAGTGTATCCCGCGGGAAAGTGCGGGATTCATTGATGTCTACGCCCGCGGTGGTTCCGTTGACCACCATGTGGTCTCTTTCCAGCAGAAGAAGGAGGCTATGCCTGAAGGTGTAAAGGACGTTCGGTCCGAGCAGGAACTGTCTCTCGTCGTCCACGATCTCAATCTTCACTTCGTACGGCGTGCCCTCCTCGTCGCGCTCGAACTTCAGATGGCAAGCGACGGAGATGGTGACGGGATCGCCATCCTGAGACAGGACGCAAGTCAGGTTCTCGATTTTGGGCATCGGGCCGTCCTTTCGCCGCAATCGGTCCTGTCAAGCTAACCGGAGTGGGTTGGGGGTGTGCGGGTTCCGGCATATTGACCTTGAGGGCGGGCTGCGGTGATACAACTACGTTGAGCGGTCTGAGGGATCGTTCGTCTTTCCCGATCCGAAGGGGTGCTTGGCATGCCCGTACAGAAGCAGACCAGGCTGGTGCCGGACCCGCTCGTGGAGGCGCTCGCACCGGATCCTGCGGCGCCACCACTCGATGCGGTCGTGTTGCGCGGTTTCCTCGGCCCCTCGACGAAGAAGTCCGAATGGCGGCTGTACCTCAATCGCACGCTCAACAGCTACGTCATCATCCCGGAAACGAGGATCCTGCACAGCCAGCGGCTACCCGATGGGGACGGCACCCTGGTGTGGGTCCCTCGGGACCTTGAGCTCAAGGCCGTCGGGCCTGAGCCGAGCAAGTCGTCGGCGAGCTTCCTCGGCGGGTCGATCGCCGCCGGACACCTCGCCTCGGCAACGCTGAACCCCTTGCTGATGCGTAGCGTCATCGGGGAGTGGGACGTGCCGAGCATCACGTCCGGCGGCTTTGTGTACTGCGATCTCAACGGCGGCCACGGTCATCCCGAGCGGTGAGGCGGCGACCCGACCGGTCCACCGCAGATGTTGACCCTGGCCGGCGTTCCCGGCTACCTGCTGGACTGCGGGCTGCTCGACGAACAGTCCATGGTGGACGTTGATTTGGTCGTGCGTGAGCTGTCGGGCCGCAACCGTGCTTTCGGCGCGTACCGCCGAGACGCCTGCGGTCACCTGCTCAAGCAGGACTCCGATCTTGAGACGGGAACCGTGGCGCACGAGGCGAGGGTCTACCGGTTGCTCGCCGGGGAGCCCCGCCTGCGTGGGCATCTGCCCCGCTTCCACGGATATGATGCGGCCGAACGGGTTCTGCTGGCGGAGTTCCTGCCCGACGCCGTAGATCTGAACGTCTACCATGCGCGCCGGCGAAAGCCGTCGGCGTTCGTTGCCGCCTCGATCGGCCGGCTACTGGCCTGGCTACACCGGATGCCGATGGCTCGATGGGATGGGTTGGACCCCCCGATGCACGGCCCGATGTTCCTCTCGCCGCACCGCCCCAGCCTGGAGTTCTACCGGACCGCCAGCCGTGGGATGCTCGAGCTCGTCCGGATCGTCCAAGCCACACCGGGATTCGCAGAGCGCCTCGACGAGGTCGCCGCGGCCTGGTCCCGCACCGCACCCATCCACCGTGACATCCGCTGGAGCAACCTCCTGCTGACCGGGGACCGGGGCGGACGGCCCAGACTCGTGGTGGTGGACTGGGAACTGGCAGGGCCCGGCGATTCGCGCTGGGACATCGGCTCCGCGCTGGCCGCCTACCTGACGCTGTGGATCGGGTCGATTCCGGTTTCGGCGGCCGATGATCCGGTGAGTCTGCCAGGTCTGGCCGCACGCCCGCTTGAGGGCGTCCAACGGGCCATCCGGGTGTGCTGGCGCACGTACGCGGCCGGGATAGGCCTGGCCGATGGCGTGGCGGACCGCATGCTGGCGGCGACGGTGCCATTCGTCGCCGCGCGCCTGGTACACACGGCTCTGGAGTCGGCCCAATCGTCCGCGCAGCCGGACATAACTCAGGTTCTTCAGCTACAGGTGGCGAGCAACATGTTGGAACGGCCCAGGGACGCCGTGGTGTACCTGCTGGGATTAGAGCCAGGCGGCGGCGGGTGAACGACCATCGCGCACGGCTTGCCGAGGCCCTCGACGCGTTGTGGATAAACAACACTTCGTATACCTGGTTCGGGAGGCGGCACGCCGTACTGCCCGCCAGAGCGGCGGCCATGGATCGGGCCACGGTGCTCCGGTACCTGACGGATGCGCTGCGGCAACGGCTCTACGTCGATTTCTACTGCACCGGTATGGCGGTCCCGGACCCGCCGGCACGCCCCGCGGACACGGAGCTGCGGGACACACCGTCCTATCGCGACAGCCTGTCCGCCGCCAACCTCGGCACCGGCAGCGCAGAGGGGCAGTGGCGGGTGGTCGGCGTCGACGGACAACACACCGTCGTCGACCGGCACGGCTTGCAGCTGTGGGTCACCGCCGACGAGCTGGTCGCCGGGCATGGCGCCGGACCTGGTGACGAGGTCTCCATCCGGCTGCCCAACGCTCTGCCGCACCGATCGCCCGGCTTCTATCTTGCCCTTGGGGATGCGGCTTTTCCCGAGATGGGCGCGGGCAATCCCCTGATTCGGATCTATTGGAACCTCACGCCCGAAGGCGCGCCAGTTGCCCTGCGGGTGGTGACCTCGACGCTCAACGAGGCACTAATCCCGTTCCAATTCAAGGTGGTCAACGACCCGGCACGCTTCGGTCGCCGTGACTCCGGCGTGCTCTACCTTTTGGGGCGCCACTATCGTC
Organism: Phytohabitans sp. LZ39; assembly: GCF_059359075.1. Classification (NCBI taxonomy): domain Bacteria; kingdom Bacillati; phylum Actinomycetota; class Actinomycetes; order Micromonosporales; family Micromonosporaceae; genus Phytohabitans; species Phytohabitans sp. LZ39. The sequence continues at coordinate 19,792 of NZ_JCADBM010000041.1, read as the reverse complement.
AGGCCGGCGCGCTTCTCTCCGCCCGGTTCGAGCTGTTGCGCGAGACGCTCGTGCCCGGCGGGCCGGCCTTCACCAAAGAGTTGGCGCCCGGTCTGGCCCTGGCGGAGGACCCGGGCGAGGGTGGCAGCTTCGGCTTGCATCGCTGCGGCCTGGTGGCACGCGCCCTGGTCCAAGCTCATCACGACCAAACACATGACGAGCAAGGGCATCATAGGCGGCTCGGGCGCCACTGGCGCGGTTTCGCCGAGTCGCGGATGGCAGCCGTCGCCGAACGGTTGCACGCTCACGGGATCGACCTCGACCGAGCTCATCTGAACCCCGGCTCCAGCGATGTCTACCCGGTATTGGCGGCGCTATGATCCGCGTCGCTTGACAGCTGTTCCTCGAACCGACCCGTCAACATGGTCAGCGAAACCTGGAACTGGGACGCCGCCGACTCTCGGGTGTCACGCGTACTTCACCTCGCCGCCGATCACGACCATCCGCACGCCCCTCGACCTCGGCGGCGAGGAGGCGGTGCACCATATTCTCGACGCCCTCGGCGACGACGACGTCCCCGAGCCGCGACCCGTCCGCGCGGAGTTCGTGCAGCGGGAGTCGACGGCGGCACCCGCCCGCTGACGACCTACTCACCCACGACGCCGCCGGTGACCGCTGGAGTTTCTTGCGGGGGAGCCCGTGGGGAGACTCCTTTACTCGGCCGATCTACGCTTGTGACGACCACTCCGGCTTCTTCATAGCTGTCGCATGCTCGCCGATTTCGCCCGTTCGTACGCACTGTCATGCCGCAGACCACGCGCCCGGCCCGCAGCCGTGCGTGTCGATGACGGTGCAGTTGATTGAGGCGACGATACGGACGGGTCGGCGGCTTCCCGGTTCATGTGGTCTTGTCGTCGCCGCGGGTTCGGGCTTGAAGGGTGGGCGGGATGGTGCGCGGCCCGGGCTAGGTTTCGCCGAGCTGGCGTATTCGCGTACCGTGTCGGCGTGTCTGACGAGGACGGTGTGATCGGTGACGAGCCGCTCGTTGACGGGATGATTCTGTCCGTGCGGCTGCGGCGCGACTTCACCGTGACCGACGCTGGTCGTCTGCTCGTAGCTGCTCGCCGCCTCTACTGCGAGCTGAATCCGGACGTGAGTGCGGATGAAGCCCGCGCGTTGGTGACCTGTGCCGCGGACGCGCTGTTCGTCATCCTTGAGCATGCCGGTCTACTTGGCGACGCGACCGACGATCGGCTTGCCGGTCACGCCGTCGACGGGCTTGCTGTTGAAGGCTGGCGCGCCGAGGCCGTAATAAACGAACCATTCCCCCTGTCGCCAGACCTGAGGGGCAACTGTCTACGTGGTGACGTGTTCGCAATCCCGAACCGCTACAAGGACTGACCCTCGGCGCAGACGCGCCCGCATACCCGACAGCTCGGACACGGTGTTCTGCCGGTCGCCGGCCGGTCAAGATCCGGTGCGCTCTTCTGCCGCCGATCGGGCGGTACCGGGACTGGTCGACCGGCCGCAAGGGTCGTGTCGTGTGGGCTGGTGCCGTGCCGGGTCTTGGGGCCGATCAGCTCAGCAGCACGGCATCGTCGAGCATGAGCGGAGACCACGTCGCTGCGCCGGTTGTGCCGTGGTTGGGGTCGATGGCTTTGATCACGCGCGTGGCGCGCAGGGCACTCCGTTCAGGGCGAAGCGGTCCGGCATGGCGTACTGAGGTCGACCGGCAGTGACTTGGACGGCATCGGGCTCTGGTCCGCCCGACGGCTCACCGAGGCCCTGCTCGACCGCCGGATTTCCAGCCGGGAACTGCTCGACCTGTACCCGCACCGGATTGAGGCGGCTGAACCCCCCGATCAACGCGGTCGTCACCATCGACGCGGAGCGGGCGCGACGCGATGCGGCCGCGGCCGACGAGGCGCTGATGCGGGGCACGCCACTGGGCCCGCTGCACGGCCTGCCGATGACCACAGAGGACACCCTGGAAGTCGCGGGCATGCGCACCACGTCGGGCGCCGAGGAACTCGCCGACCACCGTCGACCTGAGCCTGGCGGCCGACTACTGCCAGGTCCACATCGTCGTGCACGACAGCGGCCCGCCCGACGACGTACCCGCGCCGGCGGCCAACCGGCCTGAGTGCCGTTTTAACAGTCGTCTCAGGTTCGCTCGGTATGACGTAGGCATCGCCGGGCGACGCGGGTCTCGGCCTCGTCGGCATGGCCGAACCCGCGGCGCTCTACGGCGGTATGGTCAGCGCCGGCCCGCACCGGACGGCGGCTGGACCGTCCACGCGACCCTGAAAGGCAGCCATTCATGATCACTGTGCTCGTGGTGGACGCCCAGCCGCTGCGGCGCTTCGGGTTTCGCATGCTGCTGGAGAGCACCGCCGACACCGAGATCGTCGGCGAGGCCGAGAACGGCGCCGAGGCCGTTCGGCGGATCACCGAGCTGCATCCCGACGTGGTGCTGATGGACATCCGCATGCCGGGCGTCGACGGGATCGAGGCCACCCGGCGCATTGTCGCCGCCGGTGGGCGTTCGCGGATCCTGGTGCTGACGACGTTCGACGTGGACCGGTACGCGCTCGCCGCGCTGCGGGCCGGGGCGAGCGGTTTCCTGCTCAAGGACACCCGCCCGGAGGAGCTGCTCGCCGGCATCCGGGCCGTCGCCGCCGGGGACGCGGTGATCGCGCCGGCGCTGACTCGGCGGCTGCTCGACGCGTTCGCCGACCGGCTCGACGATGACCTCTGCGAGCCCGTGCGGGAGGATCCCCGGCTGGACTCCCTGACCGACCGCGAGCGCGAGATCCTCGTCGCCATCGGCCACGGCCTCACCAACGGCGAGATCGCGCAACGGTTCACGCTGTCGGAGTCGACGGTGAAGACTCACGTCGGGCGGGTCCTGGCCAAGATCGGCGCACGAGACCGGATCCAGGCCGTCATCCTCGCCTACGACCTGCGACTCACCCGGCCGATTTAGCGCTTCATTTCGCGCGTCCGTCGGGGGCGCGACCGTAGTTCCCAGCCGCACCGCTCCGGGCCGATCCGCTCGGCGTGATCGACCGCTCCGCTGCCGGGTCCGCGTGCAGCCGCCCATGTCACCGCCCGTCCGACCGCCACGACGCCGCGCGGGTGTGAGTTCAGTGCGGACGTGTGTGAGCTCAGAGCTGTTTTCGGCTTGTTGACCTCGGTGAGCTCACACACGTTCGACGCGTCGTCAGGACGTGCGGGGGGAGACCGTCATGATGCCAATGCACATCTCGTCGCTGGTGCCGTCGCCCCACACCACGTAGCGCGGCGGCAGCTTGCTCAGCTGCGGCAGCCGTTTGCGCAGCCCCGCGTCGTGCGTACACGTCACCCGCAGCGTGTCCCCCGGACCGATCTCCACCGGCGACGGCAGCTTCACCAGCCGCTGGTTGTCGAAGTCGAACTGCGGCACGTCCAGCACGACCTTGGCGTTCGGCGTGCCCGGGTTGAGTTCTACCTTGATGGCCCGCCCGAGCAGGTGCATGTGGCCGAAACCGGCGAACAGCGTCACCGGCGCCTCCACCTTGTGGTCGCAGGTCTGGGTGTCACCGGGCTTCGGCGCGCTCTGGCCGCACTCCTCCAGCTGCTCGTCCGCCATGTCGCCGACCTCCGGCCCGAACCGCTTCGTCACGTCCGCGATCGAGGCCGCCCGGTCACAGAGCGGACCCGACTCGTCGGCGGCACAGGGCAGGTCGATCGGCGCGTCGAGCGACCACGTGACGAGTTCCCGGGTCTGCGGCGTGCCGTCCGTCAGCCGCAGCCGCACCGCCGAACGGTCCGACCCGGCCGGCTTGCCGTCGGTCGCGAGCAGGTTGTAGTGCATCTGGAGGACGAGCAGGCTGCCCGGCTCCAGCTTGAAGCCGGCGTCCTGGGTGAGCAGCGTCTCCGTGGCACCCGGCGCCCAGGTGTCCACCCACGCCGCGTCCCCCTCTTCTACCTCGGCGCCGTCCACGCCGGTCCCGCCGAAACACTGCCAGCCGAGGCCGGGAGTCTTCGCGTCCTGCTCGCGCACCGCGGCAGCGCCGCCCGGCGGCACCGCGTACACGATGGCGTGGTGCGCGATGGCGACGTTCTCCGGCATGACCTGGGTCCCGGTCAGGAACGCCGCCTTGGTCAGGCCCGGATCGATCACCTGGCACCGGTACTCGTCCGTGCCGCCGCCCTCCGGCGGCGCGGGCGTGTAGGCCTCGGCCATCTTCAGGTCGACGAACCGCTCGCCGGCGCGCAGCGGCTGCGGTGGAGAAAGCGACCCGCCCGCGTGCGCGCTGTGCGAGCCGGCCGCGGCGGGCCCCGCACTTTTGTCGGCGTCCGACCCGCAGGCGGCGACAGCGAACGCCGTCGCCAGCGCCATGGTGGCCGCCCCGAACCTCCGCAGTGGACTGTCAGGTTTCGTCATAGCCTGAACGCTAGGCCCGATTCCATCCTGTTTCGTCGTACCGCGGTCGTCATCCTCGGGAGGGAGGTGGTACCACGGCACTACTCTCCGAAGCGCCGTTCGACACCGCACGAGAATCAAGGGCCAGGGTCACGTGTCGACTCAACCATCGCAACTAACCTCGATCGACACACTCTCATGCCGCAGACAATGCGCGGAGGTTCGAAGTCGGCGCATGGGCCCTGTACTGGGAGAACGCGGTTCCTATTCTGCCACGTATGGCCCATACGAAATGCGGGGTAGGCGCGGTCCGAAGCGCGGAGGCGGACGCGGGCTGGACGCTGTCCAGACGCGCGGCTCGCAAGGGCCGTGCAAACCGGCTCTGAAAGGGCGTTCAACGGCACTGACCTGCTCGCAACGGCATACCGAGATTCGGGTAACGAGCTGTTCGGCGCTGGACGGATGGTGCGGTCGAGCGGCATCAGTCACCGGCGACTCCCCGGGTAGCTTCAATCGAAGCGGAACTCGCCGTCATCCCGTACGAAGATCTCCGCGTCCACCCAGCGCTGTTCGGTGTCCGACACCGTGCGGAGGTACTGGCACGAGTATCCGGTCTTCCCCTTGTCGGCCAGCCAGATCTCCGGGAGCTTGTCGCACCGCACCTCGCGCGACATGTCGCGGTAGTGCAGCCAGGCGTCGTTGTACAGCCGCTTTGCGGTCAGTATGCGCTTACGGGGAGTCACGTGTAGTGGATCACACGATCGCCCGGCTGGTAGTCGTGCTCGATGACCACGTTCCAATCCACCCGCAGGCCGCGGAAGACAACGGTGCACCAGGTGCTCGCCATGGGCGCCAGCTTGATCTTGCCACCGGCACAGGTGGCTGTGGTGATCTTCCCCGGGACATCTCCCATGTGGAGTGTCTTCTCCTGCAGTTCGGGCAGCACCTGTTCGGTGAACGAGACGCCCGGGCCCGACTTGCCCGGCACGGCCGCTTCGATCTGATCCTGGGTCAGCAGACCGGCCTGCGGTCCGGTGATCTTCACAGGACGCTCCCGGCCCTCCACGACCGGAGAGGGCGGCGGGCCGGCGGTGGCGGGACTCGTCGCCGCGCCCGCGTCCGGGGTGCCCGGGTCGCAGGCGCCGCCGGCGGCTACGACCACCACGCCGACCAACACGCGCAGGAACGCGGACGGGATCGCCATGGCACCGATCGTATCCACCGTTTCGATGCGTAACGTCCTGCAACCGCGACCACGGCGGCGCCGGGCCCCGGCCTTTCCAGCCGCTCTTCCTCGTTCACCGCCGCGGCGGCCGTCCCCGAGGGTGGACTTGTCGGCCGGGGCCCTCAAGCTGCGGAATGCTGGCGTTCGAGGATCTCGTGGGCCAGCGCGACGCATGCGCCGCAGATGGCCACACCAGGACCTTTGACGAGTTGGCCGCCGGCCGGGCTTGGTCGGCCGCAGAACGAACAGTCCGGCTGGGCTGGTGGGCGGCGTTTCCACCAGCGGGCCGGCCGGGGTCGGGTTGACCGTGATGTAGCGGTGCAGTTCGCCTTTGATCGCGGCGATGTTGACACCGAGGTCGTTGAGCACGCGGCGGGCGCGGCTGCCGGGGTCCCGCGCGAGTGCGCGTTGGCACGGAGTCCGCGTTGATAAGTTGCCTCGATGGGCGTGACCTGGCTCCTGGTGCTGGTGGCAGGATGTCGTGGTGCATCCAGAGCTGTCGGGTGATCGCTCGTGGTTATTCGACCTCGTGTGTGAGGACGAGCATCGGCGTGCGGCTGTGTTGACGCGGCACCGGGAGTCGCTGGAGGCGGCCGGTGCGGCGCTGCACCGGTTGAATGCGGCGCGGGCGCGGGCCGGCTCCTGGGCGCCGGAGCAGGCGCACCTGTCAGCGGAGATGGACCAGGCGCGTGCGGCGATGGGCTGGAATCTTGACCAAACCCTGTGCGGGCCGGTCGCCGCGTTCACCGGCCTGCATCCGAGCGGCTCGGTCGCCCACGTGGTGTATGCGCCGTTCGCGGTGCTGTTTCTGCGGTGGGAGGCGCGGTACCCCGTCGAGTGGCGAGAGCCGGGCTCGTGGTGGCATTCGCCCTGGACGACCAAGGCCGCGGTCCTGGAGCGGTTCGCCGCCGAGGGTGTCCCCGACGAAGTGCTAACGGACCTGACCGGCCTGGTCGCGGCCGCGGTCCGGCGCCCGTACCGATGCAAGGACTGGCATTACGCCGGCCTCGTCAGGCATATCCCCGATGCTCTGCTGCGCGGGACGCTTGCACCTATGGTCGATGCCGTCGACCCGCTTACGCGGTTGCGCGTTCAGTTCCTGGTGGACCTTCTTGACGATCCCGGGCAGCGTGTGACTCGGAGGACTTGGCGAAGGTGGCTTGCCACGGGTCGGAACAATGGCCTTTCCTGAGCCGCAACCGTCACAACCGGGCTGCGCGGCTTGGGCGGACAGTATCCGGATCTGCCGCGACCCGCGCGGCTGCTGCCCTGGTCGACGTGGACCGGCGGACACGGATCTTGAACTGCTGGTGCCTGGGCGGGCAACGTGAGGAAGACCGGCACGTCTACGAGGTATTTCCTCCGCGCCAGGGCCGGTACGTGGGGCTTGTGACCCGGACCGGCGAAGGCGAGGGCTACGTCAGGTTCGTCAACCAGCCCGAGGGCCGCTAGGCCGATCGAGAGGTCTGGCTTACCGTGAACTCGTCGACAAGATCGGCTTCGTGCACCGAGGAATCGTGCGCGGGACCGAGTGTCACGGTTTCAGGTGTGGCGGGGGTGTGAAGGTACCGGGCGGGTTGTGTGCCGGTCGTGGCGCGGCCGGGCGTCGCCTCCTACCGTCGCGGGTGTGCGGACCGTTGACGTACTGGTCGTGGGTGCCGGCCTGGCTGGGTTGCACACCGGCCGCCTGCTGGCGGCGCAGGGCTTGGATGTGCTGGTGGTCGACCGCCGTAGGTCGCTGTCGGCCGGCATCCGTACGACGGGGATCTTCGTGCGCCGCACCTTCGACGACTTCGACCTGCCGGACCACCTGCTCGGCCCCGGTGTCCGGGACATGCTGTTGTATCCGCCGTCCCGGCGGGCGCCGATCCGGCTCACCAGCGACCGGGACGAGTACCGGGTGGCCGACATGGCGGCCGTCTACCAGCACGCGCACCGCGCGGCGCAGTCGGCCGGGGCGCGGGTCCTGCTCGGAGTGCGGTACACCGGCGGGTCGGCGGGCCTGGTGCGGTTCGCGGACGCGGAGCCGGTGACCGCGCGGTTCGTCGTCGGCGCGGACGGCGCCCGCTCCCGCGTGGCCCGCGAGCTCGGCCTCGACGTCAACCGGCGCTTCCTCGTCGGTGCCGAGATCGTCCACCCGATCGCGCCGGGCACGACCCTCCCGGCGTTCCACTGTGTACTCGACCCCCGGTTCGCCCCCGGGTACCTGGGCTGGGTCATCGACGACGGCCGGCACGCGCACGTCGGCGTCGCCGGATATCCGCACGCGATGCGCACCGGCATCCGCCACCTGCTGGACGCGTTCACAGTGGACGCTCCCGGCCGGGCGGCGCCGAGCGGCCCGATCGAGCGCCGGGCGGGTCCGATCCCGATCGGCGGTGTGCTGCGGCGGCTGGCGTGCCCCGCCGGGCTGCTCGTCGGCGACGCGGCGGGCGCGGTGTCGCCGCTGACGGCCGGCGGGTTGGACCCCTGCCTGCGCATGTCCGAGCTGGCCGCGGCGGTGGCCGCCGCCTACCTGCGCACCGGCGACCAGCGAGTGTTGGACCGGTACTCGGGGGACGCGCTGCGGGCCCGATTTCGCGGCCGGCTGCTGTTGCGCCGCGCCTTCGCCGGCATCCGATCCCCCGCCGCGGCGGAAGCGGCGGTGGCCCTGCTGCGCGGCCGTGCCGGTCGTGCGATGGCGGCGCGGATCCTGTTTGGCGACCGCTCGTTTCCCACGGTCGACCCACGGCTCAGCGACGGTCCAGTTCGTGCAGTGCCCGGTCGCTCATCGCGCAACGGACTCGGCACCCCGCCCTCCCTGTCGTAGTCGAGTGGGTAGACCTCTATCTCGTGCTCCGATTTCAGTCGGTCGTTCGGTAGTGGTACGCGCATTTCGGGTTCCCGGTGACCCATATGGTGACGTTGTGTGCTGGCTACCGGCCGACGCTGCACGCCTAGGTCCATCCGTCGTACCCTCGGCCGCGTCTGGGCAAGAGCCGGCGACGTGGTTGTGTGTTCATGGGTTGACGGTGACGCCGCCCCATTCTTCCGGCGCCACGTCGCGCATGGTCTGCGTGAACTGCCAGCGGTGCCCGCCGAGATCCTCGACCGTGCACTCGCGTTCGCCGTACTCGTACTCGGTCGGTTCCTGCAAGACCGTGGCGCCGTGCGCCTGCGCGCGTTCGAGATAGGCGTTCACATCAGGCACGCGGACCTTGATGACATGGGTGACGATGCCCGGCTGCGGGGGCTGTTGCTCGCGGCGCGCATCGGTGACGATCACCGCACCGTCGTCGCCGATACGCAGTTGCGACCGGTGGTCCTCGCCGATGCGGACGCGCTCGACGAAGCCGAATGCCTCGGTGAGCCAGGCGACGGCGGCTCGGACGTCGGGATACACGAGTACCGGGATGACGGTTGCGGACGGGATCGACCGGTTGGCAATCATCAGGCCATCGTTGCGCACACCTTCCAGGGTGTTGGGATTGCCTCGCCCGGTGATTGCGGGGCGTGGAGGGTGCGGCGGCGGTGGTCAGCGAGGGCGCGTAGACGTGCCCCAGGTGCTCACTGGGCTCGAGGCGATTTCTACGACGCCTGGTCGATGAGCTCGCCGCCCGCGGCAAGGCGCATGGAACGCTTCGTCCCCCACTCGCCCAGCGGGCGCAGGGCCTCGTTGAGCGACTTACCGTCTTTGGTCAGCGAATACTCGACCCGGGGCGGGACCTCGCGGTAGACCTCGCGGTGGATCAGCCCGTCCTCCTCCATCTCGCGAAGGTGTTGGATGAGCATCTTCTCGCTGACGCCCGGCAGCCCGCGCCTGAGCTCGCCGAAGCGGCGGGTGCCGTAGTTGTTTAGCTCCCATAGGATCAGCGACTTCCACTTTCCGGAAACCACGTCCATCGCGGCGTCGATCCCGCAGATGTACGGCCCGCGCCTGATGCTTGACGTCATCGGACCTCCCAGGTCAAGCCCATCCTTACCAGAAGGTAAGTATTGAACAAATTAGTAGGTACTTGTCAACACGAATGTACGCGCCAGAGGATGGCGATCGGCGCGCCACCACTTCACGGGCGAGGCGAAGGAGTATCCAATGACCACCAGCACCACGTTCCTGGGACTGGGAGCGATGGGCAGTGCGCTCGCTGCGGCAGCTCTCGACGCCGGACGGCCCACCGTCGTGTGGAACCGCACCCGGCGCCGCGCAGCGGCCCTCGGCGAGCGCGGCGCCACTGTCGCTGGCGGCGTCGAGGAGGCGGTCGCCGGCGACGGCGTGATCGTCGCCTGCCTGTTGGACCACCGGTCGGTACACGGCGTGCTCGATCCGGTCGCCGGCAACCTGTCCGGACGTACCGTGATCAACCTGACCACCACTACGCCCAACGAGTCGCGGGAGCTCGCCGCGTGGGCCGCCGAGCGGGGCATCACCTTCCTCGATGGCGCGATCCTGGCCGTGCCGGAGATGATCGGCGGCGCCGGTTCGGTGATCTTCTACAGCGGCTCGGCGATCGCCTTCGAGCAGCACCGGGCGCTGCTCGACCGCTGGGGTGAGAGCACGTACCTGGGGCCGGATGCCGGCATGGCCTCGCTCTACGACATGGCGATGCTCACCGGCATGTACACGATGTTCGCCGGCTTCATGCACGGCGCGGCGATGGTCGGCACCGCGGGCGTGCCGGCGACCGAGTTCGCCGAGCGGCAGGCGGCCTTCCTGGCCGCCATGACCGGTGGGCTCGCCGGTTTGGCCGCCATCATCGACGCCAAGGACTACACCGGCGAGGGCCAGCAGAGCCTGCGGTTCACCGAGACAGCGCTCGCCGCGCTGATGCGGGCCAGCAACGACGCGGGCGTCGACGCCGAGGTGCTGAAGCCCGTACACGACATCGTCCGCCGGCAGATCGCCGCGGGGTTCGGCGAGGAGGGCACCGCCCGCATGTTCGAGGAACTGAGGAGCACCCGATGAGCGCCACCAACGACCGCGAACCGGTCACGGTCATCGGCCTCGGCCCGATGGGGCGAGCGATGGCCGCCGCCATGATGCGGGCCGGGCACCCGGTCACGGTGTGGAACCGCACGCCGGGTCGCGCTGACGGCCTCGTCGCCCAAGGAGCCACACGGGCGGCCTCGCCCGCGGCCGCCGTCGCCGGCGGCGAGCTGATCGTCCTCAGCCTCACCGACTACCCGGCGATGTACGACATCCTCGGCCCGGTCGCGGGTCTCCTCGCCGGCAAGACACTGGTGAACCTCAGCTCCGACACGCCCGACGCATCCCGCGAGGCAGCGCAGTGGGCCGCCAAACACGGCGCGGCGTTCGTCACGGGTGGGGTGATGGTGCCCGCTCCCGCGGTCGGCGGGCCGGGTGCGTACGTCTTCTACAGCGGACCCCAGGACGTCTTCGCCCTGCACGAGCCGGCGCTGAAGGTGATCGGCGAGCCCAAGTACCTCGGTGCCGATCCCGGGCTGGCCCAGCTCTTCTACCAGGCTCATCTCGACGTCTTCCTCACCGCCCTGTCCAGCCTCCTGCACGCCACGGCGCTCGTTACGGCGGCCGGCGTGCCGGCGGCCGAGTTCCTCCCCGGCGCACTGGACACCCTCACCGGCATCCCGACGATGATCGGCGACGGGCTGGAGCTGGCCCGCGAGCTGGAGGCCGGCGAACACCCAGGCGACCTCAGCACGGCACTGATGATGGGCGCGACCGCCGACCACATCCTGCGGACCAGTACGCAGGCCGGCGTCGACATCGAGCTGCCCACAGCGGTCAAGTCACACTACGACCGGGCAATCGCCGCCGGCCACGGCACCAGAAACTGGACCGCTCTCTACGAGGTGATCAAGGCCGGCGGGTAGGTAGCTCAAAAGCCCAGCGCCCGCCCCGCCGACCACCGGGAGGCGCAGCTCGCTCTCGCTCGGCGCCAGGGCCAGCCGCCGCACCATCGCCCTGGACCGCGCGACCGTCCGCCTCCTGCGTGCGCACACCGGCGTATGCAGCAGGCCGAACGCGTCGCGGTCATTGACCGTCATATATGAACTGGGTACTGTTCGGACGCCGGGCCCGGTCACCTCGTGGAGCGCCCCTAGCGCACCATGCGTTCATTTCATCGTGAGGATCTGGCATGCCCCGTCGAACCCCACCGGTCCGTACCCTGGTCGCCCTCGCGGCCGTACCCCTGCTGGCGGCCGGCGCCGTTGCCCTGCCGGCGACCCCCGCGGCGGCCGCCGCCGGCCCCAGCCTGACCATCGACCTCGCCGCGCCCCGCCACCCGATCAGCCCGGAGATCTACGGCATCAACGGTGCCGGCGAGGCGCTCGCCGAGGAGCTGCGGCTGCCCGTCCGGCGTTGGGGCGGCAACGCGACGACCCGGTACGACTTCGCCACCGATACCACGAACCGCGGCGCGGACTGGTTCTTCGAGAACGTGCCCGGCTCGGCGGACCCGGCCGACCTGCCGAACGGCTCGGAGACCGACGTCTTCGTGGAGCAGGACCGGCGCACCGGCACCGACACGATCTTGACCGTGCCGCTGATCGGCTGGAAGCCGAAGGCCCGCGACTACAGCTGCGGGTTCAGCATTGCCAAGTACGGGCCGCAGCGGCGCAACGACGCCGAATGGCGGCCGGACTGCGGCGACGGTGTGAAGCCGGACGGCACGTTCGTGACGGGGAACGACCCGCGCGACACCAGCGTCGAGGCCGGCGCCGACTACGTGACCGACTGGCTGGAGCACCTGACCGGCAAGTACGGCACGGCCGACGGGGGCGGCGTGCGCTTCTACAACCTTGACAACGAGCCGGACATCTGGCACTCGACGCACCGCGACGTGCACCCGGCCGGCACATCGTACGACGAGATTCGCGACCGCACGGTCGAGATCGCCGGCGCCGTCAAGGCCGCCGACCCCGCCGCACAGACCCTCGGCCCGGTCGGCTGGGGCTGGAACTCGCTGTTCATGTCCGGCCATGACCAGGAGACCTGCAACCGGCTCGGCGGCACCTGTTGGAGCAACCCGCCGGACCGGGCGGCGCACGGCGGCGAGCCGTTCGGCGAGTGGTACCTTGCCCAGCTGCGGGCGTACGAGCAGGAGCACGGCGTGCGGCTACTCGACTACTTCGACAACCACTGGTACCCGCAGGGCTCCGGGGTCGCGTTCGGCAACGGGAGCGACCCCGCGACCAACGCGCTGCGGCTGCGCTCCACCCGCAACCTGTGGGACCCGGCGTACGTCGACGAGAGCTGGATCAACGACACCACCCGACTCGTCCCGCGGATGAAGGAGATGGTGGCGGAGAACTACCCCGGCACGAAGACGGCCATCACCGAGTACAACTGGGGCGCGCTGGACCACATCAACGGCGCGCTCGCCCAGGCCGACGTGCTCGGCATCTTCGGCCGCGAGGGGCTGGACCTGGCCACCCTGTGGGCCGGCCCGGACGCCGACGACCCCGGCGCGTACGCGTTCCGCATGTTCCGCGACTACGACGGCCAGGGTGGTCAGTTCGGCAACACCAGCGTGAAGGCGGTCAGCGGCGATCAGGACAAGCTCTCCGTGTACGCCGCCCAGACGCCCGGCCAGCCGCTCACCGTCGTCGTCGTCAACAAGACCGGCGAGGACCTGAACAGCGCGATCCGGCTCGCCGCCGGCGACCTCAACAGCGCGGTCACCGCGTACCAGTACTCGGCCGCCGACCTCGACACCATCACAAGCACGACGTTCCAGACGATGCCCAGGCCGCCGTGCGTGGACTGCGGCGCGGTCGACCCGACGCTGGCGGGCCGGTTCCCGGCGAACTCCATCACCACGTTCGTGGCCGACGTGGCCCGCGACACCGAGCCGCCGACCACGCCGGGTCCGGCGGAGGTGCGCGACGTCAACTCGACCGGGTTCACCATCGACTGGCCGATGTCGAGTGACAACGTCGGGGTCGACGAGTACGAGATCAGCCTGTGGAACGGCAAGGTGGAGGTCGGCACGGTCACCAGCGTGTCCTCGATCTACCGGTTCACCGGGCTGACGCGCGGCGAGCCGTACCACTTCTTCATCCGGGCCAAGGACCCAGCCGGCAATTACTCGGGGGAACGATCCGGCGGGCCGGTGAAGCTGCCGTTCAGCGACGACGCGCCGCCGACCGCGCCGGGCACGCCGGTGGCATCGGCGCTGACCCCGACCAGCGTCACCCTCACCTGGCCGGCGGGCACCGACGACGTCGGGGTGGCCCGGTACGAGGTGGTGATGGTCGTCGGCGATGTGGTCAGCCGCGCGGGCAACACGAACGGCGCGACCACGTTGACGGTCACTGGCCTGACCCCGCGCCGGACGTACGGGTTCGCCGTGCGCGCCCTCGACACGGCCGGGCAGAGCGGCCCGCTGTCCCCGTTCGTCGACGTGACGACGCCGCCGGCCGAGTCGGCGCCGTGCATGGCCGCGTACCGGGTGGTCTCGCAGTGGCCGGGCGGCTTCCACGCCGAGGTGACGGTGCGCAACATGGGCACCACCATGATGAACGCGTGGACCGTGTCCTGGACGTACACGGCCGGCCAGCGGGTCGACCGCGTGTGGAACGGGACGTTGACGACCGGCGCGGCGGGCGCGGTCAGCGTCCACAACGTGGTCTGGAACGGCGCGATCCCGCCCGGCCGGTCCACAGTGTTCGGGATGACCGGCACCTGGCAGGGCACCAACCCAGCGCCGGCGCCAACCTGCGCCAGCCCATGACAGTGCTCACCTGAGCAGAGCGTCCTCGTACCCGGCAGACCGGGTACGAGGACGCCCTCCTTCACCCAGCCGGCTCAGTCCGCCGGTTCGAAGCGGGCCATGAATGCCGCACCGCCGGCGGCTCGGCCACGATCCGGTAGCCGAGCAGGTCCGCCACGTACTCGCAGACCTCGATGACATAGTCGAGGTGGTTCTGCGTGTACGTGCGGCGCTGCACCGCGAGCGCTCGCGCTCTCAGGCCAGCTCGGCCTCCGAGACGTCGTTCTCGCCGGCGTGGTCGTCTTTAGCCGCGCTTGGTTGAGAATGCAGGCAGCCGTTGTCGGCCTTCTCGCCGGGCCGCTCCTCCAAGGCGCCGTAGCGGTCGTGGTGGTCAGTCTTCAGCGACGCGATGGCGCGATGACCCCGATGGGACCGGCCCTGGTCACCGGCCGGTCAGGCTCAGGCAGGGAACGAAGCAATGCCGGCAGGGCGCCAAACACGAGGGGGAGGCCGCCCAGCTCGCTGATCCCGACCCATGCGATGTCGTCATGCTCCTCAGGTGCACGGTTGGTGGGAGAGCCGACCCAGTCTCTGATTTGCCAGACGCCCACGTGGACGGCGTCCTCGCCACTGCCGGCATGCAGGTCGCCCAACCGTGACGAGGACTCCGCCACAATGTGAACCCCTAGCTCCTCGTGCATCTCACGCGCGAGGGTCTGTAGTTCCGACTCACCCGCTTCGACGTGCCCCCCGGGCAGATCCCAGAGATCCGGGTATGCCCGGCGGTTCGGGCTGCGGTGTACCAGCAGGACCGCGCCGCTCTCCACGAGTGCGCCGCAGACGACGACATGCATGACGGGATTAGAGCACAGGGATAGGACGAGCTCGCTCCGGCCAGAGGGCACGCGCAGACATCCGGCTCTGCCGCTGGTCGGGTGTGCGCGCGGGTTCACCTGTGGCAGTCGCCTCGTCCGACGCCCCGACGGCGCCACGTACCTCGGTGCGGACCAACCGGCTGTCGAACCTTCAGCTGCCTCGGCAACTGAGAGAGTCGGCGCCTTACCGGTAAATCGTTTATGACAGTCGCGGCGCAGATCCCGGACGCCAACGCCTGGACTCCACTTATAAGTAAGAGTGTCCCTGGCAGCACACCGGCGCGTCCATTGCACCGGCTGATGGACACCGGCCGCATCGACCAGAACCATCGCGCATCGGTGAACATCTGCACCGCAGTTTGGGGTGCTGGGTACGCCGAAGGCGGACTGCAATGTGATGAGTATCCGTTCAAATCGACGTACGAAGGCTCGCACACCTCCACAGTTGGCGCCGGCGACGTAAGTGCCGGGCCCTGTGGGGCGCCTGGCCCAGCCGCACCGGTGGTCAGCGAGTCACCACCTGAAGACGCGGCAGCCTGGACAAGTGTCACCGGGCTGCACCTGGAATGTCCAACCGGCGAGCTACAGATGGGCGACGTCACCGGAAAAGCGGTCCTCGCGACAATGCCGACCGGAGCGGGCCAGTACACAATGGACGTCCACCACAAGGGTAGGGACGAAGCCTCGAGCCGGCTGCTGGAGTTGCAGCATGCCCGCCAAGGAGACCCCGTCACCCTCGACGAGCTTGAGCCCTTAGCCGCGATCGAGCAGTACCACCTCGTGATCCGCCCAGCTCCCGCCTGAGCCGAACCACGGGTCGCAATGACGAACACACTGCGCGTCGCCACCCGGCAAAGCACCCGAGCCCACCACCAGCACCCGACCCGCCGGACCGCCAGCGACGCACCATGACGCCCTCAGCCGCTGGCCAGGGCGCGGACGAGCCGGACATGAGTCAAGGCCCACACCGCCGCGAGGACCAGCCCGAACGCACCGACCATCGGGTACGGCCAATCCTGCGCCGTCTGCCGCGATCGGCGCGGCCCTTAAGCGCAACTTCGGTGCACGCTCATGCCGCTATCCGCTCGTCACCGACGGCGAGGGCGGGCGCTGCTCCGGATCTTGTTGGGGCTTCCCTGCTCTGGAAGGATTGGTGGCATGAAAGCGGTCGACGGCATGGTCGGCTACGTCCGCCACCGTGGAGGATCTCCCGTCCAGTCGGGGCTGTAGCCCGATCGCTGTACCGATATGGTGAAGTGGGCTCGATGGTTCGGAGTTCGGCGGCGCTCTTCGATGATGCTCGGGACGGATCCTACCCAGGCGAGAGTGAGGTTGCTCCCGGTGCAAAGCGCAGAAGGTCGTCAGGCGCCTGGGGTATCCGGGAAGATCGTGACTCGGCGAGTCACGCCGGCCGGCTTCATCCTCGCCCTTCTGCTGTTTCTTTTCCTGCCCTTCGCGGCCGCGTCGTGTGACGTACCCGCAGATAGCAGCACGGCGGCGGGCACGATTGAGATGTCCCTGACCGGGGCGGATCTCATCGCATCCCGTGAACGGCTCGACACGACCGGGGGGCTTGCCCTCACCCCCGCTCAGCAGTCACGCGCGACAGCGGGGTTCCATATGACGACGGTTGTGCAGATCCTTGCGATCCTCGCAGCGGCGGCGATGGTCGTGGGTGCGGCGACCGCATTAGCCCGGACCGTCCGCGTGCGCGCTGTCGCGGCTCTTGTCGCGGCCGGCGGCGCCATCGTTGTGCTGGCCGTTACCGAGTACCTGACCGTTGAGCGGCTCACCGAATTGGCCGAATACGTTCTGCTCCTTGGCACCTACTTGCCTCAGGTTGAGGGCAAGGACCTGGATGGGCGAATCGGTGAGGTGGTCCACATCGGGCTGGGTTTCTGGCTAGCGGTAGCCCTCCTCGTGTTGATCATCGCGGTCAACGTCGTCGTGCTGGTGGGCAGCCGCCGTCGTTCGCCAGCAGGCCTCAGTTAGGGCAGGTCGGCCAAGATCCGCCGACTTTCAGGTGTCGGCGGAGAGGGTGCTACGGAGCTGGCGTACGGCGCTGGAGCTACGGCACTATCCGGTATCGGCGGGGCTGCCGACGCTGGCAGTGTTCGCAGAGGTGAGCGGGACGCAGCCCGGGGCAGGAGTTCCTGTTCCGGTCAGATGGGCTCGTGGTTGCCGAGGCGAACGCGGTTCTTGGGTCGCCGCGGATGACCAGCCGGTCGGCTGGCACCCGAGACAGGTATCGCCGTGGGTTAGGTACATGGTTGGGTATCTGGACGCGGTGCGTCGGTCGTGGTCGCAGGCCAGCGAGGCCGACCACCGCCCGTGTCTGTGGTGCGTCTTCGCCGAGCGCCGCCGACAGCACCGCGTGCAGCCGGCCGACGTCGTCCATGGTCAATGCCGCGATGGTGGTTTCTCAGCAGCGCGATGCTGCCGGTCACGGCATCACGGCTGAAGGTTTCGAAGTCCTCGCGTATCGGATAAGCCCGGTCACCGACGTCCAGCTCCTGCACGGACTCGACGAACCGGACGAAGACACCGCCGTGATCGGTGAACGTGTTCGCGATGATGCGGTAGCCCGGCGCGAGCAGCGAGTCGTGTAGCCCTTCCGCGGTGAGCAGCGCCTCGAGTCGGGCGGCGTGCGCCTGCTCCTTTGTGGCCAGCCAAAGGCCCTCCACCTTTCCGACCGCGTCACGTACCCGGCACGCGGTCGACGTCCGCGCAGATCCTTCGGACAAGGGTATCTTGAGCAGCCAGCGACGTGGCCGGCCACCGCAAACACGGCCACGTCGCCCCAACAACGCACGGATCTGCCGATGACAGTGTGTCGAGATTTGCGATTGCCATTCGGTCGATTTGTCGACATCTCGCTCGAAAAGCAACCGCCTGGCGCACTGGACGCGCCGCTTTCCCGCTGGATGGTCTGGGCCGGACGAGCCTCGCGTCAGGTCCGGTCCAGTTCTGCCTAGCTCCCGCGAAGCGAACACGAAGCCGCTCGGACATTGACGAAGGTCTGTTCCGTAGTGGATTGTTTGCTCATACGTATCTATGTATGGGGGACAAGATGGGTTACCGGACAAGACTCCTCGCATTCGTGGCTGGGCTGCTCGCCGCGCTCGCGTTCGCCGCGCCAGCCGCCGCTCAGACCACCACCACTTCGCCCGCGCCGCACTGCGAGGTCGAGCTCCTCAGCGTGGTCGTGTGGAGCAGCGGTCATGCGGCGACGATCCGCATCAAGAACGTCTCCGACGTGCCGGTCACCGCGCATGTGGCGATTCAGATCCCGCCGCCCGGCGTCATCGTCCAGGTGTGGAACGCCACCGCCACCGTCAGCGGCACCACCACGTGGCTCCGGCCGTCGGTACCGGTCCTGCCGCCTGGCCGAGAGATCTACATCCCGTACGTCGCGACGGGCCAGTACGTTCCGCCGAACGTCTTCTGCCAGCCGGCCTAGCGCGTCGCGAGGTCGCCCGCGGCCACCGGGCGCAGGGCATCCGGCGCAAATTGTGCAGCGCCAGTCGCAATATCTGGCTCACTCATTCGCCGCGAGTAGTGGAGGTTCGAGATTCGGGCTGGCCGCCGCCCCGACGCGTCAGGGCGGCGGCCCAATCGCAGTTGGCCGAATTTGTCGAGTTGGTGATCCTGAGCGACAGGTTCGGATCACCGAGACTGTGAGGACCAGACGGTATGTACCGTGGGCGGTGGTGTGGGCTCTACCCTCATGCCATGTCGCTGGTTGATCCTTCACGCTTGCATCGGGCGGGCTACGCGACCGGGTGCCTGCTTGGTCTGGTGATCGTTGCCGCAGCGTGCGTGAGTCGGACCGGCGACATCCCTTATCCGCCGCAGGCCTCGCCGGAGGCTCGGTCATCCGCTGTGCTGTCGACGGCGTCAGGGCGACCCGCAGCCACGGCAACGCCCGCGGTCACACGAACGGCGGCGGTATCGCCGGCTTTGCCGACGTTGGTCACGCGGTCGACGGCGCCGCCCCAGCGCCCAGCGGTCATTCGTTCGGTTCGAGCCGTACCGGCCACTATCGATCCCCTCGCCTGTATACCTCCCAGCCCGCCAGAGCAGCCTCTGGTGGTAGTGCGGGTTGACCGCGCCGGCCGTGCTCCGGGCTCGGTTGCCGTGCGCCTGATGTACGGCGTCGGCGGCAGCCCTGGCTACGAGGGCGAAGCTTGGATGAAGTACGACGCCGGCCGTCAGGCCTACGTGTACACGCTGCCGCCCGTGACCCGGGAGAAGGTCGGGGACCGGGCGGCGGGAATTTCCCTCCACGCCGCTCTGCGGTTTGATTCACCCACTCGGATGCCGCCGCCGACCAATGCTTTCATCCCATTCCCGAGTTACTGCCTGACCGCCCCTTGACATATGGCAGCCCTGAACCCGACACATCGCCACACCAACGCCCTGATTTGCCGAGAACAGTGCGTCTCAGTGAAAAAATGTTATGTGGTGGCGGGTCCGAGTCTATGGAGCAGAGTTGATGCTGTTTAGCAGGCGGCGGATGTCTTTGCGGGACTGGATTCGTACGAACGTCAGGTGGCGCCAGAGGGGGTCGTTGGCCATGGCTAGGTATCGATCCCGGTAGACCGAGTGCCGGTGCCAGGCCCATAGGATGACG
>NZ_JCADBM010000040.1:0-48439 GCF_059359075.1 Phytohabitans sp. LZ39 | reverse complement strand
CTGGCCTACCAGTGGGGTGGGACCGCGTTCTCCTACCGCACCTCCAGCGATCCGACCAATCCGAATGGCTGGTCGTCGCAGCAGGTGCTGTCCACCGCCACCATCTCCAACTCCAGCACCGGTCCGATCGACCAGGCGTTGATCGGTGACAGCAGCAACATGTACCTGTTCTTCGCCGGGGACAACGGCCGCATCTACCGGGCCAGCATGCCGATCGGGAACTTCCCGGGCAGCTTCGGCAGCCAGGCCACGGTGATCATGACGGACACCACGAACAACCTGTTCGAAGCGGTCCAGGTCTACAAACTCCAGGGCCGAACCCAATACCTCATGATCGTCGAAGCCATCGGCGCGCAGGGCCGCTACTTCCGCTCGTTCACGGCGACCAGCTTGGGTGGGACGTGGACGCCGCAGGCGGCCAGTGAGAGCAACCCGTTCGCGGGCAAGGCCAACAGCGGCGCGACGTGGACCAACGACATCAGTCACGGCGAGCTGATCCGTAGCAACGCCGACCAGACCATGACCGTCGACCCTTGCAACCTCCAACTGCTCTACCAAGGCCGCGCCCCCAACTCCGGCGGCGACTACGGCCTGCTCCCATACCGACCGGGCCTCCTGACCCTGCAACGCTGAACACCTACGACGGCGGGCCCGGCACACCACCGGGCCCGCCGTCGGCGTAGCGGGCGGCGATCGCGACGGCGCGGTCGCGCAGCGAGGTGCGCAACCATTGCGGGGCCAGGGCTTCCGCGCTCGTGGCGAGCTGCCACAGCGCCCACTCGGCGTGTCGCGAATCCTGGAACGTGACCTCCATCCGCAGCCAGCCGTCCGCGTCGGTCTCTTCGGCGAGGACGGCAAGCGCCGTGCCCACAAGGGTTTCCCGCCGCGCCGGGTGCACCCGAAGCCGCACGGCGACCTGATCGCCGCCGGTCCGAAACCGCGTGCTGCGTTCCCGCCAGATCTGGTCCAGGTCGACCCGGTCCGGCCGCTGCGCCGGTTCGGAGAGTGCCTCCGCGGCCAGCACCCGCGACAGCCGGTAGGTGCGGTCGGCACCGGACCTCGTCGCCAGCAGGTAGGCCTGGTCGCGGACCGTGACAAGGCCGATCGGGTCCACCGTGCGCCACTTCGGCGCCTGGCCGACCGCCGCGTAGTGGATGCGCAGCTTGAGTCCCGCGAACACCGCGCGCCGGACCTCCCCCACGACGGCCTCGGGCACCTCCTCGGCGACCAGCCGGCGCGAGAGGAGGTCGGTCTCCGGGTCGACGAGCAATCGCCGCGCGGCGCCGGCCGCGGTGGCCCGATAGCTTTCGGGCAGCGCGTCGACCACCTTGCGCATGCCCGACGCGAGCGCCGAGCCGAGGCCGAACGCCTGCGCGCCGCTGCGCGATCCGGCGACCAGCAGGGCGAGCGCTTCGTCGTGGTTGAGCCCGGTGAGCTCGGTCTGGAAGCCGGGCGACAGCACGAACCCGCCGTGCCGACCGCGTTCGGCGTACACCGGGACGCCGGCCGCGGACAGCGCCTCGATGTCCCGCAGCACGGTGCGGGTGGACACCTCCAGCTCGCGGGCCAGCGTGGCCGCGGACAGCCGACCGCGCTGGCGCAGCAGCAGCACGAGCGAGACCAGCCGGTCGGCGCGCATCCGAAAACTTTACATGAATACACGACACAGGATGTCGTGATTCGTTGGGAGGCTGATCAGCAACAACGTCGACGACGAACGGAGCTGAAGTGGCAGTGGAACGAACGGCGGTCAACCCGGTGGCCTGGTCGGTGGAGATGGGATTCAACCAGGGTGAGGTCGTCTCCGGGCACACCCGGACCCTGTACTGCTCCGGGCAAACCGCGATGAGCGAAGACGGCAAGCCCCAGCACGACGGAGACATGGCGGCGCAGTTGGCGCTCAGCGTCGACAACCTGGAGGCGGTTCTCGGCGAGGCCGGCATGTCCCTGGCAGACCTGGTCCGGCTCAACGTCTACACCACCGACGTCGACCTGCTGTTCCAGCACTACGGCGTGCTGGCGTCGAGGTTGGGCGCCGCGCGGGTGGCACCGACCACCACGATGCTGGGCGTGACCCGGCTGGCGATCCCCACCCTGATGGTCGAGCTCGAAGGGACCGCCGTCGCGTGATTCCCGTGCTCAGGATGGTGACGATCGGCGTCTACGGCTTCGACCGCGAGTCCTTCCTGCGGCGGCTGCGGCACGCTGACGTCCGCCTGCTGCTCGACGTACGCCAGCGCCGCGGTGTCCGCGGACCGGAGTACGCCTGGGCGAACTCGCGGCGGCTCCAGGCGGCCCTCGCCCAAGCCGGGATCGCCTACGAGCACCATCCTGAGCTCGCCCCGACCACCGAGCTACGCCAGCTCCAGTACGCCGAGGACGACCGCCGCGGGGTCGGCAAGCGCTCGCGGCGGGAGCTCGCCGCCGAGTACACCCGCCGGTACACCACCGAGATCCTCGACAGCGCCGACCTCGCACCGATCGTGTCGGCGCTGCCGAGCGGTGGGACAGCGGCGCTGCTCTGCGTCGAGCGCGATCCCGAGGCCTGCCACCGCTCGCTGATCGCTCAGCGGCTGACCGAGCGGCACCGCGTCACGATCGAACACCTGCGCCCGATGTGATGGACGGGCTGGGCCTCGCCAATGGCCGGCGCCAGCCCGTCCGGGATCGAGGGTTGGAGCCGGGTCAGGCCAGGTCGTACCGGTCGAGCTCCATGACCTTGGTCCAGGCCGCGACGAAGTCGTTGACGAACCTGTCGCGAGCGTCCTGGCTGGCGTAGACCTCGGCCAGGGCGCGCAGCTGCGAGTTCGAGCCGAAGATGAGGTCGACCGCGGTGGCCGTCCACTTCAGCTGGTCGGTGGCCGAGTCGCGGATCTCGTACACGTGCTCCTCGGACTTCGACGCCTTCCATTGGGTACCCGGGGAAAGGAGGTTGACGAAGAAGTCGTTGGTGAGCATGCCGGGCCGGTCGGTGAGGACGCCGTGCTGGCTGTCTCCGACGTTGGCCCCGAGGGAGCGCAGGCCGCCGATCAGGACCGTCATCTCAGGCGCGGTCAGGTCGAGCATGTACGCACGGTCGACGAGCAGCACCTCCGGCTGGGTCTTCTCGCCGGGGCGCAGGTAGTTGCGGAAGCCGTCCGCCCGGGGCTCGAGGACCCGGAAGGTCTCGACGTCGGTCTGCTCCTGAGTGGCGTCGGTGCGGCCCGGGCGGAACGGCACCGTCACGGAGAAGCCGGCGTCGCCCGCCGCCTTCTCGACGGCGGCCGAGCCGGCCAGCACGATCAGGTCGGCCAGCGAGATCTTCGCGCCGCCGGCGTCGTTGAACTCGCGCTGGATGCCTTCGAGAGTCTCCAGGACCGTCGCGAGCCGCTCGGGCTGGTTGACCTCCCAGCCGCGCTGGGGCTCGAGACGGATCCGGGCGCCGTTGGCGCCGCCACGCTTGTCGGTGGAGCGGAAGCTCGCGGCGGAGGCCCAGGCCGTGGAAACCAGCTGGGCGGTCGTCAGGCCGGACTCCAGGACCTTCGACTTGAGGACGGCGATGTCGGCGTCGCTCACCAGCTCGTGGGTAACGGCCGGCACCGGGTCCTGCCACAGCTGGGGCTCGGCGACCCACGGCCCGAGGAACCGGCTGACCGGGCCCATGTCGCGGTGCAGCAGTTTGTACCAGGCTTTGGCGAAGGCCAGCGCGAACTCGTCCGGGTTTTCCAGGAAACGGCGCGAGATCTTCTCGTACACCGGGTCGACGCGCAGCGACAGGTCGGTCGTGAGCATCGTCGGCTTGTGTTTCCTCGACGGGTCGTAGGCGTCCGGGATGATCGCCTCGGCGTCCTTGGCGACCCACTGCTTGGCACCGCCGGGGCTCGTGGTCAGCTCCCATTCGTAGCCGAAGAGGATCTCGAAGAAGCGGTTGCTCCACCGCGTCGGCTGGTCGGTCCAGGTCACCTCGAGGCCGCTGGTGATCGTGTCGGCGCCCTTGCCGGTGCCGTGGGTGCTCAGCCAGCCCAGGCCCTGCGCCTCCAGCTCGGCGCCCTCGGGCTCCGGGCCGACATGGTTGTCGGCGATGCCGGCGCCGTGGGTCTTGCCGAAGGTGTGGCCGCCGGCGATGAGGGCGACGGTCTCCTCGTCGTTCATCGCCATCCGGCCGAAGGTCTCGCGGATGAAGTGGGCCGCGGCGGCTGGGTCCGCGTTGCCGCGTGGGCCTTCCGGGTTGACGTAGATGAGACCCATCTCGGTCGCGCCGACACCCTCGGCCACCTCCTTGTCGGACACGTAGCGCTCGTCGCCCAGCCAGGTGTCCTCCGGACCCCAGAAGATCTCCTCGGGCTCCCACACGTCCTCGCGGCCGAAGCCGAAGCCGAAGGTCTTGAAGCCCATCGACTCCAGGGCGACGTTGCCGGCGAGCACGAGCAGGTCGGCCCAGGAGATCTGCTGGCCGTACTTCTGCTTGACCGGCCACATCAGCCGGCGGGCCTTGTCGAGGTTGGCGTTGTCGGGCCAGCTGTTGAGCGGGGCGAAGCGCTGACCGCCGTCGCCGGCACCGCCACGACCGTCATGGATGCGGTAGGTGCCCGCGGCGTGCCAGCTCATCCGGATCATCAGGCCGCCGTAGTGACCGAAGTCGGCCGGCCACCAGTCCTGGGAGGTGGTGAGCACCTCGGTGATGTCCCGCTTGAGGGCTTCGACGTCGAGCTTCTCGAACTCCTTGGCGTAGCTGAACCCCTCCCCCAGCGGGTCGCTCTTGTCGGAGTTGGCGTGCAACACCGAAAGGTCGAGCTGGTTGGGCCACCAGTCCCGGTTGGTGTGCGGGCGGCCACCGGTCTTCGGGGTCGGCGAGTCGATCGCCGGGTTCTCGCTCTCGCTACCGTGCGCGGTGACGGAGTCGTGCGCGACCGGGCAGCCGGCCGCCGCCTTCTCGTCCACGCCCTGCGCGCTGGCCGGGGCGTTGTCCTGGGTGTCGCTCATCTGCTTCCTTCCGAACTGGCGGTCAGTTGGGCGTGCGGTTGGTCGCACAGTCGGGGCAGGTGCCCAGATAGACGACCTCCGCCTCGTCGACCACGAAGCCGCGGTCGTCCGAGGCGGTGAGACAAGGAGCGCGCCCGGCAGCGCATTCGACGTCGGCGATCGCACCGCAGGAGCGGCACACGAGGTGGTGGTGGTTGTCCCCCACCCGAGACTCGTAGCGGGCGGTCGCACCGGCGGGCTGTATGCGCCGGACCAGACCGGCGTCGGTGAGCGCCCGCAGCACGTCGTAGACCGCCTGGCGGGAGACCCCGGGGTGATCGCCCCGGACCAGCGCGAGCACCGCGTCGGTGTCGACGTGCGGGTGGTCACGCAGCGCGGCCAGCACCGCCAACCGGGGCCGGGTCACGCGCAACGAGGCTTCCCGCAGCCGCGCCTCGAAGTCCGGGTTCACTCGATCAACATAACACTAATCTGGAGTGATTCAAGTTTTCCGGCAGATCTTGCCGGTACCAGCCGCCGCGCGGCGCCCGACACCCATGGTGCACCGCATACCCACGCGAGGAGGTCCAAACCGCGGGCTACCGTCATGGCCTCTGGCCACGGTCCTGCTGTGCGCCCGCGCGGGTCGTCCAGGCCGACGACCAGGCACCGCGTACGACGCCGGCCTGACCAGCCCGCGGCACCGCCCATCGGCGCGGTCAGAAACGACAGCCCACATCCCACCCGGGGAGCGCCGAGCGGTCGTCACGTCTGTCCATATAGGACATATGCACTCGCTGGCCTCGACGTCCATATAGGAGGACCGGTTGCTGGGCAGCCGAACAGGCTGGAATGGTATGCCGCCGGACCAGGCCGTGCGACCAACGGATGACCGGTCTCGGTCAGGTGGCCGCGCTCCGCGAAAGCGGGGGACCCATCCGCTTGGTAGTGTCGGGTGTGACCTGGGTTCTGTCGTGCTAACGGCTCGTGGTGCGGCGTGATCATGGAAGGAACGGGTGACCAGTCGACGCGCGGGCCGCACCAACCCAAGGAGTCTCGATGTCACTCACCCCGGCCGACGTTCACAACGTCGCTTTCAAGAAGCCTTCCATCGGCAAACGCGGCTACGACGAGGAACACGTCGATGCCTTCCTGGACGAACTCGAACAGGAGCTCATCCGCCTGATCGAGGCGAACAACGACCTGCGCATCCTGATGACGCGGGACCGCGCACAGGCCGGCGCGGACACCGACCAACAGCTGGCCACCGCCTTGAACGAGTTGACCGCCCAACTCGACCGCGTCCACCGGGAAAAGGCATCCGCGGAGCAGGTCGCCCGTGCGACGCAGGCCGAGCTGGGGCAGGCACGCGCACAGACCGGCGCAGTGGCCGCCCGCGACCGTGAGCAGGCATCCCAGATGCTGATGATGGCTGAGCGCACCGCCGACACTCACCTCGACGAAGCCCATCGCGAGGCCCGCGACGTGTTGTCCGACGCCCGCTCGACGGCGCGGCAGATTACCGGCGACGCACTGGCCGATGCCGATGCCTTGGAGCGGGGCGCACGACAGCGCCACGACGACGCGATGAGCGGCCTAGAGGCCGAGCGCACCGCGGCCCAGCACCAGCTCGAGGATCTTGAGGCATTTGAGCAGGAGTACCGGTCACGGCTGGCGGCACATGTCGAAAGCCAGCTGCGCGAGGTGGACGGGAGCGACGAGCTCAAACCCTGACGGTCCGAACGCGGCCGCAGGTCCATCCACGGGTGCGCGTGCCCCGCGGCCTCCCACGCCCCTGCCGCCACCCGGCGCGACCAGGACAGCGGCAGCTGAGCCCGCGACCTCAGCCGCCGGTTTCGGCCCCGTCGACCGGGCCGACGTCAAAAGGTGTCCGAAGTCGCTTCATCGCGGCCTCGCTCTCGTCTGGAACGGCTTGGCGCGGTCCCGACGTGTCCGCGTGCGGCGCCGGCCGGAAAAGCTCTCCGTCGGAAGAAGGCGCCTCGAGGGCGGGCTCGGGTGTCGCCTTACCAGTCATTTGCGCTCCAATTGCGAGACCGATGGATAGGCCCCGGACCTCGCGAAATTGCAATCCGGGCGGGTTGGGTGTACGCCTCGCGTACCCCGAGAACCCAACGGTACGCGCAATCCGCTCACGTGAGGTCGGGGCCAAGAGCGGACTACTACAGGACCGCTCCGCGCGGTGCCACCTCGATGGCCGCCACCCCCCTGCCGTAGAGAATCACGAGCCGGTCGCCGTGCCTACTGCGAAGCACGCCGGACTGCTCGGCAAGGGTCGAAACGACATGTTCGACCAGCTCGTCCTCGTCGGTGGTCTGAGGCTCTTCGTAGGTGATGTCCATACGCTCGCCGCCGGTGAGCCGGACGCGAAGCACTACAGTTGCCATAACGTCGAACCTAACCCCTCGGTCGAGGCGGTGCCGGCAGGCCGTCGACACCCTGTTCATGCACGCGGGAGCGGCCATGTCAAAGACAACCAGCCGAGTGTTGGCCGGCGTCGCCGTTGCCACCTTGGCGGCGGCGGGTGTGGCGGCGGTCATCCGCTATCGCCGGGGAGGGCAAGCTCCCGCGGAGGAAGGTGCCCACCTCGACGAACTCCAGGTGCGGCTGACCGAAGCCGAAACGCCGGGCGATCTTCAGCCGACACGTGTGCGGCGGGTCCTCGAAAACCTTCAGCGAAATCAGGGCATATCGGCAGCCCAGCTGGTGCGGTGGATCGCTGCCCTCCGGCATGGGACCCTTACCCCCGAGCAGGCGACGGTGGCGGAGAGCGACTTCGACACCCTTGAGCGGGAGGCAGATCAAGGCGGCGCATGACAGCCCCGGCCGCGGTCGCTGTCCGATATCAGGTCGCTTCCTCGGCCGGCCCGCCGGGAAATGTCCAACACCGGGCTATGCACGTCCTATATGGACCGAACTGGAGTGGCGCCCGCGGGGGCGTCTTCGGCTTCCCCCGCGTTCTCGGCGGTGCCGGTCGGGCACCGGCTGAGTCCGGACCGCGCTCAGCGGCGTCGCCACACGCGAGTTGGAACCTACCGCCGGATAGGTAGTCCGGAGAATGGGCGTCGTGAGCGTCGAGTCGATTCTGCTTTTCGTCCTGGCCGCTGTCGCGGTGATCGTCGTGGTGCGGTGGGTCGCCGACCGGATCGGCTTGCCGGCCGCGGCGCTGCTCCCGCTCGTCGGCATCACATACGCGTTGCTGCCCGGGCCGAACGTCGCGCTCGATCCGGACATCATCCTGACGTTTGTGCTCCCGCCGCTGCTGTACAGCGCCGCTCTGGACTCCTCGTTGCTGGCGATTCGCCGCAACATGCGCACCGTGGTGAGCCTTTCGGTGGTCCTGGTCCTGCTCAATGCGCTGGTGATCGGCTTCGGCTTCGCCTGGTTCGTCGCCGGCGCGACCGTGGCCGCCGGCATCGCGGTCGGTGCGGCGGTCGCGCCGCCGGATCCGGTGGCCGCGCTGGCGGTCGGGCGCCGGGTGGGGCTGCCGCCCAGGCTCCTTACCCTCATCCAGGGTGAGGGGCTGTTGAACGACGCCACCGCGCTGACGATCCTGAGCGTCGCCGTCGCGGCGGCGACCGGTGACGGTTTCTCGGTCCCGTCCACGCTTCGCCTGTTCCTGTTCGCGGCAGCGGGCGGCGTCGCTGTGGGCATGCTGGTCGCGTTCGCCGTCCGCCTGCTGTCGCGGCCGCTGAGTGGCGATCCCTTGATGGTCAACGCCGTCTCGTTGGCCACCCCGTTCGCCGCCTACCTGCTGGCGGAACAGATTCACGTCTCCGGCGTGCTGGCGGTGGTCGTCGCGGGGCTGATCGTCGGACACCAGCGGCCGCGGTCGACGTCGGGCGCGAGCCGGCTACAAACCAGTGCCGTCTGGCGACTGGTCGACTTCCTGCTCGAAGGCTTCGTGTTCCTGCTGATCGGGCAACAACTTCCCGCGGTCGTACGCGGGCTCGCGAGATACGACACCTCCACCATCGTCATCGCGGTCGCGATCACGGTCGGCGTCGTCCTGCTGCTGCGTCCACTGTGGCTGATGCTGACCCAGTCCCTACCCCGTTCACTCCACACCTGGCTGGGTAGCGAAGCGGCCGGCGAGCGCCAGAGCCAGCGGCTGAACGGCCGGGAGGTGCTCGTCCTGAGCTGGTCGGGCACCCGCGGCGTGATCAGCCTGGCGGCCATCTTCACCCTCCCGCTGACCACCGACAGCGGAGCCCCGTTTCCGGACCGCGACCTGCTGCTGTTCTGCACGTTCGTCGTCGTGCTCGCCACCCTCGTCGGTCAGGGCCTCACGTTCGCACCGATCGCCCGCGCCCTCGGGCTGCGCGCGGACGAGGCCGACCAGGCCCGCCAGCGCAACGAGGCGCGTGCGGCTTCCGTCGAGGCCGCGCTCGCCGCGCTCGACGACGTGGAAGCCGAGGAACACGACGACATCCACACCGATGTGATCGAGGCGACGCGCACGCAGCTACGCGCCCGGCTGGCCCGCTACCAGGGCCGGCTCGACCTGCTCCGCGAGAGCGACTCCACCGACCTACCCGTGTCGCCGCGCTACGAAGCCGCACTGCACGTACGCCGCGTGGCGATCGACGCCCAACGCGAGGAGCTCCTGCGGTGGCGGGATGCCGGCCGCCTGCCCGACGACGGCCTGCGGACTCTGGAACGCGAACTCGACCACGAAGAACGACTACTACCCGACCGGCCGGCACGCCGCTGACTGTGCGTCAGGCCGGCGCCGGCTCGGGCGCCGCCAGCAGGCTGGCGCGGGACACGCGAGACGGCATCGGTCGGCGCACCGCCGCGAAGAGCCGTGCCAGCGCGGCCGACCGGCCAGCCGTGGCCGTGACCGCGGCGACGGCGTCCGCGCCCCCATCGACCCAGCTGTTCCAGCTTGACCGTTCGGCGGGGTCAAGCCGGTCGTGGGCGACCGCCAGATCCAGCAGCGACCCGGCGATCTCCCGGCACATGTCCGGCTTGTACCTGAACCGGCTGGCGATGACCCCCAGTTGGCACACCGTCGCGGTGCCACCGGCCACGGCGATCGAGATGTTGAGGTGTGACTCGACGCCGAAGTGAGTCGGCAGCACCCCGTCGAGGAAGCGGCGGCGGATCGCCCGGTACCCGGTGAGCGAGTTGGCGCCCAAGCTACCGACCTCCGGGAAGAACTCGGCCACCAACGGCTCGTAGATGGTGAACGTGCTGCTCAGGATCGTCCCCACGTCCGCGTACTCATAGTCGCCCACGATGTGGTCGGCGGTGCCCGACACAGCCGCCTGCCGCAACGTCGCCGGCACGTTGGCATCGGACGAAACCAGGTCCGCGTCCAGGAAGCAGAGCCACGGCGAGGTGCTACCGGCGATCGCCGCCGCCATGGCCGCTCCCTTGCCGCGGGGCCCGCGAAGCACCTCGGCGCCCGCCGCCTCCGCCCGCCGCGCCGTAGCGTCGCTCGACGCGCTGTCCACCACGAGAACCCGGTCGCCCGGCTGCGCGGCCACGCACGCCTGGCCGACGATCGTGGCGATGTTCTCTTCCTCGTTGCGCGCGGGAATCACGAACGTGAACACAGACCGTGCCTCCATCGATGGGCGAATCACAGCGGATCTGGGAAGTACCAGGGCACAGGTCAGAGGGAGGGCCGCCTCCCCTTTGCGATCGCCTCAGCGATCCTCGGTCGGTGGCGGCACACTGGTCGGCGGCGGAATGGCGACGCGCATCGGCGATCCCAGCGAGGTCCGGGCCGGCTACCGTGCCAACAGCCTATGCCACCGGTACGCCGAGAACACTCTCGGGCGGCGGCCCTGGCGCATTTGCCCGCAGGGGTCCATCGTTAAGCTCATGGCGCAGACCTCGCACGGGACGGACCGGGACCTTCAAGCCGGCATCGCCGACCTACTGGAGCGCATGGCCGGCGAGACCGCGCACGTCGGCGTCTCGGTCCGGGGCGGGATGGTGATGCTCTTCGGCGAGGTGGGCAGCACCGCCGAACGCCTGCGGACCAGGCAGGCGGCGATGGGCGTGCTCGGTGTACGCGGGGTCGCCGACGAGATGGTCGTGCGCGAGCCGGGCACCCCCGGCGCCTCCGACGCCGACCTCACCACACTCGCCAACCGGCTGCTGGCCACGGACGCCGCCGTTCCCGCGGGCGCGGTCCGGGCCGGCGTGCGTGGCTGTGTGCTCACACTCTCCGGCGCGGTGGCCGTGACCGGGCAGCGGGACGCTGCCGCACGCGCGGTCCAAAATCTGCCGGGGATCGTCGGTCTGTGCAACGACGTCCGCGTCGCCAAGCCGCCTGTGGATGGCAACCGGCGGTCGAGCTGACGGCTCGCTCAGCGACGGCGCCCGTACGAAGTCGGGGCTGTGGCAAGCCCAAGTCGCCAGGTCCCTGGTGCCGGCGCCTCACCGAGTCGTACGCCTCAGGCGATCGCTGGTCTCCAGTTCGCCGCCGCACCTGCCGCCGATGAGCGGCGCGCGATCGACCGGTGTACCCGCCTGGCGACTTCGCCACCACCCTACACCTGGCGAAGATCCGGGGATCCGGCGCTTCGAACCGAAGCTCCGGATCCCGTATCGCCCGACCACAACTACTGCCGCGTCGCCGGCCGGGCAACGCCATGAGCCTACGCCGCTCCCAACTGTGACGTACGTCAACAATGTCGGACTTGTCGACCGGCCGCAGAAAGCGGCGCCGGATTTCAACGCCGGCCGGCGCGGCCGGAGGCGACCTCCCGAACCGCCTGATCCGGACCGAACTGGCGTACTGTGAAAGGTCGCCGGAAGCGACCACATCCCAGCTCTGAGGTGCCCGCCACACCGGCCCTTAAAGGGGATGCCCATGTCCGTCTCGCGCCCGACCGAAGCTGACCGCGCCGCCGCAACCGCATCGTCGGGCTGGGCGCCAGCATGACGGATGCTCGCGCCGCCGCGCTGGCCGACTACCTCCACCAGAGGGCCGCCGCCTTCTCGTTGTCCGCCGACGTCAACGACGCCCAGGAAACAGCGCACGCCGGCATGGCGCTGCTCGACGCGGCGGCGGTCGCCCAGCGGCTCGGGCCCAAGGATGAGATCATCAGGACCCTGTCCGAGGCAGGACGCTTCGAAACGATGCCGGACGGCAAGGCGGTCTTTCTGGAAACCAGCGAGCTCCGCACCGCGATACAACGGCCACTGCTCGGCAGCCGGATGACCGGCCACGAA
Organism: Phytohabitans sp. LZ39; assembly: GCF_059359075.1. Classification (NCBI taxonomy): domain Bacteria; kingdom Bacillati; phylum Actinomycetota; class Actinomycetes; order Micromonosporales; family Micromonosporaceae; genus Phytohabitans; species Phytohabitans sp. LZ39. The sequence goes on along the minus strand of NZ_JCADBM010000040.1, from coordinate 36,289 downwards.
ATCCTCGCCTTGGTCGTCAGCACCGCGCGCCGCCCGTAGGCGGCACCGCCTGAGCAAGGTAGGGAGTTCAGCGGGTGCGGCCGGCTCGGCGTGCCGCGCGTTCGGCTCGGGCTGGTGCACCGACCTCATGCAGGTGTCGCAGCGCCTGGCGGTACGAGGTGACGAGGCTGGTTTGTTCGTAGGCGACACCGATTTCGGCGCAGTATGCCCGCACGATCGGCTGGGCCTTACGCAGGTTCGGGGTGGGCATGGCGGGGAACAGGTGGTGCTCGATCTGGTAGTTCAGGCCGCCCAACGCCGCGTCGGTCAGCCAACCGCCGCGAACGTTGCGGGAGGTCAGCACCTGCTTGCGCAAAAAGTCTTCGTCGCCGGTCGGGTGCGGCATGCCCTTGTGGTTGGGTGCGAATGTCATGCCGAGGTAGACGCCAAACAGCGCCTGATGCACGAGCAGGAAGGCGATGGCCTGCACCGGTGAGAGGACAATCAGCAGTGCCGACAGGTAACCGGCGGCATGCAGGATCAGCAGCGCGGCCTCGAGGCGGCGGTGTTTCACCGTGCGGTTTCGCAAGGCCTTGACGCTGGAGATCTTCAGGTCGGCGGCCAGCAGGGTGAGCAGCGGGAAGAACAGCAGGGCCTGGTGCCGGGTGATGAAACCCTTCAGCCCACGGCGGCCCAGCGCCGACTCCGTGGCCCAGATGAGTACCTCGGGTGCGACGTCCGGATCGAGGTCGTCGTGGTTGGGGTTGTTGTGGTGGCGGGTGTGCTTGTCCATCCACCAGCCGTAGCTCATCCCGATACCGAGGTTTCCGGCGAGCCGTCCAGCGACCTCGCCGGGGCGTTTGGTACGAAACACCTGACGGTGTGCCAGGTCATGCGCCACGAGCCCGACCTGGGCAAACGTGACGGCGAGGAACACAGCCGTGATCATCTGCCACCAGGAGGAACCGATGGCGAAGAACGCGATCCAACCGCCGAGGAACATGAGCGTGACCACGCTCAGCCGCGCGAGGTAGTAGGCGGGTCGGCGCTGCATCAGCCCCTCGCCGTTGATCCGGCGGGACAGCACAGCGAAGTCGCTGCCGGTCGGCGCCGTTCGCGACGGCGTCACGGTGATCGTCATGGTTCCATCAAACCTGCTGCCGGCCGCCTCGTCAGGAGCGCTACGACCTGCGGCGTGGTGGTGCTAGCACCACCATCGACTCGCCCGCCGGTGGGCACAATGTGGTTGTGCAGATGCCAGGGACCGGCGCTCGCCTGCGCGGATGGGGCAGGCACGGTGTGCGCTCCGTGTTGGGCGGGATGGCCGCGACCGGTCTCGCGTTCACCAATATCCCGCTACTCGCCGTGTCGGTGGTCGCGCTGGCCCTGGCGCCAGTGCCGTTTCTCGGCCTGGCGCTGACACCGTGGACGATGACCCTGGTCCGCAAGCGCGCCGACCTCGAGCGCCGACGTGCCTCACGGACCGGTGTCCTGGTGACCCGCCCGTACCATCCGCCGCCGGAACGGGCCATGGCCGGCGGCTGGCAGCGCTTCCGATGGATCGTGACGGACCCAGCCACCTGGCGCGACCTGGCCTGGCTCCTGCCCGGCGCGATCGTCAGCTTCGGGCTCGGCGTGATCGCCGTGGCCGTGCCGCTGTACGGCCTGGCCGGCCTGACGTTGACACCGTTGTGGATCTGGCTCGGCACCGGCTGGTACGGCTACGGCGCGGTCTGGTCCATCGACACATTCAGCGAAGGCCTGCTCTGCATACCCCAGGGCGCCATCATCCTCGCCGTCGGCCTGCGGATCGCGCCGTTGCTGCGCCGTGTCGACGCCCTCTTCGCCCGGCTCCTGCTCGCGCCGACCACCACCGCCGCACTCCGGCTGCGCGTCACCCAGCTGACCATCACCCGCGCCGACACCGTCGACGCCCAGGCCGCCGAGCTGCGCCGTATCGAACGCGACCTGCACGACGGCGTCCAAGCCCGGCTCGTCTCACTCAGAATGGTGATCGGCTTGGCCGACACCCTGATCGACCGCAATCCGGCCCAGGCCCACAAACTGCTCGCCGAAGCACGAGAATCCAGCGGCGCGGCGCTGGTCGAGCTGCGGCACCTCGTCCGCGGCATCCACCCGCCGGTACTCGCCGAACGGGGACTCGCCGGCGCTGTCCGCGCGCTGGCGCTCAGCCTCCCGGTACCGATCACCGTCGACGTCGACCTGCCCGGGCGACCGGACACACCCGTCGAATCCGCCGCATACTTCGCCGTCGCCGAGGCACTGACCAACATGGTCCGGCACAGCCGCGCCCACACCGGATCGGTGTCCCTACGGCACGCCGATGGGACGCTGACCATGACGGTCACCGACGACGGCGCAGGCGGCGCGGACCCCGCCACCGGCACCGGGCTGCACGGCATTCAACGGCGCCTCGCCGCGTTCGATGGCACGATGGCCCTGTCCAGCCCGCCCGGGGGACCCACCGTCATCACCATGGAGCTGCCGTGCGCGTTGTCATCGCCGAGGACCACGCCCTCCTCCGCGACGGACTGACCCGCCTGCTGCGGGCGTTCGACTTCGACGTCGTCGCGACCGTCGACAACGGCCCCGCCCTGCTCCCGGCCCTCATCTCCCACCAACCCCAGGTGGCGATCATCGATGTCCGCCTCCCGCCGACGTTCACCGACGAAGGCCTACAGGCCGCGATCGCGGCCCGCGCCCAGATTCCCGGCCTCCCGGTCCTCATGCTCTCCCAGCACGTCGAGCCCATGTACGCCCACGAACTGCTCACCGCCCCCGGCGGCGGCGTCGGCTACCTGCTCAAAGACCGCGTGTCCGACGTCGAGGAGTTCGTCGACGCCGTCCGCCGGGTCGCCGGCGGCGGCACCGCCATGGACCCCGAAGTGATCTCACAGCTACTCGACCGCCGAGAGCCCCTCGCCGTCCTCACCGCACGCGAACGCGAAGTGCTCGCGGTCATGGCCGAAGGCCGCTCCAACGCCGCGATCGCCGCCAAACTCCGCATCACCGAGAAGGCCGTAAGCAAGCACATCAACAACATCCTCACCAAACTGAACATGCCACCCTCCGACGACGACAACCGCCGCGTCCTCGCCGTCCTGGCCTACCTCAACGCCTGACGGCTGGAACGGACACCAGACACCGAATACGACGGCCCGTTGCCGCCCTCATGACCTGGCCGCCGAGTACACGGTGGCCGGGTGGTCGTTGCCGAAAACCCGCCGGCAGCTGGCCAGGGTGTCCGTGGCTCGAGAGCGTCCTGCGGTGCCGGCACAGCAACCAGGGGGCGGCCGCCTGGTTCAACGATCCGGCGCCCCGGGGGCAGATGCGGGGCAGCCGGCGTTCGGGGGATCCCGGCTGCCCCACGTACTGGAGGGAGTGCCCTTGCCTTTCCAGCATCGGTAACCTGCTGGCACGCAGCAATTGGGGTAATCCCTCAATCTGCCAGCGCTACTTCTTCACCAGTGGCTTGCCGTCCTTGCAACGGCCGACCATCTACCGACGACGTTCTCGCCGGTGACATCGCCGGCTTTCTTGTCGCCGACGAACCGGTACAACGGCCAGCTGCGCCGAAGGGCTCCGGCGTGGCGCCGAGGATGGCGGCCATACCCGCGCTCAGCGCTACGATGCCGCGTGCGATCGCGTGAACGACAGTGAGGGTGTGGGCCGGCTCTCTTCTGATCTGTGTCAAAAGGCGCGGAGTAGCACCGGGACTGGACCGAGCATCGTGGCTGTGTACAGGGTTTGCGCCTATTCCCGATGCCGGCCCGGCGGTCGACCACGGTGTGGCCGGTGCCCATCCCACCTCTGGCAGCGGGCCGTCGTCGCCGAGGCGAGCGGGATCGGCGATGTCGTCCTCATGATGCGCGCGGTTTCGTCTCGACGCGCCGCGTCCGGAGGGTTCGCGTGATCCCTACCGCCGGCATCCGAATTGAGGTCACCGTTCCGCTGCGTTTCGTCGATGGCTACACCACTTTGGCAAGGCTCTTCACGTTCACCGGGCTGGTGGACGGGCGCGAGCATGTGGCGCTGCGGCTGGGCACGATCCGATCCGGCCAGCCGCCGCTGGTCCGCCCGCACAGCGAGTGCCTGACGGGCGACGTGTTCGGCAGCCAGCGTTGCGATTGCGGACCGCAGCTGCGTGAGTCGGCCGAGCGGATCACCGCCGCGGGCGGATATCTGCTTTATCTACGGCAAGAAGGCCGCGGTATCGGCCTGTACGCCAAGCTTGAGGCCTACACGCTCCAGGACACCGGGCTGGACACCTACCAGGCGAACCTCGCCCTGGGGCATGCCGAGGACGAACGGGACTACACCGTCGCCGCCCAGATGCTGCACGCACTCGACGCTGGCCAGATCGCACTACTGAGCAACAACCCGGACAAGGCCAGACAGCTGGACCGGCTCGGCATCGCCGTCACCGAGCAGGTGCCGACCGGGGTTCACGTATCCGTCGCCAACGCCGGATATCTGGCCGCCAAGGCCAAGCTCGGCGGCCACATGATCCCGACGACCATCTGCGACCGCGGGTAGGTCTCCTGATGGAAATAAGCGTGCGGTCCGGCTGCCCGTGGCCATCGCCACCCGCCCATGCGAAGGGATTTGCCAAGTGTTGTGGACCGGCCCGGTCAGTGGGCTCGCTGTACAGACCGGTGTGCTCCTCGCTCTGGCCGGGTTGGTCGGCCTGACACGGGCGGGCTGGGTGCTCGGCCTCGGGTACGCGATGGCGCTGACCGGCCTGCTGACCCATGGCCTGCGCCGGTCCGAGCAGGGCCGGCTAAGCCCGGCCGACTGGATCACCCTGACCCGCGCGATCCTCGTCGGCGCGGTTCTGGCACTGTCGGCATCCGTCCCCGGATCGGTCCGGATGATCGTCGCGATCGCGGCGCTCGCGCTACTTCTCGACGCGGTCGACGGTTGGATCGCCCGGCGCACCGGCACCGCGTCGCCACTCGGCGCTCGGTTCGACATGGAGGTCGATTCCTTCCTCCTGCTGGTACTCGCCATCTACGTCGCCCGGTCGGCCGGCGCGTGGATCGCCACAATCGGCCTGATGCGCTACCTGTATGCCGCCGCCGGCTGGGCACTGCCCTGGCTGCACGGCCGAGTTCCGTACCGGTACTGGCGCAAGGTCGTCGCCGTGGTCCAAGGCATCGTTCTCACATGCGCCGCGACCGGGATCTTCCCCACCTCGCTCATGCACATCGCTCTCGGCGCGGCGCTGGCCCTGCTTGTCGAATCCTTCGGGCGGGACGTCGTCTGGCTCGCCGCCCAACGTGGCACCCACCTCACCACACTGGGCCGCCTCGCGTTCCCAGTCTCGGCCGGCTCCCTCGCCTGGGACGGGCAACCCCTGCTCTCGGCCGGCATGGTCGCCGGCCGAGACGACTCGCCCTCCTAGCCACAGACGTGACCGGCTGGACAAGCCGGCAGCGGCTGACCCACACGCGCGCCGCGCCGACGCGTCGTGGACCCTCCCGCGCCGACGACAAGACCGCACGTGTGGAATCGCTCAGATCGTAACGGCGAGCCCAAGGCAGATCGCCACGTCGAACGACCGGGAGATCCGGCGTCGGCGGTGACCGGCGTCACCACGGGAGCCCGCGGGAATGCGCGGTCGGGCGAGCCGGTTGTACCGGGTGGTCGAACGTTTCTGTGTTCGTGGTTTACCTGTCCACGCCTGCGGATTCCGCGGGCGTGCCGCTGTTTCTTGGTTGAGATGGTGCGGTACCGCCGCTGCGACAACCGGCCGGCGGACCGCGACGCGGTTCGCGTCCCATCTCCTCCAGGAAGGCACTACATGGCACAGGGCACTGTGAAATGGTTCAACGACGACAAGGGCTTCGGCTTCATCATGGTCGACGGCGGAGGCACTGACGTCTTCGTCCACTTCTCCGCCATCCAAACGGCGGGCTTCCGCAGCCTGGCCGAGGACCAGCGGGTCGAGTTCGACATCGCCCAGGGCCCCAAGGGCCCGCAGGCCGAGTACGTCAAGGCCCTGTAAAGCTCCGAGGACCCGGGTACGGCCCCGTAACGACGCGAGGTCGCACCCGTCAAGCCTGCAGCCCCTCATCCGGCAACCCGGTCGGGGGGCTGTAGCTGTGTTCAACGGCCGATTACAGGATCGCTCCGCGCGAAGCCACCTCGATGGCGGCGACGCCCCTGCCGTAGAGCACCATGAGCCACGCTACCCAGGTCAGCCCCGTCACTTGCGTTCCAAGGGGAACGGTGGTGGACTGTGATTAGCACTCGCATTATCTGAGTGCTAACCGAATGGGATGAGACCCCGATCCGGGGCACCGTGCGGCGGTCATCGCAGGTCGGTCCGACCAGTGCCACTCGGCACGAGGAGCAGAGGACGACGCAGATGACCAAGTTGATCGTTTTCGGTGACGAGGCCCGTCGCGGCCTGGAACGCGGCATGAGCATCCTGGCGGACACGGTGAAGGTGACCCTGGGCCCGAAGGGTCGCAACGTCGTGCTCGACGCCGGGTGGGGGGTGCCCACGATCACCAACGACGGGGTCAGCATCGCCAAGGAGATCACGCTCGACGACCCGTACGAGAAGCTGGGCGCCGAGTTGGTCAAGGAAGTCGCCAAGAAGACCGATGACGTTGCCGGCGACGGCACCACGACCGCCACTGTCCTGGCCCAGGCACTCGTACGGCAGGGACTGCGCAACGTCGGCGCCGGTGCCAACCCGATCGCGCTCAAACGTGGCATCGAGGCCGCCGTCGCAGCGGTGGTGGAGGCGCTGAGGAACCAGGCCCATGAGGTGGAGACCAGGCAGCAGATCGCCGCGACCGCCTCGATCTCCGCCGCCGACCCGGCTATCGGGGAGATCGTCGCGGAGGCGATGGACAAGGTCGGCAAGGAAGGCGTCATCACCGTCGAGGAGAGCAACACCTTCGGCCTGGAGCTTGAGCTCACCGAGGGCATGCGCTTGGACAAGGGCTACATCTCGCCGTACTTCGCCACCGACACCGAACGGATGGAAGCCGTCCTCGACGATCCGTACCTGCTCATCGTCGACCACCGCGTCTCGCGTCTGAGCGACCTGCTCCCGGTCCTGGAAGAGGTCACACGCACTGGCAAGCCGCTGGTGGTCATCGCCGAGGATGTCGAAGGCGAGGCCCTCGCCACCCTGGTCGTAAACAAGGTCCGCGGCACCTTCGCGTCACTCGCCGTCAAGGCACCCGGCTTCGGTGACCGCCGCAAGGCGACCCTCGCCGACCTCGCCATCCTCACCGGTGGCCGGGTCATCAGCGACGAGGCCGGCATCGCACTCGACCAGGCCGGCCTGGACATGCTGGGCCGGGCCCGAAAGGTCGTCGTCACCGCGGACGAGACGACGATCGTCGACGGCGCCGGTGACGCCGAGTCGATCGCCGGCCGGGTCGCCCAGCTCCGCTTCGAGATCGACAACACCGACTCCGACTACGACCGGGAAAAGCTGCACGAGCGCCTAGCGAAGCTCGCCGGCGGCGTCGCGGTCATCAAGGTCGGCGCGGCCACCGAGGTCGAGCTCAACGAGCGCAAGCACCGCATCGAGGACGCCGTCCGCAACGCCAAGGCCGCCATCGAAGAGGGCCTGCTCCCCGGAGGCGGGGTGGCGTTGGCCAACGCGGCGGCCCACGCCCTGGACAAACTCGACCTGACCGGTGACGACGCCACCGGCGCGAACATCGTGCGTCTCGCCCTCACGGCGCCGCTCAAGCAGATCGCCAGCAACGCCGGCCTCGACGGCGCCGTCGTGGCCGAGAAAGTCACCACCCTGCCACCGGGCCACGGCCTCAACGCCGCGACCGGCGAGTACGTCGACATGGTCAAGGCAGGCATCGTCGAGCCCACCAAGGTCACCCGCTGCGCCCTCCAGAACGCCGCGTCAATCGCCGCGCTGTTCCTCACCACCGAGGTGCTCATCGCGGAAAAGCCCTGACACTGCCCGCACGCGCGTACTGTCATTGTCTACCGGTTCGTTGCCGCTCCAGTCCCCGGCGGCGCGTCCACCGCCATCCAGACGCACCGGGAGCCGGACATGTTCGAGCCGGTAACGCCGACACACGCCATCACCACAATGAGCGCCAGCGACCGCCTGCACGGGCTGGTCGATCGGGTCGCGGCCGGCGACCGGGTGGCGTTTCGACGTCTGTACACCCTTCTCGCCCTGCGGGTCTGGCGCGACGCCGTCCGGGCGCTGCCGCGTCCGCTCGACGCCCGAGCCGTGACGCGGTCGACGTTCGTGGAGGTGTGGCACATGGCCAGACACCACGTCGGCGCGGCCAGCATCGACAACCGCGCCTGGATCGCGGCGATCACCGCCCGCCGCGCCGACGACCGGCTCCGCGTCACCGGCATTACCAGCTCCCTACGCGACGACCATGACAGCCATACCCTTCGGGAACTCTCCGCACTGCTGGGGCGCCGGCCACGCAACGACCCGGATCGGTCTGGCATCCCATACCAGCGTCGACGCCCCTGACCCCGGTGGTGCGGGACGTTGGTTGCGGTCATCGTGCCGTCCACTGTGTCTGTCGGGTATGGACAGAGCGGTCACCGCCGAGCACCCGGCGGCCGGGCGTCGCCGATCGGGCCACGACCGTGGCCCGGCACGTCCAGGAAGGAATGCCCTATGGCCACCAACGCCTCTGCCTACCCGACCGACGTGGGAGCCGACACCCCTACAGTGACCGAGGCGCTCGCCGTGGCAGTGGCCGCGGCCGGCCTCGCCCCGTCGTTCCACCACGTCCCGCCGTGGCGGTGGCACATGACCGGCGACGGGCTGGACCTCCACGTCGAACCCAGCCGCCTTTCCGACCTCACCGACCCGGACGCCCGCCTGGCGATTTTGAGCTGCGGAGCCGCGTTGCACCACGCCCGGGTCAGCCTGGCCGCGCAGGGCTGGCGCGCCACCGTGACCCGGATACCCGACTCCGCCCGGCCCGAGCACCTCGCGCGGCTCCAGGCGGACGGCCCGGCGCCGACACCGATCGAGGCGCTGACGGTACGCCGCGGACAGACCATCGGGGTACGCCACACCGACCAGCGCCCGCTGTCCGGCCGGCGGATCGGCCCCGACGAGTTGACCGCGATCATCACAGCCGTCCACGCCGAAGGCTCACTGCTCCACGTCCTGTACCCAGACCAGGTGCGCCACCTCGCCGCCGTTCCTTCGCAGCCAGCCTGGGCCACAGTCCGCGACCGCGACTTCGGCCACGACGGTGAACAGCACCTCAGCGCCGGATACGACCGGTCAGCGCTGTTCGCGATTCTCTACGACCGCGGGGACCAACCACTGAACTGGCTACGCGCCGGAGAAGCGCTGTCCGCGGCCTGGCTCACAGCCACCGAGGTCGGCGTTTCCCTCCTCCCCCTCAGCGCCACCGCCGAGATGGTCGGCACCCGCCAGGCGATCCGGACCCTCCTCACCAGGGTCGGCCACCCGTACCTGGTCCTACGCCTGGGCACCATCGACCAGGACGACGCCGGTCAGGCCCACGCTCCGCAGCAGCCGATCGACCGGATTTTCGAAGTGTCGTAACCGGTGGCCAGCCTGAACGGCGTCGTTCGGGGTCAAACCGGAGAACACCTCGCGCGGATACCGCTGCTCAAGCGCTGGCGGGTTGACTAGCTTTCGGGCCGTCCGATCGCGGTTAGGTCGATCTGTAGCATCCGCAGCAGGGAACCGTTCTCGTGCGTATCGACGACAATGGGCAGTTGCCGGTCGACCCAGTCGGCCCTTTCGTGCAGTCCTCTGGACCGCAGCGCCTCGATGATCCGAGTCTTTTCGACGTGCATCACTGCCACCTTCGAGGGATGCCGGCATGCACGCCGGGTCGGGCTGACTGACGCACGCCTCCTACTGTGCCGGGCTCGGAACGGGACGGCCGTGACCGCCTTCGGCCTCCCACGCGTCCTCAGCCGTGCCGTCGATCGGACGTGTGGTGGGGATGCTGACGGCCAACATGATGTGTTGGGCGTGGACGAGATTGGTGGTCGTGGCGGCCAGCACCATGGCCGCGTCGGCCATGCCGTCGGCGGTGTTGGGTGGGACGACGAGCAGGTCGATCCGATCGTTGTCGCCGATCGCGGTCAGCAGACTGACCGGTTGGCTGGTGAAGTAGCCCAGCCGCAGGACCCGGCCGGCCACGCCGAGGCGACGAGGGTGGCTGTCCCAGCCGGCGGCCGCCAGAACCAGCCGGTTGACCGGTCCGCGGACCTTGTCGAGGGCCAGAACCAGGCCCGGTAGCTCGGCGACGGGGTCGGTGGAGCGCGGCCACCAGGCACCGTCCAGCAGGGTACGGCGCGAGCCGGTGGACTCCAGCCGCAGCCGTGGGGTCGATGGCGGCGCCAACGAGGTGATGATCATGCGTTCGGCGGCAGTCGTGGCGCTCATGGTCGGCTCCTCGCCCGTCGCCGGTGTCGCCAGTCGAAACCGGCGGCGGGCTGGTTGGGGGTGCGGTGGCTAGGGTGCCGGATGTCCGGGCGCGGGTCAGTGGCGCTGGCGGGACAGGCGGCGTAGCTGGGTGATCCTGGCCGCGCCGACCGCCATGGTCAGGAGTGCGGCGCCGGTGGCGGCGACGAGCAGTGCCAGGGCCAGCGGCAGGCTGCCGTCCATCCACAGGAAGTCGACCCGCACACTGCGGGTGTTCTGCACCATGAACACAATCAGGATCACCGACAGCAGCGCGGTGGCGCAGATACCGAACCAGGCGGCGCCGGTGCGGGTGCGCGGCACTCGGTTGGCGGACGCTGTCGGGGGCGAGACCGGAACTTCTGGCGGCACCGCGGTGGCCAGGTCATCGGAAACGCCGCGGAAACGACGCAAGTCGTTGGACATGACATCCCCTTTAGGGGGTGTGGCCGGCGTGGCGGGCACCTCAAGGTGGATGTCGTCGATTCCGGAATACCCTCATCGTACACCCGTTCGGCCGCCGGCATCCGCCCGGAGCTTGCCGCGACCGGCCGCATCTGGAGTGCGTCAGGGGCCGCTGTGGCTGGCGGGATCTGCTCGGTGCCGTCGACGACGGCCAGGGTGCGTAGTCCATCGTCCACTCCCCCGAACCTGCCGACTCGGCCAATTGAGTTTGTGCCAACCGGGGTGTCAGGACGGCGCCCCGGTCAGCTTGTCAGGCGTGATGGGGAGGTCGCGGACGCGGATGCCGATGGCGTGGTAGACGGCGTTCGCGATGCTGGCGTGTACGCCGACCGCGACCACCTCGCCCAGGCCCTTGGCGCCCAGGGGGTGGGCGTTGTAGTCCGGTTCCTCCACGAAGGACACGTCGATCTGGCCGACGTCGGCGTTCACCGGTACGTGGTAGTCGGTCAGGGCGGGCGCGATGAACCGGCCCGTCACCGGGTCGGCCGCCAGGTCCTCCATCAGGGCGCCTCCCAGCGCGTAGATGATGCCGCCCTGGGCCTGGTTGCGGGCGGTCTTCGGGTTGAGTACGCGGCCGACCGCGAAGACGCCGACGTGCCTCGTGACCCGCACGCGGCGGAGCGTGTCGTCGATGCGCACCTCGGTGAAGTGAGCACCGAAGGTGGCGTACGAGAAGCGGGGATCACGACCGGCCGGGTCGTGGAAGCCCTGCTCGACGATCGAGCGCCGGCCGTTGCGGCACAACAGGTCACGGTACGTCTCGCCGCGGCGCGGGGCGTCCACGTCGTACAGGCGGCCGCGGGCGGCGCCGATCCGCTCCTCGGGCAGACCGTGCAGTGGTGAGCGCGGGTCGGCGATCGCAAGGCGGACCGCGGCCTGCCGTGCGCGGAGAGCGGCCAGGTGTACGGCCGTGCCGGTGCTGCCGGTGGTGCGGGACCCGTAGGTCGGTGACGACTCGGGCAGTGTGGTGTCGCCGGACCGGAAGCCGATCCGCGCCGGCTCGATGCCGGTGCCGTCCGCGGCGACCTGCGTGAGTGTGGTGAGGTTGCCGGTGCCGATCTCCTGGGTGGAGGTGCGTACCTCGGCCGTGCCGTCGTCGCGGATCTCCACGGCGGCGCGCGCCGGTCCGTGGTGCTCCAGGCGTTGCGCGGACGACATGCCGAAGCCGACCCAGTCGTCGCCGTCGCGCATCATCCGGGGGCGGGGCCCGCGCTGGTCCCAGCCGAATCGGCGGGCCCCCTCGTCGTAGCACTCCAGCAGCTGCTTGCCGCTCCACGGCCGCTGTTCGAGCGGATGCGCCGCGAGGTGGTTGCGGCGGCGCAGCTCGACCGGGTCCATGTCGAGCGCGTAGGAGAGCTCGTCGAGCGCGCTGCCCACCGCGAACATGCCCGGCCCGTCGCCCGGCGTGCGCATGGTGGCCGGTGTGGGCATGTGCATGCTCGCGACCTCGACGCGGACGCCGATGCTCCGCAGTGCGTACACGGTGCCGGTGGGGGAGATCGCGCCCTCCGGCCGGTCGAAGAGGACCGGGGTGCCGTTGACCGTATGGTGGGTGATCGCCAGCAGCGTGCCGTCCCGGTTGGCGCCGACCCGCAGCCGCTGGATGATCGGCGGCTGGTGCCCGTGGCAGGTGAATACCTGTTTGCGCGTGACCACGAGCTGGACGGGGCGGCCCGTCTGCCGGGCGGCCACGGCCGCGAGCAGGGTGTGCCCCCAGACCGTCGTCTTGTTGCCGAACGCGCCGCCGACCAGCGACGAGATGACCCGCACCCGGTCAAGCGGCACGCCGAGCGCGCCGGCGATGATCGGGCGGTCGCCGTGGACGTGCTGGCTCGTCGTGTAGACCGTCAGGGAGTCGCCCTCCCAGTGTGCGAGCGTCGCGTGGGGCTCCATCGGGGCGTGGCTGTTGTACGGCGTGCGGTACTCCAGGTCCAGCGTCACGTCGCTGGCGGCGAGCTTGCCCTCCGGGTCGTTGAGTGCGAGGGCGGTCGGAAACTCGGGCTCGAAGCGCCAGACCGGCGGGTGCGCGCCGGGCAGCGCGGCGTCCAATGTGGGCACGGCCGGTCGGGTCTCGTAGTCGACCGCCACGAGGTCCGCGGCGTGCGCGGCCTGCTCCCGGCTTGTGGCGACGACGACCGCCAGGTACTGGCCGTGGTGGTGGATGTGCTCGTCGGCGAGGGGGAAGCGGGTCTCCTGGTAGCGCAGGGCGGCGGGCGAACTGTGCCACTGTGGACGGTTGAGGTGTGTGATGACGGCGAGCACGCCGGGCGCCGCCTCCGCCTGGGTGGTGTCGATCGCGCGCACCCGGCCGGCGGATACCGCGCTGCTGACGAGCGTCGCGTAGACCATGCCGGGCAGGCGGGCGTCGGCGGTGTACCGAGCCGCACCGGTCACCTTCTCGCGTGCCTCCACGCGGTTGATGGGCCGCCCGATCGCCATCATTTGTCCCGCAGCTCGGTCAGGGCCCGGCGCACGACGCCACGGACCAGCTCCACTTTGTAGGCGTTGTCCGGCCGCGGCCGCGCGCCCTCGGTCGCCGCCTCCGCCGCCGCCGCGATCGTTACCTCGTCGAGCCGCCGGCCACGCAGCGCGCTCTCGACCGCGTATGCCCGCCACGGCTTGGGTGCCACGCCGCCGAGGCAGACCCGGGCCTGGCGGACGACGCCCCGTTCACTGTGGACGGCCACGGCGGCGGAGGCGAGCGCGAAGGCGTACGAGGCACGCTCTCGAAACTTGACGTACGTCGAGCGGGCGGCGAACGGGCTGGCCGGCAGGTCCACCGCGACGATAAGCTCGCCGTCTCGCAGCGTGTGCTCCTCGTGCGGGGTCTCACCGGGTAGGCGGTGCAGGTCGCCGACCGGGATCAGGCGGGTGCCGCGGGCGCCCTCGACCACCACGGTCGCGTCGAGGGCGAGCAGGGCCACGGCGCAGTCCGATGGGTGCACCGCGATGCACGCCTCGCTGGTGCCGAAGATGGCGTGCAACCGCCCGTCGCCGTCGATGGCGGCGCAGCCGGCACCGGGCTCCCGCCGGTTGCAGGCGAACTCGGGCAGCCGGAAGTACGGGCACCGCACGCCTTGCAGCAGGTTGCCGCCGAACGTCGCGCGGTTGCGGATCTGCGGCGAGGCGCCGGCCCGGAGCGCCCGCACGAGCGCCGGGTATGCGGCCGCGAGGCGCTCGTCGTCGACCGCGTTGCGGCACAGGGCGCCGATCCGCACGCCGTCGCGGCTCCACCGCAGCCCGTCGAGCGGGAGGCCGTTGATGTCGACGAGGCGCGCGGGTGTGCGTACCCGGTCGCGGAGGAGGGTTACCAGGTCGGTGCCGCCGGCGATGATCTCGACGTCGGGGTGGGCGGCGATCAGCCGCAGCGCCTCGCGGACCGTTCCCGGCCGTTGGTACGCGAACGTGTCCACTACTCCCCCTCGCGTGACAGGTGCGCGGCGGCCTCGATGGCGTCGCGGATGTTGCTGTACGCCGCGCAGCGGCAGAGGTTTCCGCTCATCAGCTCCGGAATCTCAGCCGCCGTCACGCCCGGCCGCTCGGCCAGCAGCCCGACCGCCGACACGATCTGACCGGACGTGCAGAATCCACATTGGAATCCGTCGTGGTCCATGAACGTCCGCTGCACCGGGTGCAGCCGGCCCTCCTCGGCCAGTCCTTCCACAGTGGTCACCGCACTCCCCTCGTGCATCACCGCGAGGGTCAGGCAAGAGAGGACGCGGCGGCCGTCGAGCAGCACGGTGCACGCGCCGCACGCGCCCTGGTCGCAGCCCTTCTTGGTACCGGTGAGGTCGAGCCGGTCACGCAGGGTGTCCAGCAGACTGGCCCGCACGTCGACCCTGAGTTTCTCGCGACGGCCGTTCACGACGAGAGTCAGGGTGCTTTCCCCGGCGGCGGCGGGTTCGCGCGCCACCGCGCCCGTCGGTGCCACGGCCGCGCCCACGCCGATGGAGAGCCCACCCGCCAGTACGGCCCGCCGGCTGGTTCCTTCGCTCATGCGGACAACTGTGCTGTGGCGGCCGCCACGGGTGACTCCTGCCGCGGGCCGTACCGGCGGGCCACTGGGACGAGGACGGTCCTCCAAGTGGCCGGCGTAGGTACCGTTCGGCGGCCGGTCGTGAGCCGAACGCCCCGGGTCGGTTTACATGCCGGCGGACGCTTGGGCTAGGCGCGTTTGTTGAGGGCGTCGTTGATCTGGTTGCCGATTTCGGGTGTGATGCGGTCTTCGGGCAGCGCCACGCCTAACGCGGCGGCGAGCGCCGCCTGGTGGGTGTCGACGGTGGACTCCATCAGCGTCGCGAGCGTGGTCGCGCTGGTCGGGGCGCGCCAGGTGCCGATCGCGATCGCGGCGAGGCCGAGCAGGGCGGCCGGCCACCACCAGACGGCCCAGGGCAGGTACAGCAGGCCCCAGGCGGCCCAGGTGGCGTCGGTGAAGTACTGGCGGTGTGCGGTGTCGACGAGTTTGCGGACCTCGGCGTCGACTATCAGCCAGAGACGGGGCCACGCGAGTGGCGCGGAGAGGCCGTATTCGGCGTCCAGGCGCTCGCCGAGCAGCCGGAAGCGTTCGCCGACGGCGGTGGCGCGTACCGGGAGGTACCGCGTCGGCGGCTGGTCGTCCCGCGCGGCCCACGTCTCCTCGGTCCGTTCGCGAAGGCGGCGCTGGCGGGCTGGGGAGGCGTCCCGGATCCAGTAGCGGTGGACGACGCGCTCGCCGACGGTGGTGGCGACCGCGCCGGCTACGGTGGCCGCCGCCAGCAGACCCGCGGCCAGTACCACGACGGAGGCCGCGTCTCCCCAGCCGCCGGTCGCCGAGCGCGCCCTGGCCAGCGCGTACGTCGCGTCGAGCGCGTGCCGGTGGCCGCACGCGACGGCCCAGGCGGCCACCGCTGCGTACAGCAGGCCCGGCAGGACCACGACGGCGGCCCAGCGTTCCGTGATGCGGCGGCCGAGCGTGAGCACCAGGTCGGTCATCCGCGCCCCCCGAAGCGCGGCAGCCGGCGCACCATCTGCCGGTCGGTGACCCAGCAGCGCGGCGCACGGCCCGTGTCGGGGTCGGCGGTCGCGGCGCGCCCGCACGCCGGTGTCGCGGGGCACCGGTAGGAGCCTCGCACCACGAAACCCGGCACGCCGAGCGCGCTCAGGTCGGTGGGGTCCGCACCCTTCATCGTCTCCACGTCCTCGTCCTCGACCGCGTCCGCCGGGTCGAGGGGCAGCCGGTGCGCGGCGATGGCGTCGGCGATCGGCGTGCCGTTGGCGATGTCGGCGGCGGCCGCGTCCAGCCGGCCCGCCCATCCGAACCGGTCCGCGGCCGCGGCGAAGACCGGCATGCGCTCGCACCACCAGGCCCGGACGGTAGGAGCGTCGGTCATGCTGGCTGTCCTTTCACGGTCCGATGTGTACGAACGGAGCCCACCGACTCGGCCGCTCCGGGGCCGCGTCCCGCATCCGCTGTACCGTAGCGTGGAGCGCGGCCGCCGCTCCCGTGGCGTCCGGCGCCTCGCCGCTGACGAGCACCGGGTACAAGCCCTCGGCCACCTCCAGCGCGGCGGCGGCCGAGATGTCCCAGAGCGCGCCGACCACGTGCCGCCAGCCACCGTGGTGCAGCGCGGCAGCGAGCGTGACCGACTCGTCGAGGCTGCGCGTGCCCACCGCGGACGTGCGGCACGCGGACAGGAACGCGAACTCGCCGGCCCCCGCACCCACCAGGTCGTCGATGTCGACGGTGCCGGCCTCACGCCAGTCGTACCCGTACAGCCCGGCGGCCGACGGGTCGAGCAGGTCCTGCCGGCCGTGGCAGGAGACGTGCAGCCACGGGTGCGCGCCGAGCGCCGCGGTGAGGCCGGCCCGGGTCGCTGACTCGTCGATCAGGACGGTGACCCGATCGGTCCCGAACAGCCGCTCCAGCAGCGCGGCCTCCTGCGCCGCCCATGGCAGCGGCGGCAGGCCAGGCGTGCGCGCGGCGGCGAAGACGAGCATTTCCTGTTTCCGGCGGGCCAGCCGCGGCGCCCGCCGCCCGGTCGCCGGCCCGGACGGCGCCAGGGCGTAGGAGGAGACCGCCCGGTCGAGCACCGTCCGCCCGTCCCGCGCCGCGTGCAGCCCGGCGGCGTGAAGCGGCAGCACCGACAGCGGGCCGGTCGGGCACCACCAGATCCTCGGCCAGGGCCGGCCGTCCTCGGGTGAGCCGGTGGCACCGAGCGCGGCGAGCACTGGCTCGGCCACCGCCGTCCACAGCCACGCCATGATCTCGCCGAGCACCGACTCCAGGATCAGCCGCTCGGTGTTGCCGGCCGCCCCGTCCGTGGCCGCCGCGACCGCGTTGAGCAGCCGCTCGGCCTGCTCGATCGCCCCGTCCGGGCTGAGCTCAGGCAGCGGCACGACGAGCGGCCCGTCGCACCGGACCGCGACCGCGTCGCAGCGCAGCCGGCTGACGTTGACGACCACCACCGTCTCGTCGGCGGTAGCTGGTAGCAGCTCCGCGAACGTCGGCGCGCGCAGGAACCGTTCCGGATGGGGCAGTGCTTCGCTCGGTGGCAGCGCACGGATCCGATCGAGCAGCGCGTCGAGGCGGCGGGCCGCATACGCGCGGAGGTTGAGCGTGCGGTCGCCGCCGCCGCCTTCGTCCCAGCCGGTGGGCGTGGCGGCTGTGGTGAGCGTGGCCGTGTATCCGACGAGCTCGTCCGCCAGCTCGGGGCTGACGGCGCGCAGCCCGTCCAGGTTGGCGCGGGCCTCGCGGACCTGCGCCCATACCACCCCGCGGCCGGCCTCGGCCAGCTCGACGGCGCGGTCCGGGCGGCCCGCCTCGGTCGCCGCGGCGACCGCGTCCCGGGCGAGCGCGCCGGCCTCGGCGTCCAGCCGGGCGAGGCGGTCACGCTGGTCGAGCCCTCGCCAGGCGAGGGCCGGGAAGAGGTCGACCGCGCCGGCGAGGATATCCACGGCTGGCTCGGCGCCCTCGATGGACAGCGTGGCCAGACCCCACCCGCGGGCGGTCCGGATCAGCGCGCCGATGGGCGCGGACGGCGTCTCCCATGCCTCCCGCCACGCGGCCACCGCCGCCGCCCAGTCCGCCGGGTCCGCGTACCGGCCGGTCGCCGTGTAACGGGTGTGCAGCGCGACCGCGAGGTTGCACAGCATCTGCGCCCGCACCCCCTCGTCCGGCGGGACGAGCGCGGCTGCCCGCCGCCCGGCGTCGATGGCCGCGTCGAGGTCGCCGGCGTCGTGCCGCCGCTGGTAGCGCTCGGCCAGCAAAGCCGCGTAGTTGTAGAGGTGTAGGCCCTGGAGGGCTGGCGCATCCCATTCGTCCACGTTGGACTCGTCGGTGGCGGCGGTGAGGTGGGTGACCGCCTCATCCAGGTCGGCGTCGTCCTCCGCGTCTTTGAAGCGGGCGGCCAGCGCGTTGGCCAGCGATGGGCGGCGCAGGCGGCGGGCGGTCCACTCGTCCGGACTGGCGGCCACCGACTCGCGCAGCAGCTGGACCGCCTCGTCGAGGTCGGCGTCGGTGTCCCCAGCGTCGCGGCGCAGACGCAGCACGACCCCGAGGTCCCATTGGTACGCGCCGAGGTCGTCACCCGGGCCCGCGATGGCGATGAGGTGGCGCAGCCCGGTCTCGGCGGTGCGGAGGTCGACCGGGTTGGCGTAGAGCTCGAACCGGAGCCGAGCCAGGTGCGCGATCCGCCCGACCGTGGACTGCCGGATCGGCGGCGACGCCACGACGATCTCCACCGCACGGCGGGCCGTCTCGGTCGCGTTGTCCAGGTCGTCGGCGGCCAAGGTGGACGCGGCGAGCTCGCCGCAGAGGACGGCGATCGCGATGTGTAGCTCGACGAAGAGCCGCCCCGTCGGCGGGGTCGCGCCTAGCGCTTCCCGGAGCGTGCCGATCGAGTCGACCAGGTAGGCCGCCGACTCGGTGCCGCCGGCAAGCTCGTCCAGGCAGGCGATGTAGTTGAGCAGAATCTGCCCGGTGACCGTCGAGTCGCCCTCGGCCCGGGCCAGGTCGAGCGCCTCGCGCAGCAGATCGGCCGCCCGCCGCAGGTCGCCGTTGGCCTCGCCGTGGGCGCGGAGGCGCAGCGCACTGGCCAGGTTGGACAGGGCGGTGATCCGGTCGGGGTCGCCGGCCGGTCGCGCCGCGACCGCCGTCTCGCCGGCCCGGACCGCGGTGTCCAGGTCGGCGTTGCTCCCGGTGATCGTGTTGTGCAACGGGACGAGGATCGACAGGAGGCTGGCCGCCTCGGCCCGCTCGGTGTCGTCGCTGGCGAGGTCCATCGCCCGTTCGGCGTATCGCATCCCTCGTGCGGCGGCGTCCGCGTCGCCGATGGCCTCGGCCCGCAGATACAGCGAGCCGGCCACTCCGATCAACCGGTCCGGGTCGCTGAAGAACGGCTCTCGCCGGAACAGGTCCGCGACGCCGGATACCTCGCTGGTGGTCAGGCCGAACATCGCGCGGTTGCGCCGCATCGGCTCGTACTCCGGGTGGCTCTCGCCGACCGCCGCGACGGCTTGGTTGCTGGCGTCGAGGGCGCCGTCGAGGTCGGCGGTGTCGCCGGTCTGCCGGAAGCGGGTGATCCGGCGGACGGCGAGCGCGTTCTGCACGACGTGCGTGAAGTCGGCACCGGCCGGCGTGTGCGTCTCCGCCTCTTCGGCCACTCGTACCGCCTCGTCGAGCAACTCGGCCTGGCCGGTCCGCTCGTACGCCTGGGCGACCACGTGGCTGAAGTCGGCGAGGTGGCCGCCGTACCCAGGGTCGTCGGGCGTGGCCCGCAGCAGCCGCGCGCGCAGCTCGTCGACCTGGCCGCGGGTATGCGGGGACAGCGGGTCGCCACCGGCGGAGGTAGGCGCGGTGAGCGCCTCGGTGTCCGCGTCCAGTCGGGACCGGAACTCCGCGGTGCGCCCGTCACCGGGCGGTAGCAGCGCCAGCGCGGTGCGCATCATCGCGGCCGTCTCGCGCAGTGCCTCCACCCGGCCGGTGCGTTCACCGATGCCGCGGATGTACTCCGCCTGCTCGGCCAGCTGGGCGGCGGCCTCCGGATCGGGATCCGGGTCGGTGCCGTGGGCCTCCCGCGCGAGCCGGGCCAGCCCGACCGCGGCGTCGTCGGAGTGGGTGCGGTCGAAGAGCTCCAGCAGCGACTCCGCCAGACCCGACCGTGCCCGTTGGCGGACCCGTTCGTCGTCACCAGCGGCGACGCCCGCCGACCGCCACAGCTCGACCGCGTGGGTGAGGTGGTCGAGATCGCGAGTCCGCTCGTAGAACGTGGCGACGGTGACGGCGAGGTTGACGAGGACGGACGCGCGGTCGCCGGACCGGGCCGACGTGACCGCGAGCGCCGCCTGGCCCGCCTCGACCGCCTCGTCAAGCGCCGCCGCGTCCCCGGTCTCGCGGGCCAGCGAGCCGAGCATCGCGCCGAGGTTGGAGAGGCGGGCCTGGTGCATCTCGGCACCCTCCGGCGTCCGCGCCACGGCCACCCGCTGCGCGTCCACCGCCTGGCGCAGCCGCCCGATGCCGCCACCGTCCAGATAGGCGTCGAAATGGCGCTCCGCCTCCAGCGCGGCCGCCTTCGCCGGCTCGAACTCCCGCTCTTGCTCCTCGTCGCCGTCGCCGTCGTCGTCGGCCATCGCCGCCAGCAGGCGCTCCGGCACCGCGTCGGGGTCGACCTCGTACACCCGCCGCAGGTATCGGATCGCGGTCAGCAGGTCAGCCTCCGGGAAACCCTCGACCCGGGCCTCGCACCGCAGCCAGTGAAACCAGCCGAGCAGGTAGGCCACGTTGACATCGTCGCCGTCGTCGAGTGCGGCGAGCGCCTCCGCGTCGGCCATGGCCTCAGCACTGAGCAGCTCGTCAAGGCCGTGCTCGGAAGCGTGCTCCAGCCGAGCCTCGACGGCAGCGAGCGGATCTTGCCCGCCGACCATCCCGCACCCCCAACACGTGCATCGCACCCGTCCGACGCGGGCCACCCATACCTTAGGAAGCGCGCCGTCCGGTGGCGACCGGCTATCCGACAGACGTCAAAGCCCCCGTACGTCAGATGGCGTTGGATTCCACTACCCACGATGGTCGACAGGTCGCCGAGCATCTAATTTCGCGCTACTCACGCGGCCGGCGGCGGACGACCTCAGCGCCACCGCTCGCCAGGGGTGAGGACGTACTGCCGGTAGACGTACGGCCACGGCACTACCACCAGGAAGATGACGACGAGAAGGCACGAGGTCGTGTAGCCCCACGTCTCGTCGTCCATCCGACCGGAGAGCCAGGTGGGCAGGGCCACCGCGCTGAGCCAGATCAGCTTCCAGGCTGACTCGAACACGAGCAGCGGGAGCATCGTCACGGGGTGGCGCAGGCCGACGAATGACAGGAGCGATAACGCCGCCAGTATGCAGTAGACGATGCTCTCCGTCCCTCTCCAGGACGAGTCGTGGTGCAGGACGATCGGCCACGTCTCAATCGCGAGGCCGATCGCGAGCAGGGAGTATCCGAAGCGCAGTGCGTATATGCGCGGCAATGACACGTCGGCATCTTTCACCAGGGTAGTGGTGGTCATGGGTCAACGGTAAAAAGGACGTGGTCGACGCTCATCAGTGGAAGTACGGAGCCGGTACTGAGTACCGTCGTGCTGTGGCCACCCGCAGGCGACGACCGGGCAACCTCCCCGCCGAGGCCACGAGTTTCGTCGGTCGCCGCCGTGAGCTGGCCGAGGCGAGGAAGAAGCTGGCCGACGGGCGTCTGGTGAGCTTGGTCGGGCCCGGTGGCGTGGGCAAGACACGCCTCGCGGTCCGTCTCGCCACCGATCTCGCCCGCGGGTTCCGGGACGGCGCGTGGCTGGTCGAACTCGGTAAGCTGCGCGATCCGGCGCTGGTGACCCACACGGCGATGGCGGCCCTCGACCTGCGCGACCAGGCCGCCTCCGAGCCGCGTGAACTGCTGCTCCGGCACCTCCGCGACGCCGAGCTGCTGCTCGTCGTCGACAACTGCGAGCATCTGCTCGACGCCGCGGCCAAGCTGATCGGCGAGGTGCTCCGGGCAGCGCCGGCGGTTCGGGTGATCGCCACCAGCCAGGCGCCGCTGCGGGCTGCCGGGGAACACGTGCTGCCGGTGCCGCCGTTGTCGCTCCCGGCCGACGATCCGCTGGAGCGTCTGCGCGAGAACGAAGCGGTTCGGCTCTTCGTCGAGCGCGCGGCGGCGGCGTCGGGCGACTTCGAGCTCACCGACGCCAACCGGGCGGCCGTGGTGGAACTGTGCCGGCGCCTCGACGGGTTGCCCCTGGCGATCGAGCTGGCGGCGGTCCGCACCCGGGCGCTCGCCCCCGCACAGATCCTCGACCGGCTGCACGACCGGTTCGCGCTGCTCGCCCGCGGCACCAGGGCGGCCCTGCCGCGCCACGAGACGCTGCGCGCCACCCTCGAGTGGAGCTACGACCAGCTGACTTCGGCCGAACAGACGCTGTTGTCCCGGCTGTCGGTGTTCGCCGGCCGGTTCACGCTCGACGACGTCGAGGCGGTGTGCTGCTTCGGTGAGGTGCCGGCGGCGCAGAGCGTCGAACTGGTGTCCTCGCTGGTTGACAAGTCGCTGCTACAGCGAGAGCCCGCTGCGGGCACGGCCGTCTACCGCCTGCACGAGACCATGCGCGAGTACGCCAGCTCGACGCGTTCCCCGGATGGCCTCGAACAGCGCTGGGCGGACCACTACCTGCAACGATGCGCACGATTCGGTGCCGAGGGCCGGTACCGGCTGGTGGAGTGGCTGACGTGGATCGAGCCGGAAATCGACAACGTCCGGGCTTTGCTGCGGGCGTTGTCCGACGACGTG
Organism: Phytohabitans sp. LZ39; assembly: GCF_059359075.1. NCBI lineage: Bacteria > Bacillati > Actinomycetota > Actinomycetes > Micromonosporales > Micromonosporaceae > Phytohabitans > Phytohabitans sp. LZ39. The sequence continues at coordinate 13,613 of NZ_JCADBM010000040.1, read as the reverse complement.
CGCGGCGTCGCTCTGGCCACCAGCCTGATCTGGTACTGGGTCACCCGCGCCACGACCGAGGGCGTCCGATGGCTCGACGAATTGGCTCCCGCGGCGGCGGCGCCGTGGACTTACTTCGCCCGGGGCTTCCTGGCCGTGCTGCAAAGCGACCCGGTCGTCGCCGTGCCGGTGTTGGAGCGTGGCGTGCTCGCCGCTCGCGGGGCCGGGCAGCCGGACGTCCTGTGCCAGCTGCTCGCGATGGCGGCGATCGCGGCGAACATGGCAGGCGACCGTCCGTCCGCCGAACGGCTGCTCGACGAAGCGGTAGCCCTGTCCGCCGAGCGGGACGACGTCGGTGCCACGCTGATGGTGCACCAGGCGCGGACCCTCAACGCACTCGGAGACGGTGATCTCGAGACCGCCTGTGCCGCGGCCGCCGACGGCGCACGGCTCAGTCGCCGGGCGGGCGATCTGTACAGCCTCACGATGATGCTGGTAAACCAGGGCTTCGCGGCACTGCGCTCCGGTGACGCCGACGAGGCGGAGCGTCGGTTCGTCGAGGCGCTGCCGATCGCCCGCCGGATAGACGACCGGGTCGCGCAGTGTTACCTGCTCGGCGGCCTCGGCGCGTGCGCAGCGTCGGTTCGCGACCCACAGCGTGCGGCCCAGCTGCTCGGGGCCATGGAGGGGCTGCGTGTCGAGGTGGGTGTGATCGTCAACAGTGGAATGGCGCCCGCGCTGTCGTCGGCGACCGAATCGGCGCGGGCGGCTCTCGGACCGGCGCGCTTCGAGTCGGCGCTGCGCGACGGCCTGCGGATGAGCCGTGCCGACGCGCTGCGGCTGGCGATGCGCGAGGTAGCCGCCCCGAGCCCGAACGGTCCGTTGACACAGCGCGAGAAGGACGTCGCCGGGCTGCTGGCCGAAGGCCTGAGCAACAAGGACATCGGTGCGCGGCTGTTCATCTCCGAGCGCACGGTCGAGAGCCACGTGCGCAACATCCTGAACAAGCTGGGCTTCCACTCGCGTACCCAGATCGCGAGCTGGGCCGCCGCCCCCGAGAGCTAGAGAACTTCGCGCCGTCGAGCCTCAGGGGCAGTAGCTCAATGGTTCGAGCAAGGTCCATATAGGACGTCGGTCGCGGGTGCAAGTCTCGCTGCCCCTGGGTGTCAGGGCTGGTCTTTGACGCCGACGCCGCAGTAATGCCAAATGCCGCCCGGCAGGTTGGTGGGCAGCTCGGGCGACTTGGGCAACGGGTTGTGCAGCTCGGGCCGCCAGTCGTTCGGCCCGACGAGCCCAGGCTCGACCATGGTGAACCCGTCGAACATCCGGGCGATGTCGGCCCTGCTACGGGGCACCAGCGGCGCATCCCAGTGCAGATCCTGGGTCAGTTGGAAGAGGCGCTGCGCGGCAACCGGATCAGACTCGTTGGTCAGGTGGCTCAGCGCCAGGTAGCTGCCGGGCCCCACCGCGTCACGGAACTCCCGCACGATCGCCCATGGATCCTCCTTGTCCCACAGGCAATGCAGCACGCAGATGAACATGATCGCGACCGGCTCGTCAAAGTCGATCAGCCTGCGGACCTGCTCGTTACCGAGCACCTGCTCCGGCTCGCGCAGATCCGCGCTCAGCGTGACCACGCCGGGGCCGGCAAGCAGCGCCGCCGCGTGCGTGGACACCATCTGGTCGCGGTCGACATAGACCACTCGCCCCTGCGGGTCCGCGCGTGCGACGATCTGGTGAGTGTTGGCCATGTTGGGCAGGCCCGAGCCGAGGTCCAGGAACTGGCGGACACCCTGGCTGAGCAAGTAGTCCACCATCCGTTGGAGCAGGTGACGGCCCTGGCGGGCCGCGTCCTCACCGGTCGGCACGCCCATCCCGGCCATCATGCCGCCGGCCGCGTCGGACGCCTCCCGATCGATGGCGAAGTTGTCCTTGCCGCCGAGCTGGTAATTCCAGATCCGGGCAGTATTGGGAAAGCCGGCTTCAACCGGGTCCGCGTCGGACGCCGCTGGTGGAGTGGACATCACAGCCCTCCTACGGGGTGGCGTTGGCCGCGTCGAGCATAGCCGCCAGGCATTGTCCATGGTGTCCGCCCGGTGCACCCGGGCCGCATCGACCGGGTCCGTCGCCCGCGTACATGACAACACGGGCACCCCACCTTCCTCCACGCACCGACATGATCTGCGGTCCGCTCCGCCCGGATCGCGGCATGAGCGTGCCTGGTCGCTACGTTGCGGCTGACCGTCCGGACAGCCGGTAGCGCAACCAGACAAGGCCGTCGCCGACGGTCTCGTGTGCGATCAGGTCGGCGTCACCGGCAGGCGGTGCTGCGGCTCCGTGCCAACGGCGAGTGCCCCCAGCACCGGCCAGCAGAGGGTGGATCAGCAGGCTCACTTCGTCAAGAAGACCACCGTCGAGCAGGGCGCCGATCAGTGAGCCCCCGCTGTCCACCCGAACCACCTGGATGCCTTGCGCGGCGAAGACGTCCAGTGCTGCCGCCAAGTCAACCCGGTCAGCACCAACGACGACCTCGCGTATTGTCCTACCGGCCGGACGCGGTGGCGTCGCTTCAGCGTGCAAGGCGAGCACGTCCGACCAATGCCCGGCATTGCGCAGCGCCTCCCATTCGCGGACCCGGCCCTGCCCATCCACGACGGCCAACAGCGGTCCGCTGACCGCCGGCCCGGGTCCAGCGGCTGCGGCAAGCAACCGCTCCTGGGCGAGGATCGTGTCGGACCCCACCAGCGTGACATTCTCCGACCAGGTCGCGGCAAGCCGGTAGAACTGGCCGAGATCCGGCTCAAATCCATCGGTAGCGCCCTCGATCGACACAGCCACGTGCGCCACGACATACGGCCGAGACGCGAAACTCGATGCACCTGTCGACATAGGCCCGAAGGTAACGTGCGGGGCCGACAACAACGGCGTCACCGCCGACCACATGCACCCTTCCTGGCCGACGGCTTCCACCGGCTACTCGCCCGGCGTCGGTGTATCGCGGCCGGGTCTCATACGGCCATCAAGGTCGGGCTGTGGTCGGCTACCGTGTGAATCCTACTTCTGGCCAGGCCGGAGAGGGCCCGGTGAGCAGCGGGCTTGCGTGCCCGAGGAGGTGCAGGTCGAAGAAGGCGCGAACGTAGGTGCGTTGGAGCAGGACCGAGCGTGGTCCGTCGATGGTGCCGATCTGTTCGGGGAGCCCCGCCGGTAACAAGCCTGAAGTCTGGCGCAGTAATGGCTGTAGGTCGGTGAAGGACATGTGCGCTGTTGCCGCTACGTGCAGCTCAAGGTGCCAGCCGCGCAGGCGGGGCCACAGTCCCGCCCACAGTTCACGTTCGCGGCCTTCGGCGTTGATCAACAGGTACGGCTGGTCCAGGCCGGCAGTGGTGACCGGCCCGTGCAGTCCACCGTCGAGATTGATGCCGGCTTTGACGCGTGGGTCAGCGTGCATCGCAGCGGCGGTCGTGGCGCCGCCCAAGGAGTGGCCGAACATACCGACATGGGACAGGTCAAAGGCGCCGCGCAGACCGGGCGGCAACGACCGCTGCTCCGCGTCGATGTTGTGTCCACGGTTCAACGCGTGCAGCTGATCCAGCGCGAACAAAGTGTCGGCCAGGCGGACGGCGACGGCCCGTTCATCGGTCCCTGTAAACGACTTGGATCTGCGCAGCGCGACTCGTCCGTCGGGAAATTCCACGGTGCTGGCATCGTAGGTGTGGTCGATGGTCAGCACCACGTAGCCATGACTGGCCAAGTCTTCCACCACGGCGGTATTGGAGCCGCGGTCCATGCCATCACCATGCGAGTAGAGGACCACCGGTCGGGGCCCGGATCCGGGCAGCACCGCGGCGGCAGGGTACGCGTGGGTGGTGGGTAGCCGTACCGTGCCCGCCCGGTTCAAGGTCAGGACCATCTTGGCCTGCACGGGCGACACCCATGACGCGTAGGGCTGGCCGGTCGCGGGCTCGGCCGGGTACCACAGCTGCACCATCAGCTCTCTGGCCGGCCGGTCGGTGGCCCATGGTTCGTCTCGGGCCGCATCGATCAGATGCAGGGAGGTCGTACCGATGGGGTGTGGGCCGGTCGGGTCTGGCAGGGTGAGCTGCACCGCGCCCGTCCGGTTGACGGCGTGGCCCACCGATGGGGTGCTGATGGGTTCGGCCGCCAGCCCGAACAGCGCCACAGCGGTAAGCCCGACCAGCGCGGCAACTTTCCATCGGCGCCGACCGCGGTGCCGTGGATCAGAACCAGCCGGTGGCGGCCGGAGGACCTCGCCTGGCAGGTCAAATGCGGTCACGCCTCAGTGTGCGCCCCAAATGACAACAGCGCCGCTGTACGTATGTCGAAAGGCGGAACCTCGTCTTGCCCGCATGTTTGATCGGGGGCCCAGCGACGCGAAGACCAACACCCGCGCTACAACAACGAGCTGCCACGCCGGACCGCGACTCCCTCCCGGTCATGACACCCGGTCGGACAGCGCAACGGTGGTTATCCGGAGGTCGTCAGGGCGGCCCAGAAGTCGAGCTGGTGTGTGGTGGCGTAGTCGACCGGGCCGATACGGTCCGGTGCGAGGGACTGGACGTGTGGTACGCCTGCGGTGGGATGGAACCGTGGCCACTGGTTGAGGTCGGCGCTGTTTGGGTTGCCGGTACGTGCGAAGTTCGTCCAGTAGCGGATCATCCGGTCGGATAGCTGGATCTGCTGTGCGGTGGCGGTTTCGGTGAACTGCTTGTCGCGGAACACGTATGGTGTGTCGCCCGCGTGGTAGGCGCCGGCCGGGAAGTCGTCTGGGAACGGCAGGTACACGGGCGCGTCGCGGTCCGCGAATTCGTACGCGTAGGTGGGCACTCGGCTGGCCAACGCCCGGTGCTGCTCGAACGTCGAGCGGGCCCACATCCGGTCGGTGAGCACGCTGGCCCAGGTGATACTCGGCGACTCGGTGTTCGTGAGCGGGTAGCGCCGCATGATCGCGTCGACCTTGTCCGCGCCGAACGCGGCCGTCAGCAGCTGCGGATACTGCTGCGCGGTGACCGGATTACCGGCGAGCACCCGGAACAGTCCGACGAACGTGCGGTGCTCGTCGCGGGTCGCACCGGAGATCACCGGTACCCGATGGAAGTGGCCCTCGCGCAGCGCCTGCGCGGGCAGCTGCGGCAGCGTGTGTCCGCCGTACGCGAACGGCTGGAAGATGTTCATCACCTGCGGGAAGGCCAGGATCGTCTCGACCGGGAGCGCGCGTAGGCAGTCCAGCGCGGCGGCGGAATCGGTCGCCTCGCAGCCGAGTTCGCCAGCAACCCAGGCACCGGCCTCGGTGACTTCCGTTTCCGGGCGCCAGCCGAACCACGGCTGGGCGCCCAGGCCCGGATACATGGCCTCGGCGGGCAGATCCATCAGGCCGAAGCCGCTTTCGATGATGGCGCGGTCGAACAGGCCCTTCGAACCCGGTGCCACGAGGTGGGCGGTGGTGGCCAGGCCGCCGTACGACACGCCGAACAGCGTGACGTTGCGCGGGTCGCCGCCGAACGCGTCGATGTTGCGTCGGACCCAGCGCAGCGCCGCCTGCTGGTCCTGCATACCGAACGTGCCCGCGCCGTCCAATCCGGGAAGGCCGAAGCCGCCGAAGACGCCCAGCCGGTAGTTGATGGTGACCGCGATGACGTCACCGTCGGCGGTCAACCGGTCGGCGTTGAAGAAATGTCCGGCCCCGACCACGCCATCGCCGTGGATCCACACCATGACCGGCTTGCGGGCGCCGCGGCGCGCGTCTCGCGGAGCGATGACGTTCAGCGACAGGCAGTCCTCCTCGACGCTGGTCACGTCCACGTACGACGACGGCAACTGCGGGCAGGGGCTGCCCGGTTTGGTGGCGTCCCTCGGCTGTGTCCACGGTGTGACCGGCTGCGGCGCCCGCCAGCGCAGGTTTCCCGCGGGCGGGGCAGCGTACGGGATTCCCTGGAATACACGATGCTGCGCGCCGACGGAGCCGCGCACGGGACCGGCATCGGTTTGCACGATGGGGTGGCCGTTCATCGGTGTCCTCTCCGGATGCGTGCCGGCCATCGCGGTGGTAGCTGGGGTCACGAGGACGCCAACCAGCGTTATGACCGGCAGGCGGCGTTTCCAGGTCGTCGCACTCATCCTCGTCCTTTCCGAGTGGGTTCGATTCCGGTGGCCAGCTCGACGATCGTCACCAGCTCGCGCCGGTATGGCTCCAGGTCCAGCTCTGGATCGGCGGCGAGCTGGCCGATGACGGCGTTGCGCAGTGCCATCACCGCTACCGCCATCACCCGGGTGTCGAAGCGGCGGAACTCGCCGTCACGCTGGCCTTGCAGGAGCAACTCCTCCATCGCAGTCAAGTCCGACGCGGCAATGCTCGACGCGAGAGTGGAGGCGCCGCCGGCCCGCGCGTTGCCGAGAATCTCGGCCAGAGCCCGCAGATACGCCCGATGCTCAGCCATGAAGTCCACATTGGCCTCCAGGAACGCGCGTAGCTGGCCGGTGGCCGTGGTCTGCGCATCAACCCGCGGGAGCACGAACGCGGCGAACTCAGCCAGCACCCGGCGCGCCACCTCGTCCATCAGCTCGTCCCTGCCCGCGAAGTGGTACGAGATCAGCCGCGTGCTGCTCAGCCCCGCCCGCTTCGCGATCTGGACGAACGACGCCCCACCGAACCCCAGCTCCGCGATCGTCGCGATGGTGTGCTCGACGATGTGCGCCCTTCGCGCCTCGTTCGTGAACGTCTGTCGCTTTACCTGCACGAGTAAAACATAACACACCCAGGTAAGGGCGACGCACTCTCCTCGGCATGTGCGTGTGCCTGGCTGACGTGGCTGTAGCGGCGTCCGCTGCCGACTGAACGATTCGGTACAGGTGGCGGGCGCAGTGGCTCTGCCCGCGACTATCGACACCAGCGGCTAGTGAGTTTTGACTCCATTGATCGACTCGCCCGATGATCAATCTCCGGGAGTTTCGACCGGGGTTCAGGCCGGCGTGTGGATGGTCTTGTCGGTGCGGGCGTGGGTCTGGGCGAGCCGGTAGAGTCGGTGCCGGTCTCGATGATGTTGCCGCCGAAGGTGAGCCGGTCCACGATTGCGGCGCAGAGCCGCGGATCGGTGAAGGTTTTGGTCCAGCCGGAAAAGGCTTCGTTGGACGCGATGGCGACGGAGGCCTTTTCCTCGCGTTCGGTCAAAACTTGGAAGAGCAGCTCAGCGCCGCGCCGATCAAGTTCCATACAGCCGAGCTCATCAATACATAGAAGATCGACGCGCCCGTAGCGGGCGATCGTCTTGGCCAGCATCTTCTCGTCGGCGGCTTCGACGAGCTCGTTGACGAGTTTGGTAGCCAGGACGTAGCGGACGCGGTGGCCGGCCATCGCTGCCTCGGTGCCCAAAGCGATGAGCAGGTGCGACTTCCCGGTGCCGGAGTCACCGATCAGGCAGAGTGGCAGCCCTTTCTTGACCCAGTCGCATTTTGCGAGGGTGTGGACCACGGCGGGGTCGACGTTCGGGTTGGCGGCGAAGTCAAACGTTCGCAAGGCCTTGTCGCGCGGGAAGGCGGCAGCTTTGATGCGGCGTTCAGAGCGGCGGCGGGCTCGGTCGTCGCACTCGGCCATGAGCAGTTCGGCGAGGAAGCCGCGGTAGGTCATCTGGTCGCGGGCGGCGGCTTCGGCGAGGTCGGTGAACTGGGATCGGATGGTGGGCAGGCGCAGCAGTCGGCAGGCGGAGTCCACCGCGGCGTCGGCGGCTTGCTCGGTCAATCCTCGGTGACGGCTGGTCATGATCCGGTTCCTTCCGCTCGGCGTCGCAGGAGCTGGTCGTAGGCGGTGACCGTGGGCAACGGCCGAGTATCGGCAGGCAGTTGAGCGAGCCGCCGCTCGGTCAGAGAGATCACGTTGGCCGGTAATGTCCGCGGATCAGGCGATGGCGGGGACGGACGGTCGTCGGTTTCGGCGAACTTGCGGGCCTCCAGTGCGACGGCGTCTGCGGTCAGCGCTCCCACGCGGACGGCGGTGGCCAGGCCCGGCGACAACGTGTTCGTGGAGCATGTGCCGGTGCAGCAGGAGGACCTCGATCAACGCTCGGGTTCCGGCGGCGTCGCCGTGAGCCTTGCGGGCCGCGGCCCACCAGGCGTCGTGGACCGGGGTGAACCTGCCTGCCGCGCGGGCCTGCTCCAGGGCGGCGGCGCCCGGCAGCACCCCGGGCATGCGGATCAGGCCTTCTAGATAGTGGTCGAGATCGAGCCGCGAGCCGCCTTTGGCCATCAGCCGTTCATGCCAGGCGACCTGTTCCCGGCCCTCGTAAATGACCAGGTGGGAGGCGTGTGACTGGACCTGGACCGGGCGGCCGACCAGACGCGCCGGCACGGAGTAGCGGTTCGTGCGGACGGTGACCTGGCTGTAACGGTCGACGCGAGGCGTCAGCCAGATGCCGGTCTCGAAGTCGTCGTCCGGCAGCCGCGCCAACAGCGGCTGCTCGACCGCGAAGTCCTCGCCGACGATCCGGTCCCGGGTGCCGATGCGCCGAGCGTTGTCCTGATCGTCCCACTGGTCGATCATGGCGTTGAGCTGATCAAATGAGTCCACGCGCGGGACTGGGACAAGGTGGTTGCGGCGGAACCAGCCGATCTGGCCCTCGACACCGCCCTTCTCGTGTGCCCCTTCGATGCCTGGCTGGCAGTAAAAGACATCCAGGCCGTAGTGCGAACGGAACGCGGTCCAGCGCTGGGTCTCGATGCGCTGCCGGGAGAATCCCAGCACCTTGGCGACCGCCGAGCGCAGATTGTCGTAGCGACCTTGCCGGTCGGCACCCCGCCAAGCCTCTTCAGAGCATGGACGTGACCCTCGAAGAACGCTTCCTGCCCGCCGGACGCGAATACCCGGTGGATTGCCTTGCCGGAGAACGACATTCGGAACGAGAACAACATGCAGGTCACTAATTCACCGCGCAGACTGATAGCGACCTCGCCGAAATCGACCTCCGCCTCAGCGCCCGGCCGGTGAGTCTGCGGGAAGAACACCTTGATCGGACCGCGACCTGACTCTGCCCTGATCTTCGGCTTGCGGTCGGCGACATATGTCCGCACGACCTGGTAACAGATGTCAGCCATGCCGTGTTCGTCGAGCAGCCGGTGATAAATCCGTCTCACCGTATGCCGCTGCTTGCGGGGCGCGTCGAGATCAGCTCGCAGAATCTCATCGATCGCCGGCTTGAAGGGATCGAGCTTCGACCCCCGCGACGGCATCGCCTTGCGCGGCGGCGGCAACGCCAACACCGCGGCCGCGCTGACCGTCCGCCGCCCGACCCGGTATTTCTCCTCGATCGTCCGTCCCGACATCCCCGCCGAGATCGCGGCGGATCGCCGCGAACAACTCAATCTTCGACATCCGCGGCATCAGCCGGCCTCCGTCTCGGGTCAGCCGACGCTCCCACCACGCAGCGTGGTGTCGAAACTCGCGGACATCGAATCCATCCGATCGAGCGTCCACCCCCGGTGGTGTCGGAACTGACGGACAAACCCCACGTCAGAGCCGCTCAGATGATGGTCGTAGAAAACTCATTTCGCCGCAGGCTCCTGACACATAGGCTCGCGCGCATGACCGACGGCGACTGGAGAGACAGCGGGTTCCGGCAGCGTCGGCCCTCCGCGGGAACTCTCGCCTGGGTTGCGGCGTCGATGGGTCGAGGTAGCCGCATCGTCGGCTATCGACGATTGACCGGTGGCGTCTCCTCCGCCGTGCATCGGCTGACGGTCGAACGACATGGAACGCGAAGATTCGTCGTACTGCGGCAGTATCCGGGCGGCCTCGGCCTGGAGGAGGCTCTGGAGACGGAGATCGCCAACCTTGGTGTAGTGGCAGGAAGCGGGCTCCCGGTTCCGAGCACCCTGGCCACTGATGTCACCGGCGCTTCGACCGGGGGCGCGCCAGCATTGCTGATGACCCGATTGCCGGGGCATGTTGACCTCGATCCGGCGCAACCTCGGTCATGGATGACAAGGATCGCAGAGCTTGCCGTATTGCTGCATTCCCTCGATCTCCCCGCGAAGATCTTCAGGCCGTGGACGGATTCCTGGATCGCTCCCCGGGACGGGTTTCGGATACCGGCTGACGCAAAGAAGCCGGCTGTATGGAAGGCGGCATTCGGTGCCATGGCGGGGCCGCCGCCGAAGGACACGGCCGTCTTTCTGCACTGCGATCTCCTACCGGTCAACCTGCTCTGGTCGCGGGGCAGGATTACCGGGCTGACCGACTGGAACTCCATCCACCGAGGGTCGCGTGCGATCGACGTCGGGCATTGCCGGCGATACCTGGCGGCGCTCTACTCACCCGAGTGTGCGGAGCAGCTCCGGTCGCTCTACGAGTCGATCGCCGGGGTGACCCTCGATCCGTGGTGGGACCTGTATGCCCTGCTGCACTATGAAGACAGCGGGCCGAAGTGGATCCGTGGTCAGGTCGCGGGGCGCCGTCCTGTCGATGTGCCCGGCATGACTGCCCGGGTCGAGGTCGCTATCGAGACAGCGCTACGGCGCCTCGGGTAACCGCGAGTTCCGACAACCTCGCGGCACCGTGGTGTCGAAACTCGCCGACACGAAGTCCGCCGACGATCAAGCGGTGTCCAAAGCGACGTTCAAACGGTGTCCGGAGACGCGGAGATAACCAGGCGCAGCGTTTGCGGACGTTCTGGTGCTCGAACGGGCTTTGAGGCCTGCTGTTCAAGGGCATCCTCAGGTGGTGTCCATTGTGGTGTCCGTCGGTGGTTTGGTCCGTAGTAGTCGCCAACTCAATGCCGCGAGCAGCGATAGCAGGACTGCGTCGCTGGCGGCGACGGCGGAAACGCCGAACCGGGCAGCGACCATGCCGCCCAGTACGGCACCGACCGGGGCGGCGGCCAGTGCGACGACACGGTTGGTGCTGCTGTCCGGCCGCGCCGTTCGTCCGGGGCAGCTCGTTGTTGGTAGATGTTGGCAAGCATGTTCCAGATGGCGCTGCCGGCGGCGAAGACCGCCAGCGCGGCACTGCCGGACACAACCGTGGTGGGCGAGTGTGAGGACCAGCAATGCTCCGGCCTGGCCTGCCAGTATCCAGCGCAGCGCGGCAAGGTCGCCCAACCAGTACCGACGCGGCGGGCGGTCAGGCCGCCGGCGATGGAGCGCACTGATGCCACGACAGCGACCAGGCCCGTAGTCGGCGACCGGCACCTTGAACACATCGAGGACAAGTAGGACCAGGATCTCGACCAGGGCGCTGATGACCAAATTGCACGTGCGGTAAGTACCGCCAGCAGCCGGTGGCGGATCAACCAACCCACGCCGCCGACGATCTGGGTCCAATGGTCGGCGTGGTGGCCGGTTGACACGCGAGCGGAGCCTGAGCGGCTGGAGCGATGTGCGGTCGCGCAAAGTCCTGCCGCCCAGGCTGCCACCTTTCAGCTCATCACGAGCCGGTCACCAACGCCGAGGTACCCGGCGGCCGTGGCCCAGTGGGACGTCCAAGTGCCGAAGGCTGTCGCACCGTTAAGCACGTGCGCTTCAAGCCGACCCGAGCCGGTCGGTCCGGCTTGTCCGGTGCCAACGATGGTGAGGTCTGCGCGGCTGTCACCATCGACATCACCCATCACCACGAGATCGCTTGAGGTGCCTAGGTAGCCGGCGGCTGTCGCCCAGTTGCCGAGCCAAGAGCCAAAGCTCGTCCCGCCGTTGAGCACGTGGGCTTCCAAACGGCCGGAGCCGGTAGGCCCCGCCAAGCCGGTGGCCACGATCACCAAGTCTGCACGGTTGTCGCCATTTACATCGCCCATAGTGAGGCGGTCGTTAGCGCTGATGTAACCGGCCGCAGTCGCCCAGTTGCCGAGCCACGTGCCGTAACCGGTAGCCGCGTTGAGTACGTGTGCCTCCAGACGGCCGGAGCCGGTCGGGCTCAGACGACCCGTGCCCACGATCACCAGATCGGCCCGATTGTCGCCGTTCACGTCGCCCATCACGAGGTCGTCGGAAGGGTTCAGGTATCCGGCGGCTGTGGCCCAATGATGCATCCAGGTGCTGTACCCAGTGGCGCCGTCAAGGACGTGCGCCTCGAGTTTGCCCGAGCCGGTAGGGCCGGACTGGCCGGTTGCCACGAGGACCAGGTCGGCGCGGCTGTCGCCGTTCACGTCCCCCATAAGCACGCGGTCGGTAGCGCTTCCCAGGTATCCGGCTGCTGTGGCCCAGTTGCCAAGCCATGAGCTGTAGCCGGTAGCGCCGTTGAGCGCGTGCGCTTCCAGGCGGCCCGAACCGGTAGGTCCGTTTAGGCCGGTGGCGATGAGGGTCAGGTCGCCCCGGCCGTCGCCGTTGACGTCGGTGCGGTGCTGCGCTGGCGGGTCGTTGATGTCTGCGATGTGCAGGAAGTCCTGTGGCCACGCACTCGTGCCCCGTTGAAGGGTGCGTACACCAAACCTGCCATTCCAGTTGGCGTTGTACTCGTGCACGTCGATGGTGTTGCCGCCGTTGCGCACGTCGGCCACGATGGCGACGTGGCCGTAGTCGCCGCCGTACGCCGACCCCCACCATGCGACTGCGCCGCGTTGGGGGTTTCCGTTGACCGGGATGCCGCGGCTGATTGCACCCATACGCCACTCGCGAGCGTGTCCGCTACCGTTGTATTGGATGTTGGCCCACTGGAACCGGTAGTCGCCGATCGAGCCACCCATCTGGGTGTTGATGGTCCATGCGGCGTAGTCGGTGCAGTTACGGTAGGCGAAACGCAGCGGCGACAACGCGTCCATGTTGGCATTGGGCCAGGGGTAGTTGTCGCCCAAGGCTTGCGCCGGCGTACCAACACCGATGATCATTGCTATCGCGAAAAGGGTTGAGACTAGCGACCTAAACGCCGCCCGGTATCGTCTCGTCGACTTCTTCATGAGACCCCTTCAGTCTGTCGATGCAGATACGAGTCGGTTGCAAGCTCCTCTTGTCAGGCTTCCTCCACACCTTGGCAGGCCTCACATCGGGCCCTCGTCGCACAGAAGCGCCGCCCATAGATCGCAGATCATCGCCGGCAGTTGATCTACATCTCGATACTGGCGTATCCCACAGCGACTTACCGTAAGCGCCGGATGAGGAAGATCGGCCCCTCCGTTCGGTGGAGGACTTCCGTCGCGACGGCCCAGGCACTCACCAGACCATTCGGCTGTCCAAATGATAGATCTACGACACGAGCCAAACGCGCGAAGGATAGCGAGAGATTGCCCTAAATGGGGGTTATCTGCCTCGGAGGCGTCAACCATCTTGGAACCTGGACAACGAGTTCTTGGGCGACCGCGTTGAGCAGGCGCATCATGGGTCGACGGACATCGAAGATCAGGCTATATGTCGCTTCCCTTGACGTCAGAGGAATCCACATAGACAGCCAACGACCGAAGCGGCTGCGCAGCATCAACGCACTATCATCGGCATTTCAGGACGTTGCGGTCGCGGAGTCGACACGGCCAGGGTGGACATCTGGAGCCCATGCCGCTGCGTCGCTCCCTCCACGGTTGCTGGTTGGGCGGCGACCGTCGCCCCACGGCCGCACCCGTCGCTACCCTTGACCGGTCATGATGCGTATCTCGGTTGTCGGTAACTCCGGCTCGGGCAAGTCCACACTGGCCAGAGCCATCGCCGCC